>DATGBR010000001.1:0-27372 GCA_035312605.1 Candidatus Methylomirabilota bacterium
TCCGTCCACTCGAGGTCCCGCTCCGGTGGAGCGGCGAAGAGGGTGAAGAGCCGCGTCGCGTCCGCCCCGAAGCGCCGGATCATGTCGTCGGGATCGACCACGTTGCCCTTGGACTTGGACATCTTGGCGCCGTCCTTGATCACCATGCCCTGGGACAGGAGGGCGCGAAACGGCTCGTCGAGGGCGATGGGATCCAGGTCGCGGAGCACCTTGGTGTAGAAGCGCGCGTAGAGGAGGTGGAGCACGGCGTGCTCGATGCCCCCGATGTACTGGTCCACGGGCATCCAGTACTCGGCGGCGGCGCGCTCGAACATGCCCTCATCGTAGTGCGGCGAGCAGTAGCGGAGGAAATACCAGGACGACTCCACGAAGGTGTCCATGGTGTCGGTGTCGCGCCGGGCCTTGCCGCCGCAGCGCGGGCACGTGGCGTTGACGAAGGACGCCACTCCCGCGAGGGGGGAGCCGCCCTTGCCGCTGATCTGGACGTTCTGGGGCAGCACCACGGGCAGGTTCTCTTCGCGCTCGGGCACCATGCCGCATTTCTCGCAGTAGAGAATGGGAATGGGCGCGCCCCAGTAGCGCTGCCGGCTGATCCCCCAATCTCGGAGCCGGAAGTTGACCTTGGCCTGGCCGAGCCCCTGCGCGACCAGCCAGTCGATCGCCTTCCGCTTGGCCTCCTCGATGCCGAGCCCGTCGAGGAAGCCCGAGTTGATCTTCACCCCGTCGCCGGTGTACGCCTGCTCGTCCGCCCAGTCGGCGGGGCGCTTCACGGTGGCGATGATCGGCAGATCGTGCGCCTTGGCGAAATCCCAGTCGCGCTGGTCCTCGCCCGGGACCGCCATGATCGCGCCGGTGCCGTAGCCCATCAGCACGTAGTCGGCGAGGAAGAGCGGGATCTCCTGCCCGGTGAACGGGTTGACCGCACGCACGCGCAGGCGGAGGCCGCGCTTCGGCCGGTCGGTGGCGAGGCGCTCGATCTCCGACTCGCGCGCCACCTCGGCGCGGAAGACGTCGACCGCCCGCCGCTCCTCCGCGTCGGCCACGAGGGTGTCGACCAGGGGGTGCTCGGGGGACAGGACCGCGTAGGTCATGCCGAACGAGGTGTCGGGCCGCGTGGTGTAGATCGGGATCTTCACGTCGGGACGCTCCGCCACCGGCAGGGCGAACTCGGCCCCCTCGCTGCGGCCGATCCAGTTGCGCTGCATGGTGAGCACCCGCTCAGGCCAGCCCGGGAGGCGGTCGCACCAGTCGAGCAGTTCCTGGGCGTAGTCGGTGATCTTGAAGAACCAGCCGTCGACCTCCTTGATGACGACCTCGGAGTCGCAGCGCCAGCAGCGGCCCGCCTCCACCTGCTCGTTGGCGAGGACGGTCTGGCAGGAGGGGCACCAGTTCACCCGGGAGCGCCGGCGGTAGGCGAGGCCCCGCTCGAGCATACGGATGAAGATCAGCTGCTCCCACTTGTAGTAGGTGGGATCGCAGGTGGTCACCTCGCGGTCCCAGTCGTAGGAGATGCCCATGCGCTTGAGCTGGGTGCGCATGTTGTCGATGTTCTCGTAGGTCCACACCGCGGGGTGGACCCCGTTGTCGATGGCCGCGTTCTCGGCGGGAAGGCCGAAGGCGTCCCACCCCATCGGGTGCAGCACGTTGAACCCGCGCATCCACTTGTAGCGGGCCAGGAGGTCGCCGATGGCGTAGACCCGCACGTGGCCCATGTGGATCCGGCCCGACGGGTACGGGAACATCTCCAGGCAGTAGTACTTGGGCCGGCCGGGGGCCTCGGTCACCTTGAACTGCTTGCTGTCCGCCCAGGCCTTCTGCCACCGGGCCTCGATCTGGGGGAAGGGGTAGCGGTCCGGGCGCTCGTCGAGGGCCATATTGGCTCTGATTTTTGCACGCTTAGGCGGGGAGGGCAAGAAACGGCTCCCCGGGGGCCGGGTCGGCCCCCGGGGGCGGAGCGCCCTACTTCTTCTTCAGGGTGAGGTTGATCGCCGCAGCGGCCTCGTCTGCCTTCGCCACCGATTCGGCGTGCTTGCCGGAGTCGTGCAGGGCCTTGGCCTCGGCGGCCAGAGCATTCGCCTTCTTGGATGCGTCGTCGGTCTTGCCGGCCGTCGCGTCCTGGATCTGCTTGATCAGGAGCGGGCACTGGTTGGCCAGCGCCGGAGCCACCGCGAACGCCACGATCGCGAGCGCCATCATGAGGATCTTCATTTGACGTCACCTCCTTTCGGTTCGGTCTCCAACCGTAAACCCCCCTGCCCCGGGGAAGGTTCCCCCTCTCCCGGGGCCGGGTGGAAGAAATCATAGATGCGTTGCGCCAGCTTCGGGGTGATTTTCGGCACCGACGCCAGATCCGCCACCGAGGCCACCCGGACCCCCTTGGCCGAGCCCAGCGTCTTGAGCAGGCTGGTGCGAAGCGTCGGCCCCACCCCGGGAATCTGGTCGAGCACCGACGCGATGGCCCGCCGCTGGCGGAGCTTCTTGTGGTAGGTGATCGCGAAGCGGTGCGCCTCGTCCCGGATCTTCTGGAGCGCCTGCAGCGCGGGCGAGCCCATGTCGAGCACGAGGGGCTCCAGCCGGTCGGGGGTGTAGACCTCCTCGGCGCGCTTGGCCAGCGCGGCCACCGGGACGTAGTCGAGACCCAGATCCTCGAGCGCCTTGAGCCCGGCCCCGAGCTGGCCGCGCCCGCCGTCGAGCAGGATGAGGTCGGGCATCACGCCGTCGCTCTCGAGCGCGCGGCCGTAGCGGCGCGTCAACACCTCCTGCATCGAGGCGAAGTCGTCGGTGCCGATGACGGTGCGGATCTTGAATCGCTTGTAATCATCCTTCTTCATGTCCCCGTCCTGCCACACCACCATCGAGGCCACCGTCTCCTTGCCCTGGTGGGTGGAGATGTCGAAGGCCTCGATCCGGTGCGGCGGCCCGGGCAGGCCGAGCGAGCGCTCGATGTCCTCGAGGACCACCTGCTGGCGGTTGCCGCGCGCGAGCAGGTGCGTCTGCAGCGCGAGCGCCGCGTTCTCCTCGGCCATTCCCACCAGATCGCGCTTGCGACCGCGCTGGGGCGCTTGGAGCTCCACCCGCCCGCCCCGACGCTTCACCAGCCACTCCACGGTCAGGTCCGCCTCGGGAACCGCCTCCGAGAGCAGGATCTCGGGCGGTGGCACCACGTTGCGCGCGTAGAACTGGCGGATGAACGCGGAGAGGATCTCGCCGTCGCTCCAGCCGGAGACCCGCTCGAAGAAGAACGACTCGCGCCCGAGGAGCCGCCCCTTGCGCACGAAGAAGAGCTGCACGCACGCCTCCGAGCCCTGCCGCACCACCCCCACCACGTCCTGGTCCTCCTCCTCGGTGGAGATCATCTGCTGCCGCTCCCGCACCGTGTGGAGCGCCTGCACCCGGTCGCGCAGGGCCGCGGCCCGCTCGAACTTCATCTCCTCCGCCGCGGTCTCCATCTCGCGGGTGAGCTGGGCCGCGAGGTCGTCGCTCTTGCCTTCGAGGAAGCGCTCCACGTCCTTGACCGTCTTGGCGTAGCCTTCCGCGGTCTCCCATCCCGTGCAGGGCGCGTTGCAGCGGTGGATGAAGTACTGCAGGCACGGACGCGAGAGGGTGCCGTCGATCTTGATCCGGCAGGTGCGGAGCGGGAAGAGCTGGCGCACCAGTCGCAGGGTCTCGCGCATCGCGGTGGCGGGGTAGAAGGGGCCGAAGTAGCTCGCCCCGTCCTTCTGGACCCGCCGGGCCACCACCAGCCGGGGGAACTCCTCGTTGGTGGTGAGCTTGAGGAACGGGTAGTGCTTGTCGTCCCGCAGGATGATGTTGTAGCGGGGCCGATGCTTCTTCACCAGCGTCGACTCGAGGATCATCGCCTCGAGCTCGTTGGCGGTGACGATGTACTCGAGATCGCGGATGTGCCCGACCAGGGCGTCGGTCTTGGGGTCGGGGGTGCGCGATTCCTGGAAGTAGGAGCGGACGCGGCTCCGCAGCGAGGCGGCCTTGCCGATGTAGATGATCTGGGCCTTGGCGTCCTTGTAGAGGTAGACGCCGGGCCGCGCCGGGACCTGGTCGATCTTCTCCTCGAGGGTCATCGCCCGCCCCGGCGCGCTCACGGCGGCTGGCGCAGGAGCGTGACCGCGAGCAGGAGCAGCGCGGCGAGCGCGGGCACGAGCACCGTCCAGGTGAGCGTGCGCTGGACGCGCCCCAGCAGGGCCGGCTGCGGGCGGCCGGGGCGCGGCGGGTTCATGAACGCGATGGCCTTCGAGAGCACGAAGAGCGCGATCGACAGCGCGAAGAAGAAGATCAGCACCCACTTGAAGAGCATCAGACTCCCGGCTTCATACTCCGAGATCGACCTTGCGGAGGGCCTTGATGCGGTCCCGCAGCTCGGCGGCCCGCTCGAAGTCGAGGCGCCGCGCCGCGTCCTTCATCGCGGTCTCGAGTTCGGTCACGTGGGCGGCGAGGGCCGCGGGACTCTCCCACTGGGTCGCGGGCGCCTGCTCGACCTCGACGGTGTAGTAGTCGCGCTCCGGCACCGACTCGAGGAGGTCGCGGATCGAGCGGCGCACCGACTCCGGGGTGATGCCGTGGGCCTGGTTGTAAGCCCCCTGCACCACGCGGCGGCGCTCGGTCTCGCCGAGAGCCTCCCGCATCGAGCCGGTCACGGTATCGGCGTACATGATGACCTCGCCGTTGACGTGCCGGGCCGCGCGGCCGGACGTCTGGATCAGGGAGGTCGCGGAGCGCAGGTAGCCCTCCTTGTCCGCGTCCAGGATCGCGACCAGGGAGACCTCGGGGAGATCGAGCCCTTCCCGCAGCAGGTTGATGCCGATGAGGCCGTCGAACTTGCCGAGGCGCAGGTCGCGGATCAGGGCGACCCGCTCCAGGGTGTCGATGTCGGAGTGCAGGTAGCGGACCCGTAGGCCGTTCTGCTGGTAGTACTCGGTGAGGTCCTCCGCCATGCGCTTGGTGAGCGTGGTGATCAGCACCCGCTCGTCGCGCTCGGCCCGGGCCCGCACCTCGGCCATGAGATCGTCCACCTGGGAGGAGGCCGGGCGTACCGTGATCTGCGGGTCCATGAGCCCGGTGGGCCGGATGATCTGCTCCGCCATCGTCCCGCCCGCGAGACCCCGGCCGACCCCGCTCCGCTCGACGCCCGCCTTCTCCAGCTCGTAGGGCCCCGGGGTCGCCGAGACGTAGAGGGTCTGGGGCACGAGGCGCACGAACTCCTCGAAGGTGAGCGGCCGGTTGTCGAACGCGGACGGCAGGCGGAAGCCGTACTCGACGAGCGCCTCCTTGCGCGACCGGTCTCCCGGATACATCCCGCGGAGCTGTGGCGCGGTGACGTGCGACTCGTCGAGGATGACCAGCGCGTCCTTGGGGAGGTAGTCCATCAGGGTCGGCGGGTTCTGCCCCGGCTTGCGCCCGGAGAGGTGGCGCGAGTAGTTCTCGACCCCGTGGCAGTAGCCGAGCTCGCGCAGCATCTCCATGTCGAAGAGGGTGCGCTGCTCGAGCCGTTGCGCCTCCAGGAGCTTCCCGCGCGCCTTGAGGAACCCGAGCCGCTCGCGCAGCTCGTCCATGATGCCCTCGATCGCCCGCTCGAGCTGGGCCGCGGGGGTCACGTAGTGGCTCGCCGGGTAGATGCGGACCTCGGGCACGCTGCCGGTGGTCACGCCCCGGAGCGGCTCGAGGGTCATCAGGCGCTCCACCGTGTCGCCCCAGAACTCGACCCGCAGGGCCTCCGACTCGGCCGCGGCCGGGAACACCTCGACCACGTCACCGCGCACCCGGAAGGTCCCGCGCCGGAAGTCGTAGTCGTTTCGCTCGTACTGCACCGCGACCAGGGAACGGATCAGGGTGTCGCGGTCCATGCTCTGGCCCGCCCGCAGGGCCACGTGCATGCCGTGGTAGGTCTCGGGCTCGCCGATGCCGTAGATGCACGAGACCGAGGCGACCACCACCACGTCCCGGCGCTCGAAGAGCGACGCGGTGGCGGAGTGCCGCATGCGGTCGATCTCGTCGTTCACCAGTGCGTCCTTCTCGATGTAGGTGTCGGACTGCGGGATGTAGGCCTCGGGCTGGTAGTAGTCGTAGTAGGAGACGAAGTACTCGACCGCGTTGCCCGGAAAGAACGCCTTGAACTCGCTGTAGAGCTGGGCCGCGAGCGTCTTGTTGGGCGAGATCACCAGCGCGGGGCGGCCGAGACGCGCCATCACGTTGGCGAGGGTGAAGGTCTTGCCGCTGCCGGTCACGCCCAGCAGCACCGTGTGGGGGCTGCCCGCGCCGACCATCGACACCAGACGGTCGATCGCCTCCGGCTGGTCCCCGGAGGGGGCGAACTCGGAGGCGAGCGTGAACAACATCGGGTGGTTCGGGGGACCGCTCAGGACGTCGACGGCACCGCCACCAGGTACTTCCGCCACGAGTCGAGAAACGAGGTCGCGTGCGGGTGCCGGAGCAGGTGCACCGAGAAGAGAAACTGCGGGTGCACCGGCTCGCGGATCAGCCGGAGCCGGGCCTCCTCCAGGGTGCGATTGCCCTTGAGCAGGTTGCAGCGCAGACACGCGGCCACCACGTTGGTCCAGATGGTCTGGCCGCCGCGCGAGCGCGGCACCACGTGGTCGACCGTCAGCTTCTCCCCGCGGCGCGAGCAGTACTGGCAGGTGTAGCCGTCCCGTCGCAAGATGTTCTTCTTGTTGAACGCCACCCGCTCGAGGAACGGCTTGCGGATGTAGGCCCCGAGCCGGATCACGGCCGGGAGGTGGAAGCTCCGCGAGGGCGAGCGGATCACCCGGGGCGACGCCTCGACGCTCTCGGCCTTGCCCGCGAGCAGCAGCGTGATGGCCCGCTTGGCGTTGGTGAAATGCAGCGGCTCGTAAGTGTAGTTCAGCACCAGGACCGCGATTTCATCCATATACCCCAAAAGGATAAGCGGGGGCCCGGAACCTGTCAACTCAGCAGGCTACACCAGGAGGCGCCAGACGAGGGGACCGAAGCCGGCGAGCAGGACGAGGAGCATCGTGAACGCCTCGCTCGACCACGCGAAGAGGCTGACGAGCAGGCAGACCAGCGCGAAGCACGCCAGATAGAAGCGGACCTCGCGCTTGTCCAGCCAGCCGCCCTTGCCGACCAGGTGAGGAATCTTGTTGATGAGGTAGATCGGCGAGTACACGAGGAAGAAGACCACCACCAGCGCGGAGAATCCCAGGATTCCCATCATGCCGAACACCACGCCCCGGAAGAGCCAATCGAGGAGGGAGAGGTTGGTGTCGTCCTTGAGATCGAGGGCGCGCGGCATCGCCTCGCGATGCTGGTTCACGTAGAGCACCGCGAGCGAGAAGAGCGCCAGGAGCGTCTCCAGCCAGCGCCTGACCACGACCCGCGGGATGAGGCTCATCCTGGTTAGGACATCACACGAGCCGTCGGGGTGTCAACAAATTGGGCCGCCGCGCCGTGCAGTTAGAGCAGGAAGCCGCCCGGGAAGGGATCGCTCGGATCGAGCGTCAGGGTGGACCGGCCGGTCATCCACGCGCGGCCGGTGATCTCGGGCACCACCGCGGCGGTCCCGGCCACCTGGGTGAGCCCCGCGATCCGCCCGGTGAAGAGCGAGCCGATGATGGACTCGTGCCCGAACCCCTCCCCGACCCCGAGGCGGCCGCGCGCGTGGAGGTTGGCGAGCCGCGCGGAGGTCCCGGTGCCGCAGGGCGAGCGATCGAGACCCGCGGGGGCCACCACCACCGCGTTCCGGTACTGCGCGTCGGGCCGCCGCGCCGGCTCGTAGAACTGGACGTAGAGCAGGCCGCGGGCCGCCGGCATCGCGGGATGCACGAGCGGCACGGTCGCCTCGATGGCGAGCCGGATCCGCTCGCCGATCTCCACGAGCCGCGGCGCCTCCTTGGGATCGAGCGTGAGCCCGAGCGGCGCGGCCTCCACCAGCGCGTAGAAGTGCCCGCCGTAGGCGAGATCGAAGCGGACCGCCCCGAGGCCCGCGATCTCCACCGTCCGGTCGAGGGCCACCGAGAAGGCGGGCACGTTGCGGATCGTCACCGATGTCGGCCGCCCCGCCTGCACGCGCACCCGGCAGGCCACGAGGCCCGCGGGCGTCTCGAGGGTCACGGTGGCGTCGCCGTCCGGGGCGGCGGCCACGCGCCCGCTCTCCACCAGCATCGCGCCGAGCGCGATCGCCCCGTGCCCGCACATGTGCACGGGACCGAGCGGCTCGATGAAGAGCACGCCCGCGTCCGCCTCCGGCGCGACCGGCTCGGTCAGGATCGCCCCGCACATCGCGGCGTGGCCCCGCGGCTCGTAGAGCGTGAAGCCGAGCAGGTCGCGGCCGTGCGCGGCCAGGTACTCGCTCCGCTCCATCAGGGTGGCGCCGGGCACCGCGTCGACGCCCCCCACCACGATGCGCATGGGCTCCCCCTCGGTGTGGTAGTCGATCACCGACAAGGTGCGCGCCGACGGCGCGGTCACGCGGCGGTCCCCAGCAGCTCGCAGAGAATGCCCTCGCGGAGCCCGCGGTCGCTCACCACCAGCGTCTCGCGCCCGCAGCGCGCCATCGCGGCCAGGCAGATCGCGATGCCGGGGATGATCACGTCGGCGCGGCCCGGCTCGAGACACGGCAGCCGGCCGCGCGCCTCCACGCCGAGCGCCCCCAGACGGGCGAGCTGCCGCTCCACCGCGGCCCGCTCGAGGCGGTAGCCGTGCACGGCCGCCGCGTCGTAGGCGCGGAGCCCCAGCTCGAGCGCGGCCAGCGTGGTGATGGTGCCCGCGGTCCCCACCATCTCGGCGGCCGAGGCCCCCGCGATCGCCTCCGGCACCTCGGCGGCCAGCCGCTGCTCCACGTGCCGGCGCAGGCGCGCGAAGTGCTCCCAGCGCACCGGCCCCGGATCGCCCCATTCCTCCTGGAGCGCCACCACGCCGAGCCGCAGGCTCACCGCGGCCGCGGGCACCGCGCCCCGCGCGAGGACGAACTCGGTGCTCCCGCCGCCGATGTCGAAGAGCACGAAGGAGCCGCCGAGGCCGGGCAGTCCCGAGGTCACGCCCTTGAGGGTCAGGCGCGCCTCCTCCTCGCCGGAGACGACCTCGACGCGCTCGCCCGACTCTCGCTCGAGCCGGGCCACGAACTCCTCGCGATTCACGGCCTCGCGGACCGCGCTGGTGGCCACGATGCGCACGCGGCCGGCGCCGAGGGCGCGCGCCGCCCGCGCGAACTCGGCCACCGTCGCCGAGGTCCGGCGCATCGGCTCCGGTCCGAGACGCCCGGTATCCCCCTGCCCTTCCCCGAGTCGGGTCACGCGCTGGCTCTGCTGGAGGGTGCGCCACGCGGGGCCGTCCGGCTCGACCACGAGCAGCCGGACGGTGTTGGTGCCGAGATCGACGGTGGCGAGACGCCAGGTCACGCGGGTGGGTGCAGGCGGAGGGCCTCCGCGACGGCGGTGCGGACGCGCTCGGGCTCGATCGGCTTCACCACCATCACGTCCACGCCCGCGCCGCGCACGCGCTCCTCGTGGAGGCGGCGGCCCCAGCCGGTGAGGAGCACCACCGCCGCGCCCGGGCTCCGCTGCTTCACCGCCGCGGCCAGCTGCAGGCCCGACCGGTCGCGTAGCGCGAGGTCGGTGACCACCACGTCGATGCCGCCCAGGGCGAGGCGATCGAGCGCGCCGGTGGCGTCGACCGCGGCTTCCACGCGGTGGCCGGCCGCGGCCAGCGCATCGAGTACCGCGCCCCGGATGCCGTCCTCCTCCTCGACGACCAGGACCGACCCGACCGGCACCGGCGCGGGCGGAGGCTCGGGAGCGGACGGCGGCGCCGGCTCGACCGCGAGGGCGTCGGACCGCGTCGCCCCGCTCGGCGGCGCCGCGGGCAGCCAGAGGATCACGGTGGTCCCGGCGGGGCCGCTCTGCACGTCGACGCGCCCGCCCGCGCGGAGGACGACCGCCTGGACGACGGTGAGCCCCAGCCCCAGGTGTCCCGGACGCGTCGTGAAGAAGGGATCGAAGATGCGCGGCTTCACCTCCGGCGCGATGCCCGGGCCGCTGTCGGCGACCACCAGCTCGACGCCGCGCTCGACCTCGCGCAGCCGCACGGTCACGCTCCCCCCGGCGGGCATCGCCTCCATCGCGTTCAGGACGATGTTGACGATGGCTTCGCGGAGCGCGGTCGCGCTGCCGGCCACCGGCGACGTCGGCGGCAGGTCGGCGGTCATCTCGATGCGGCCGCGGGCCGGAGCCGCGCCCGAGCCGAGACGCGGTCGGGCGAAGGCGAGGGCCTCCCGCGCGATCGCGCCCAGGTCGCACGAGAGATCCGCCGCGCGATCGGCCTCGGCCAGCCCGAGGAGCCGCTGCGTGACGTCGGTTCCGCGCCACGCCGCTTCCTCGAGAGCGGCCAGCCTCTCGCGGAGCGACTCGTCCGGAGCCCGCGCGAGCATGAGCTGGGACTTGCCGAGCAGGAGCGCGAAGACCGCGCTCAGCTCGCGGGTGAGACCGGCGCCGAAGGCGGTCAGCACGCGCGCCTTCTCTCTCTCCGCCTGCTCGGCCTGCCGCGCGGCCTGCTCGCCGAGGGCCTGCCGCAGGTCCTCGAGCCCGCGCCGGCTGTCGAGCGCCCCCGCGGTCACCGCGGCGAGCGTGAGGGCTATCTCCACCTCCTCGGGGGAGAACTCCCGCGGCTCGACGTCGGCCAGGGCCAGCAGGCCGAGCACACGCCCGCGGCTGCGCAGCGGCACGAGGAGCCCGGCCCGGAGCCCGTCGCGCTCGAGCACCCCCGGCCGCGCGGTGGCCCGCGCCTGCAGATCGCGGATCGCGACGGGCCGGTCGGCCGCGAAGCCCTCCGCGAGCAGATCGTCGTCCGGCGGCATCTGCTCCGGGCCCACGCTGCGGAGCCGCCCGGCGCCGGCCGCCGCGGTGATCGCGGTCGGCCCGGAGCCGGCCAGCGCCAGCGCCGCGCGCACGCCCGGGACCCGGCACGCCGCCTCGCCCATCCGGGCCAGGATGTCGCGCGGCTCGCGCCCGGGTCGCTGCTCGTCGACCAGCGCGCGCACCTCGCGGAGATGGCCGAGGTGCTCGCCGTGCCGCTCGAGCAGGCGCTGGTGCACGAGCGCCGAGCCCACCCGGTCGGCGATGACCAGGAGCAGTAGCACGTCGGTCGTGCTGAACGGAGCGCCCAGGGCCCGCCGCCCCGCGAAGAGGACACCGCCCACCTCGCCCTCGGTACGCACCGGCACCGCGATGCCCTGACGCACCGGGAAGCGCTCGACGAACGGATCCGCGGCCTCGGGGGCCGCCGCCGCGTCGAGGGTCTGCACGCGCTTCTCCCGGAAGACGCGGCCGATGAGGCCCTGGCTCGGATCGAGGGAGACCATCTCCAGCTCCTCCCGACGGAACCCGCGGCTCGAGCGAGGAACGAGGCGTCCGGTGCCCTCGTCGTGCACGAAGAGCAAGGCCCGGTCCGCGGCCAGGAGGCGCGAGAGCCGGTCCATCGCGAGCGCGAACAGCTCGCCGGGCGGCAGCCCGAGCGGCGGGACCGAGAGGATCTCCTGGAAGATGGCGAGCGCGTGCTCGTCGCGCTCGGCGGCCAGCTCGGAGCCGGGCGACGTCTCCCGGAGGTGCGCGCGCGCACTCTCGAGGACCTCGCCCATCTCGGCCAGGATCGCGCGCAGGGAGGCTTGCGCCCCCACCGCGCCCGGGCCGGAGTCGCCGCTCACCGCTCCGCCCTCCGGATCACTTCGCGGCGAGCGTGCGGATGTAGCGGACGATCGCCCAGCGGTCGGTCTCGGGCAGGTGCCGCCACGAGGGCATCGGGCCGCGCCCGGTGGTGATCTTCCAGAAGATCTCGCCGTCCGACTCGTCCTGGACGCGGGCAGACGTCCAGTCCGCGGGCTTGGGATTGAGCGCGACCGCGGCGGCGCCGTCGCCCTTGCCCTTGGCGCCGTGGCAGGAGGCGCAGTTGATCTTGGCGACCTTCTCGCCCTGATCGATGGTCTTCTTGTCGCTCGGGACCGGGTTCTTCTTCGCCTTCTCGGCGGCCGGAGCCACCCAGGGTGCCTGGGCGTCGGCGATCCGGGGCGTCGGTCCGCTCAGCCCGAGGAAGAGCAGGAGCGCGGCGCCGAGAACGAGCCCACCGATGCGGGCGGCAAGCGAAATGACCATCGAATCCTCCTTCTCGTGCTCGGGCTCGTGCCCGGAGAGCGGACCTTGCGAGCGGGCCTGCGCTTCTGCAGGTATCACCCCGTCATCATTGATGAAAGGCATGTTCATTTAACACCCGCCCTCGCGAGCGGGTCAAGGTATTTCGCGGATTCACGCCTCGGGGCCCGTGTGCTATCGTCTCGCGGAGATGGCGGACGAACAGGTCCACCTGGTCGCGGTGATCGGCGCGGGCCCCGCCGGTCTCTTCGCCACCCGCGCGCTCGCCGCGCAGGGCTCCCGCGTGGTCCTGATCAACCGCGACGTCAAGCCGGGCGGCCTCGCCGAGTACGGGATCTTCCTCAACAAGTACAAGATGAAGGGAGGCCTGCGCCGGCAGTTCCAGAAGATCCTGAGCGATCCCCGGGTCACCTACCTGGGGCACGTGACCATCTCGGAGGGCGGCGATCTCACGGTCGAGGCCCTGGCCGGTATGGGCTTCGACGCGCTCGTGTTCGCCATCGGCGCCCAGGGCACCAAGTACCTCGGCATCGAGGGCGAGCGGCTGCCCGGTGCATACCACGCCAAGGATCTCGTGTATCACTACAACCGCCTTCCTCCCTTCAGCGAACAGCCCTTCCCGATCGGCCGGCGGGTCGCCATCGTGGGGGTCGGCAACGTGATGGTCGACATCGCGAACTACTGCGCTCACTTCTGCGACGTCGACGAGGTGGTGGCGGTGGCGCGCCGGGGCCCCTACGAGAAGGCGTACGACGATCGCGAGTTCGAGGACGTCGAGGACGCCTTCGACCACGCGCTCTATCGCGAGGAGATCGAGCGCATCCGCCCGCGGCTCGAGGCGGCCGGGCAGAGCGCCGACGAGCTGATCGCGACGATGGCGGCCCGCGGCGAGCCCTCGCCGCGGGCGCGGACCCGCCTGCGCTTCCGCTTCCTGGCGTCCCCGCGGCGGGTGGTGGCCGAGGGCGGGCGCGTGGTCGGGCTCGAGGTGGAGGAGACGCGCCTCGAGCGCAAGGAAGACCGCATCGCGGCGGTGGGCACCGGGCTCACGTCGGTGATCCCGTGCGACACCGTGGTGTTCGCGGTCGGCGATCGCGTCGACGAGCACGCGGGACTGCCGTACCGCGACGGGCTCTACCTCACCGTGCCCGGCGACGATCCGGCGGGGGCCTACGAGGTCCTGGACGAGACGGCGGGCAAGGCGCGCGCCGGCGTCTACGTGGTCGGCTGGGCGCGCAAGGCGAGCGACGGCGTGGTCGGCCGCGCGCGCCTCGACGCCGAGACCGGGATCAGGCACGTGGCCGCCTTCCTCGCCGAGCGCCCGAAGCGCCCGCTCGCCGACGCGGAGCGGGCGGTGGAGGCGCTGCGCCGGGCCCTCGACGCGCACGGCGCCGCGGTGGTGGACTACCCGGCCGTCCAGCGCCTCGAGGCGGCGGAGCGCGCGCGGGCCGCCGCGGACAAGGTCGAGGAGTTCAAGTTCTCGAGCGACCGCGAGATGCTCGACCAGGTTCGCGGCTAGGGATCCCCGCGGCCGAGCAGCACCAGCAGCGCCCCCGCCACCCCGTACGCCGCGGCCAGCGTGTGCGGCGCGCCGCTCGCGATGGCCCACGGCCAGAACACCGCGCCGTCGGGGAGCGGCGAGTGGATCACGCCGAAGAGCGTCGCCACCGCCGCGATCGCGAGCACCGCGCCCGCGACCGGCAGCCGCTTCTCGATGATCGCGACCAGGGCGGCGCCCCACAGCAGCGCGGTGAGGATGAAGCCGTTGCCGAGCACCAGGAGCGTGCTCCACATCGCGCGGCCCTCGCCCGCGAGATCCGCCGCGCTCTTGCCGACTGAACCCAGCAGCACGTTGCCCTGGATGAGCACCAGTGCCGCGATCGCGGGCAGGAACGCCAGGGCCACCGCGGGCGCGTGCCGCGCGGGGGAGGCGAGGAAGGCCTGCGCGGTGATCTGCAGGCCCACGAAGACCAGGATCGGCGCGACCGCCGCGTCGGGCAGCAGGTGCACCAGCAGCGCGACGACCCCGATCGCGGCGCCGACCCCGATGAGCAGCCCGGTGGCGAGCGTGTAGCCGGCGCGCGCGCCCATCGCCTTGTAGGCGGGATGGCCGATGTACGGGGTGTTCTGGACCACCCCGCCGCAGCAGCCGGCCGCGATGGTCGCGAGCGCCTCGGTGAGCAGGATGTCCCGCGTGCGGTACTCGTCGCCCGCCACGATCGCCGACTCGGTGTTGTCGATGCCGCCCACCACGGTGGCGAGCGCGAACGGCACCGCGAGCGGCAGGTACGGCAGCAGGGCGTCGAGGGTGTGAAGCCACGCGAGCGTGGGCATCGGCAGCGCGAGCCCGAGCGTCCCGAGCGCCAGCACCGGGCGCACCTCCCCGCCCCCGACCCCGGTCAGGGCCCACCGGGCCCAGAAGATGGCGGTGCCCGCGAGCACCGCGGCGAGCGCGCCGGGGACTCCCCCCGGCAGCCGCCGGCCACCCACCAGGGCGACCAGCACGACGGTGAGCGAGACCACGCCCACCAGCGGGTCGGCGAAGATCCGCAACGCGGGCAGGAAGGCAATGAGGAGCACGGCCACCCCCGCGATCGAGCCGAGCAGCGCGGCGCGCGGCACGAGGCGACGCACCCAGTCGCCCGCGAACGCGAGCCCGAGCTTGATCACCCCCATCGCCACCGTCACGCCCATGCCGATCTTCCAGGCGAGGATCGGGTCGTGGGTGAGGAGCTTGGCGGGGCCCAGCACGCCGAAGACCATGCCGAAGAGCGAGGGCGTGTCGATGCCGAACGGCATCGCGGTGACGTCGCTCCGCCCGGTGCGCCGCATGAGCCGCACCGCGAGCCACGTGTAGGTCAGATCGCCCAGCAGCACCCCGAGCGCGGTGCCGGGGACCATCACGCGCAGCACCAGGTCGGAGGGAAAGCCGAAGACGCCGATCAGGAGGCCGGACAGGATGACGAACAGGCTCAGGTTGTCGAGCGCGAGCCCGAAGAACGCGTTCCAGTCGCCGGGGGCCCACCAGCGGACGCCCGGTCCCGCCCTCACCGGGTCAGGCGGTGCGGAGCGGGCCCGACCCCGCCGCGGGCAGCTCGCGCGCGAGTGCGCGCACGCGCGCCGCGAGGCCGGCGCACCACGCGAGGCTCCCCCGGTTCTGCGCCACCTCCGGGAAGCCGAGCTCGAGCGGCGGCGCGGGCGGCGCGGGACTCAGCCCGGCCCCCACCCGGAGACGCACTCCGTAGCTCTGCCCCTCGCGCGGGCCCTCGGTGTCCACCACCGGCTCGGCGCGCAGGTTCTCCCGCTTGGCGTGCGAGGCCACGAAGTTCCGCAGCCACCGCGCCACTTCCTCGTACTCACCTCCGGAGAACATCGGCGCCCCCTAGCACTCGTTGAAGCCGCAGGAGAGACACTTCTTGCAGCCCTCCTCGTAGACGAGGGTGGCCTGGCCGCACTCGCGGCAGAGATCGCCCACCCGGCGCAGCGGGCTCACCGCCGGCGGGTCGACCGGGGTCGCGGCCCGCGGGACCCCGATGTGCTCGGCGAGAGTGCGGGCCAGCGCGTCGGGCAGCGACAGCACCTTGGCCGCGCCGAAGCCGGTCGGCTGCCCGCCGCCGATGCGCAGGAGCTGGCTGATCGCCTCCTCGAGTCGCCGGGTCGGGCTGAGCGGCGAGGGCAGCCGCAGGACGAGCGACACGAGGCGCCCGAGCGCCTCCGCGACCGCCATGGTGTCGGAGCCCGCCTTGCCGACCTGCACGAAGACCTCGAACGGCTCCCCGCCGCCGTTGTCGTTCACGGTGATGAACGCGGTGCCGATCGGCGTCTCCATGCGGTAGGTGGCTCCGGTGAGGCTGTGGGGGCGCGGCTTGACCCCACGGGCGGGCGGCTCGCCCACCGCCGTGTCGGGTCGCAGCCCCATGTTCAGCACCTGGCTGCCCTTGGAGCCGTCGCGGAACACGGTGATGCCGAGACAGCCGAGGTCCCACGCGAGGCGGTAGGCGGCGGCCACGTCCTCCTCGGCCGCATTCTCCGGGAGGTTGATCGTCTTCGAGACCCCGTTGTCGGTGTGCTTCTGGAACGCGGCCTGGTGACGGACGTGCCAGATCGCGTCGATCTCGTGCGCGGTCTTGAAGATCTCGCGCGCCGCCTCGGGCACGCCGGGCACGTCCCGCAGCGAGCCGCGGCGCGCCACCTCGGTCATCAGCGACTCCGAGTGGAAGCCGCGGCGATGGGCGAGCCGCTCGAACGTCTCGCTGAAGAACGGCAGCACCCGCTCGCCGTCCGGCCCCTTCACCCGGTGCTCGAAGGCGAGCGCGAAGACCGGCTCGATCCCGGACGAGCAGCCCGCGATCATCGAGATGGTCCCGGTGGGCGCGATGGTGGTCACGGTGGCGTTGCGGAGAGGGCGGCCGTGCCGGTAGATCGAGCGGGCCCAGTGCGGAAACGGTCCGCGCTCTTCCGCGAGCCGCGCGGACTGGTCGTGGCCCCGCTCGTTGACGAAGGCCATGAGCCGCTCGGCCAGCTCGAGGGCCTCGTCGCTGTCGTAGGGCACCCCGAGGGTGAAGAGCAGGTCGGCCCAGCCCATGATCCCGAGGCCCACGCGCCGGTTGGCCTTCACCATCTCGTCGACCTGCGGCAGCGGGTACGGGTTCACCTCGATGACGTCGTCGAGGAACCGCACCGCCAGGCGCACCACGCGCTCGAGCTCGGTCCAGTCGATCTCCCACCGTCCCGCCCGCTCGACCGCGAACTTGGCCACGTTGATCGAGCCCAGGTTGCACGCGTCGTTCGGCAAGAGCGGCTGCTCGCCGCATTGGTGGACGACGAGACCGTTGGCGATCATGGAGTGGCTCTGCGGCTCGGTCAGATCGTAGACCGCCCGCCGCCCCGCGGGCTCCACCGCGGCCACCTCGTCACTCCACTTGGGCGCGTAGGCCCCCGCGTACCGCACCGGCTCGAGCCGCCGCTGCTTGTCGTTCAGGAAGCCGATCTCGCGGAGGAAGCGGGACCGCGACCGGCCGAAGATCCCCAGCTCGAACAGGACCCCGTCGGAGTCGTACGAGCGGAGCCCGCCGTCCTTGGCCCGGTAGCCGAAGAGACCGCGGCGGGCCGGGCGCGACCGGTCCATCAGGCTGCTCTTGATCCCGAGGTTCAGCAGCAGGAGCTGGACGCCCCGCAGCAGATCGCGACTCTTGGACGTGAGCGCGATCCAGGAGCTGTTGGCCTTCGGGTTCTCCCGCACCGTGCCGTCGGCGGAGAAGAGCCCCTGGAGGAAGCCCACCACCGCGGCGCGGGGCGCCCCGAAGAGCGTCTCGGGGACCGTCTTCTGCCCGGCCTTCACCGGTCGCACCCCGAGCGCCTCGAAGAAGGCGGCGAAGAACTTCCCCGGGTACATGAGGTGGCGGACGCCGCGCGAGCGGAGCCACACCTTCGACGGGCGCCCGTGCCAGCCGTCCATCGCCGAGGCGATGCGCTCGAGCGCGGCGCCGTCGTCGGAGCCGAAGGAGAAGCCGACCCGCGGATAGGAGACGTCGCCCCCGCGGAGCCAGCCGTCGCCCACGAGCCAGCCGAGGACGAAGCCGAGGTCCGCACTCCACCGGGTCGGGAGGCAGTGGCGATACGTACGCCCGTTGCGCCCGGTGAACTCGGCGGGTGTCTCGACCGGAAGCGTATCGTCGGCGGAGAAGACGCCCGGATCGCTCTGGATCCACACCCGATCGACCGCGACGCGGAGATCGGCGGCCGCGACCCAACCGCGGTCGGTCATCAGCCGGTGGTCGGGCGTGCACGTGAGCTCGTACCCGGCCGCGGTCCTCACCGTGACCGTCTCCCGCTCGCCCGAGCAGAAGGCCTGGCTGATAGGCAGGCAGCCCTCGCCGTAGGCGGAGAGCGGCACGTCGTGGGTGCCCTCCCAGACCATCAGCCGCGATGGGAGGAGCCGCGGGTCCACCTTCACCGCGAGACCGCCGGCCCGGAAGCGGGTCGCGATCCGCTCCATCCGGACGAGGCCGCGATCGGTGGACACCAGGGCGTCCGCGACGATGCAAGGATTAGTCGCCTCGATCAGCCCGAGATCCGGGGTGGGATTCGCCGGGCTCCGGTTGATGCGATCGATGAAGACCATGCCGGGATCGCCGGTGCGCCACGCCGCGCGGACGATGCGCGCGAAGACGTCGCGCGCGCGCAGCCGGCCGGTGACCTGCCCGGTGCGCGGGTTGATCAGGTCGTACTCCCCGTCCGCGGCGAGCGCCTCCATGAACGTGTCGGTCGCGGCGACCGAGATGTTGAAGTTGGTGATGCCGCCGTCGAGCTTGCACTCGATGAACTCGAGCAGGTCCGGGTGGTCGACGCGCAGGATCCCCATGTTGGCCCCGCGCCGCGCCCCGCCCTGCTTGACCGCCTCGGTGGCCGCGTTGAAGACGCGCAGGAAGGACACCGGCCCCGACGCGCGCCCGCCCGTCGAGTGCACCACGTCGTCCTTGGGGCGGAGGCGCGAGAAGGCGAAGCCGGTGCCGCCGCCCGACTGCTGGATGATCGCGGCCGCCTTCACCGACTCGAAGATCTCCTCCATCGAGTCGCCCACCGGCAGGACGTAGCAGGCCGAGTACTGGAGCGCGTTGTCCTTGCCCGCGTTCATGAGCGTCGGGGAGTTGGGCAGGAAATAGCCGTCGACCATCATGTCGTAGAAGGCGGTCGCCACCTCGGAGACCGCCGCCGGGGTGCGCCCGAAGCGGGTCTCCGCGGAGGCGATGGCCAGCGCCACCCGCCAGCACATCTCCTCGGGGGTCTCACGCACCTGCCCCTGCTCCCGGGCCAGGTAGCGCTCGCGCAGGACGCGCAGCGCGGGCTCCGACCAGCGGCCCATCTTGGGCTGTCGGGTGATGGACGACATGGCTCTCGCTTACCCCTCCCCTGGTATCCGGCGCCCGAGACCCTCCCCGCGCCTGGGGTACCCTCCGGACTATCTCACAAACTTGACTACAGTCCAAAGGTCCCTACAATTGGGCGGAATTGACTTCTCCACCGAGATTTCCCCATGCGCCTCCTACCTCGCCCGCCCCTGGAGGAGCCGGTCCGGACGCTCTTTCTCACGAATACGAGGCTCGATTTGACGTCTTTTATGAGCACCGCTCGACCCAGGCTGACTCTGGTGTTCTTCCCCACGCTTGACGTGATGCCGAAGGAGCCGACCCAGCGCCCGGTGCAGGCCGCGGAGGGGGCAGGGCATCAGGGAGATCCGGTATGATTCGGGAGCGATTCACTCTGTCCCTGGCGCTGGTCCTGACCCTCGCGGTGTTGCTTTCCGCGGCCTGGGCCCAGACGCCGCCCCCGGCGACCACGCTACCTCCGGCCGCCCCTCCGCCAGAGACGATGCAGACGCCCCCGTCCATGCCGCCGCGCGAGCCGCTGCCGGCGCCCCCGGGAATCCGCCCCTTCGCCACCCCGCAGGAGCTCATCGGACGCGAGCTGGGACTGGAAGAGGCGGTGAACATCGGTCTCGAGAATGCCCCGATCATCGTGGCGCGCATCGGCGACTACGTGGCGGCCCAGCAGCGCGTGACCCAGGCGCTCTCCCCCCTGCTGCCCCAGCTCACGGGCACCGGCAACTACGGCCGTCTGCGCGTGATCAGCCCGGCCAGCGGCGCGGCTGCCACCAACGACTTCGGCTCCGCGAGCGTGACCGCCTCCCAGCTCCTGTTCGACTTCGGACGGACGTGGGCGGCCAAGGACGTCGCCAAGTACAGCGCGGCCGCGTTCAAGGAAGTGCTCGAGACGCAGAAGCTCGACATCTCCCAGCTCGTGAAGACGCAATACTTCACGCTGCTGCTCTCCAAGCGTCTGGTCCAGGTGAACCTGGCCGCGCTCGATCGGGCCGAGGTCAACCTACGCAGCGCCCAGGGCTTCTTCCAGGTGGGCACCCAGCCCAAGAGCTTTGTCACGCGGGCCGAGGTGGACGTGGCGAACGGGCGCGTCAACGTCATCCGGGCCCAGAACGCGGTGAACCTGGCCCGGGTGGCCCTGAACACCGCGATGGGAATCGCGGTCAACGCGCCGACCGAGGTCAAGGACCTGCTCTCCTATTCCCAGTTCCCGATCAACCGCGACGACCTCATCGCGGAGGCGCTCCGGAACCGGCCCGAGTACCGGCAGGTGAAGGCGCTCGCCGATTCCGCCGACGCCTCCGTCCGCCAGACCTTCCGGGACTTCTTTCCGAACCTGTTCGGCAGCGGGACTTATGGGGTCACCGGGGTGACCGGCGGGCCTGCGTTCAACGCCCGGACCACCAGCGGCTTCGTCGACTACGGCAACGAGTGGAACGTGGGCCTGACGCTCAACTGGACCATCTTCGACGGGGGCAATAAGATCGCGCGCTACAAGGAAGCCAAGGCTGCGGTCGAAGCCTCCCAGGCTCGGGTGCGTGACACCGAGCTGCAGGTCTGGCAGAACGTCGAGCAGTCCTATCTCAACCTCGGGGAGGCCGAGGAGCGGATCGGGGCCGCTCAGAAGGCGGTGGAGTCCGCGGAGGAGAACTACCAGCTGGCCCGGGGGCGCTTCGACGCGGGCGTGGCCAACATCATCGAGCTGACCGACGCCCAGCTGGCCCTCACCCAGGCCCAGTCCGACCAGGCCCAGGCGCTCTCCGACTATCGGATCGGGATCGCGCGACTGGAGCGGGCGCTCGGCCGGCGCTAGGAATACCGCCGACCGCCCCCGCGTCACCCCATCATGAAGCGCCGAATCCTCTGGATCGTAGCGATCGTGGTGCTCGCCGGGGCGATCACGGGAGGATATCTCTATACCCAGGGCGTCGGGGCCCGCCCCGCGTTCCGCACCGCCGCGGTCTCGCGGGGCCCGCTCACCTCCGCGGTGTCCGCCACCGGCACCCTCAACGCGGTGATCACGGTGCAGGTGGGCTCCCAGGTGTCCGGGCAGATCAAGGAGCTCCACGCCGACTTCAACTCGCAGGTGAAGAAGGACCAGGTCATCGCCCGCATCGATCCCGACACCTTCGAGGCCAAGGTCAACCAGACGAAGGCCCAGGTGGACGCGGCGCGCGCCTCGGTGCTGAACCAGCAGGCGGTGGTGGAGAAGACCCGGGCGGACCTCGAGAACACCCGGGCCGCCTTCGCGGCCGCGCGCGCCCAGACCGCGAAGTCCCAGGTCACGGTGGTCGACACCAATCGCACGCTCGGCCGCAATCGCGACCTGCGCCTGCGCGGCCTCATCGCGCAGGCCGACGAGGACACCGCCCAGGCCACCTACGACTCCGCCGTGGCCCAGCTCGAGGCCTCGAAGGCCCAGGAGCTGGCGCAGGTGTCGACGGTGCGCGCCGCGGAGGCGCAGCTGCGGGTGGCCGAGGCGATGCTGAAGAACGCGGTCGCGCAGGTGGCCCAGAACGAGGCGGCCCAGCGCCAGGCCCAGGTCGACCTGGACCACACCTACATCCGGGCGCCGGTCGACGGCGTGGTGGTGGGTCGCACCGTCGACGTCGGCCAGACGGTGGCGGCGAGCCTCCAGGCCCCGACCCTCTTCACGATCGCCCAGGACCTGCGCAACATGCAGGTCGACACCAACGTGGACGAGGCCGACGTGGGCCGCGTCACAGTGGGCCAGGTGACCAGCTTCACGGTCGACTCCTTCCCGGGCCGCACCTTCACCGGGGAGGTCGTGCAGATCCGGAAGGCGCCCCTGGTCGTGCAGAACGTCGTCACCTACGATGTGGTGGTGAGCGCCAAGAACCCGGACCAGCGTCTCCTGCCCGGCATGACCGCCAACGTGCGCATCGTCATCGACCAGAAGGAGGGCGTGCTGCAGGTGCCGAACGCGGCGCTTCGGTTCCGTCCCCCCGGCGTCGAGGCCACCGAGCGCGAGCGGCCGGCCCGGCCCAGCGGGCCCGGCGGCGGGGGCGGCCGCGGCGGCGGGGCGCCCGCCGGGCGGGTGTGGGTCCTCGGCCCCGACGGCAAGCCCGCCGCGCTGTCGCTGCAGCTCGGCATCGGCGACGGGACCTACACCGAGGTGGCCCGCGGCGAGCTCAAGGAAGGCCAGCTGGTGATCGTGGGCGTCGCGGTGCCGGGCGACCGGACCCCCTCGCAGACCGGGGCCGCCCCGCGTCTCCGGTTCTGAGATGGCCGACGCCCTCATCGAGACGGTGGACCTGGTCAAGGACTACCATCTGGGCTCGCGACGCATCCACGCCCTCCGCGGGGTCTCGATGACGATCGCCCCCGGGGAGTTCGTGGCGGTGATGGGCCCGTCCGGCTCCGGCAAGTCGACCTTCATGAACCTGCTCGGCTGCCTCGACACCCCGAGCGCGGGCCTCTACCGGCTCGACGGGCTCGACGTCTCGCGCATGGGCCGCGACGCACTGGCCCACGTGCGCAACGAGAAGATCGGCTTCGTGTTCCAGACCTTCAACCTGCTGCCTCGCACCACCGCGCTCGAGAACGTGGAGCTGCCCCTGCTCTACAGCGCGGCCCTTCCGCGCGACCGGCAGGCGCGCGCGCGCGCCAAGCTGGCCGCGGTCGGGCTCTCGGAGCGGGAGCATCACCACCCGGCCCAGCTCTCGGGCGGCCAGCAGCAGCGGGTGGCGATCGCGCGGGCCCTCATCAACAACCCGGTGCTGATCCTGGCCGACGAGCCGACCGGCGCGCTCGACTCGCGGACGAGCGTCGAGATCATGGCCCTGTTCCAGGACCTCAACCGCGAGGGCATCACGATCGTGGTGGTGACCCACGAGGCCGACATCGCCCGTTACGCGGGGCGGGCCCTGAGCTTTCGCGACGGCCACCTCACCCACGACGAGCCGGTGTCCGATCGCCTGGTCGCCCGCGAGCTGCTCGCGACCCTGCCGAGCGGAGAGGCCTCCGACGAGGAAGACGTGGAGACCGAGGTCTCGCCCACGTGAACGTCCTGGCCAGCGCGCGGATCGCGGTGCGGGCCCTGCGGGTCAACAAGATGCGCAGCGCGCTCACCATGCTCGGCATCGTGATCGGGGTGGGCGCGGTCATCACCATGGTGGCGGTGGGCGCGGGGGCGCAGGCCCGGGTGGCCGAGCAGATCCAGAGCCTCGGGGCCAACATCATCGTGATCTGGCCCGGGACGGTGAACGTCTCCGGAGTGCGGCTCGGGGCCGGGGCCCAGGCGACCCTCTCGGAGGACGACGCGTGGGCGATCCAGCGCGACATCCCGCTCGTCGACGTGGTGGCGCCGTACGTGCGAGGCAACGCGCAGGTGGTCTACTCGAATCTCAACTGGTGGACCGGCATCCTCGGGATCACCCCCGAGTACTTCCCGGCGCGCGACTGGGAAGTGATCGAGGGCCGGATGCTCACCCAGGAAGAGGTGGACGGCGCGTCGAAGGTCGCGCTGGTCGGCCAGACCGTCGCCCGCAACCTGTTCGGCGACGAGGATCCCCTCGGTCAGGTGATCCGGATCAAGAAGGTGCCCTTCACCATCATCGGGGTGCTGGACCGCAAGGGCCAGACCACGTGGGGCCAGGACCAGGACGACCAGATCCTGATCCCCATCACCACCGCCAGGACCAAGGTGCTGGGCGGCAACCAGGCCAAGGGCCGCGCGGTGGGCTCGATCACCATCAAGGTGATTGAGGCCGATCTGATGAAGGCGGCCGAGAACGAGATCCGCGAGCTGCTGCGGCAGCGGCACCGGCTGCAGCCCCACCAGGAGGACGATTTCAATCTCCGGAACCTGGCCGAGGTGCTCCAGTCCCAGGAGGCCGCCTCCCGCGTGCTCACCATCCTGCTCGCGGCCATCGCGTCGGTCTCGCTACTGGTGGGCGGCATCGGTATCATGAACATCATGCTGGTCTCGGTGACGGAGCGGACCCGGGAGATCGGCCTGCGCATGGCGGTGGGCGCGCGGGGCCGTGACATCCTGGCCCAGTTCCTGGTGGAGGCGGTCACCCTGTCGCTCATCGGCGGCGCCATCGGCATCGGCGCCGGCCTCCTCGGCTCCTACGCCATCGCCTACTTCGCGGAGTGGCGCACCCTGCTCCAGTTCGAGGCGATCCTGATCGCCTTCGGCTTCGCGGCCGGGGTGGGCATCTTCTTCGGCTTCTACCCGGCGCGCAAGGCGGCCGGGCTCAACCCCATCGACGCCCTCCGGTACGAATGATCGCCCGCCGGCTGCTCGGTGCCGCACTGGCCTGGGTCGCGCTCGGCGCGGCGGTCGAGGCCCAGACCTACTCCCCGCAGTCCCCCTCCCGCCTCGCGGTGAGCTTCACCACCGAGCGCGTGGGCAGCGGCCGGCTGCTCGTCTACGGGGAGGTGCGCAACGGGGCCAGCTCCTCGTGCGAGCGGGTGATCGTGGGCGTCGAGGGGCTCGACGAGAACGGCCGTGTGGTCAGCCGGGGCCGGGCCTTCGTCTTCGGGGTCGTCCCCTCGCGGGGCTCGAGCCCGTTCGAGGTGCGCATGTCCTCTCCCGGGACCGAGAAGCGCTTCCGCGTGGAGATCGAGTCCTTCCAGTTCGTGTCCTCCTCGGGGAACTGACGCCCGCGGGTTCGTGAAGAAGCGAAAGAAGGCCGCCTCACCCCGCCGCCGCATCGCTCGCCAGCGCGCCCGTCGGCGGCGGGCCCGGGCGCGCCGGGCGCGCGTCGCCGCCCCCGCGCCGGCTCCCGCCCCACTCGCCCTCGCGCCTCCGGCGGCCGCGCCGCCCAGCGCGTCGGCGCCGGCCGTCGCGACCCAGGTCGAGCAGCGCGGGCGGCCCATCGTCGCCGCGCTCGCGCGGATCGCTCGTGGCTCGGAGCCGCCGCGGGCCCGCCTCGAGCAGGCGATCCGCCTGCTCCTGGCCGCCTACGGCGAGAGTGATCCCGACTTCTCCGGGCTCTTCCTGACCGGCTGGGCCCGGGCCCGGCACGACAAGCAGTTCCGCCTGACCCTCGCCTGGCAGCGGGAGCAGATCCGGCTCTCCCTCGAGGACATCCTGACGGAAGGCGTGAGAACCCGGCGGTTTCGCGACGATCTGGACGCGGGCGCAGTGGCTGCTGTCATCGTGGGCGCGGCCGAGGGCTGCCTGCTGCAGGCCGCGACCGAGGGCGGGGCGGTTCCGGCCGAGCGCCTGGTGGGCGCCCTGCTGACCCTGGCCGTCAGCGGGGCTTGAGCTCGATGTGGTAGCCGTCCGGATCCTGGATGTAGAGCGACGGGCCGGTGCCGAAGGCGCCGCGCCGCTCCACCACGTCTCCATCGACCGTCACCCCGCGGGCGCGCAGCCCGTCCCGCACCGCGGTCAGGTCGCCGCAGCGGATCGAGAGGCAGAAGTGGTCGAGCCCGCCCCCCTCGGCCCGCTCGCCCGGCAAGAGGTCGATGAGCTGCTCGCCGAAGCGGAGCTGCACCAGCGAGATGCGCTCGTTCACGTGGTCGAGCGTGCATCCGAGGAGGTCGATGTAGAAGCGCTGCGAGGCCGCCTGGTCGCGCACGCGCAGCACCAGGTGATCGAGGCCCAGGGGCTCGAAGCCGCGGCTCATCGCCTGAGCCCCACCGCCACCAGGCCCAGGATCCCGGCGAGCAGGCTCACCCCGTTCAGGACGCTCGAGAGCCGGTGCAGCCGGGTGAACGCGAGGGACTCGATGGAGACCGCGCCGGTCGCGGCGCCGGTCTGGTGCAGGGCCTCGCGCGCGGCGTGGGCCGCGGGCAGCACCACGAGCCACGCGTAGAGCGTGCTGGCGAGCATCAGGGCCACCAGCAGCAGCGAGACCCAGCCGCCGGATCGGTCGTCGCGGAGCAGCAGGCGCACCAGCAGGGCCAGGAGCGCGAGCCCGCCGAGCGCGGCGCCGACCGCGTAGTAGCGGGGGAACACCGCGCTGACGAAGCGGCCGGCCGCCTCGCGGTCGAGCGTGGTGAACGCGGCGGGCGCGATCACCGCCCCGAAGAACGCCATCACCCCGAGCCAGCAGACGATCGCCCCCGCGGCCATGATCCTCATCGCGCCTACCATACCGGCGGCGCCCCCGCATCGCAAGGCGCGCGGAGGGCGCGCGGTTGACAGTGCGGGCTCGGGCCCTCTAGCATCGGGCGCGATGCGCCTGGCGGCGGCGGTGGTCTTTTTCCTCGGCGCGGCCGTCGCCGCGTGGGCCCAGTCGGGGCCGGCCGCCGAGGTACGCGCTTTCGCCTCGCGCTACCACGAGGACCCGGCGCGGATCGACACGCTCCGCGCCACCATGACCCGGATCGTGGAGAGTGAGCCGCAGGTCGACAACCTGCTCGCCCTCGCCCAGATCGCGTTCATCTACGGCGACATCCGCGCCAAGACCCCCGACGACAAGGTCGCGGCGTACGAGCAGGGCCGGCAGGCGGCACGACGGGCGGTGGAGGCGGCGCCCGGCAACGCGCGTGCCCACTTCTGGTACGCCGCCAACGTGGGTCGCTGGGGTCAGACCAAGGGCGTGGTGCGATCTCTCTTCCTGTTGCCCGAGGTGAAGAAGGGAATGGAGACCGCGCTCGAGCTGGACCCGCGCTTCCCGTCCGCCTACGTGCTCGCCGGTACCGTCTACTGCGAGGTGCCGGGGCTCTTCGGCGGCGACCTCGAGAAGTCGGAGGCGATCTTCCGGCGGGGGCTCGAGGTCGACCCGCGCTTCACCGCTCTGCGCGTCGGTCTCGCCCGCACCCTCATCAAGCGCCGGCGGATCCCGGAGGCGCGGCGCGAGCTGCAGGCGGCGCTCGACGAGAAGAGCCCCGGCAACCTGGCCGACTGGACGCTCAAGGACGCGCCCGAGGCGCGCGCGCTGCTCGCGTCGCTCGCGGGTCGCTCGTGAGCATCGGCCACGTCATCCGGCGCCTCCGCCGGGAGGCGCCGACCTGGCGGGCGACCGCGCTGGCCCTGGTGGCCGACCAGTGGCACGATCCGTTCCGCGTCCTGATCGCCTGCCTGCTCTCGCTCCGCACCAAGGACGAGACCACCGGGCCGGCGGCGGCGCGGCTCTTCGCGCTGGCCGACACGCCCGAGCGCCTGCGGCGCCTGAGCCCCCGCACCATCGAGCGGGCGATCTACCCGGTCGGCTTCTACCGGACCAAGGCGCGGGTGCTGCGCGACGTGAGCCGCGACCTGATCGAGCGGTTCGGCGGCGCGGTGCCGGACGAGATCGACGCGCTCCTCACCCTCAAGGGCGTCGGCCGCAAGACCGCCAACCTGGTGGTGACCCAGGGCTTCAACAAGCCGGGCATCTGCGTGGACGTGCACGTGCACCGGATCTCGAACCGCTGGGGCTACGTGACCACCCGGACCCCGG
>DATGBR010000002.1:0-11437 GCA_035312605.1 Candidatus Methylomirabilota bacterium
CGGGATCACGATGAAGATCAAGCTGGTGGACTCGGGCACGCTGATCTCGGACGGCAACGGCAAGAACTTCGAGATGATCAGCTACCAGTGGAGCGGGCGGCCGGATCCGGACGGCAACACCTACCAGTTCTACAAGACCACGCCCGGCACGTCGCTCAACTGGTCGGGCATCTCCAATCCGCAGATCGACGCCCTGCTGGACAAGTCGCGCGAGGTCTCGAGCCAGGCCGAGCGCAAGAAGCTCTTCAGCCAGCTCGTGCGGATCTTGCAGGACGAGCTGCCGATGGTGTTCATCATCCACCCGATCGAGCCCAAGGCGTTCAGCCCGCGGGTGCAGGGCTACGATCCGATCCCGGACGGGATGATGCGCTTCAAGGACGTCTGGCTGAAGTAGCGTCCGGACGGCTCCGTGGGACGCCTGATCCTCCGCCGGCTCGCCGCCACGGTCCCGGTGCTGCTGCTGGTCACCGCCGGGGTGTTCGCCCTGATCCACCTGACCCCCGGCGACCCGATCGACGCGATGATGGCGGAGTCGGTCGACGACACCGTCAAGCGTGAGCTGCGGCGCGACCTCGGCCTCGACCGGCCGCTCTACCTGCAGTACGCGACGTGGATGGGGCGCTTGCTCCAGGGCGACCTCGGCCGCTCGATCCGCAATCGGGAGCCGGTGATCGAGAACGTGAGCCGGCGGATCAAGCCGAGCCTGCAGCTGGCCGGTCTGGCGATGGCGATCTCGCTGCTGGTGGCCACCCCGATCGGCATCCTCTCGGCCGCGCGCCGCAACTCGGCCGTCGACCGCGTCGGGACCTCGTTCGCGCTCTTCGGCATCTGCATGCCGAACTTCCTGATCGCGCTCCTGCTGATCTTCGTCTTCGGGGTGACCCTGCGCTGGCTGCCGATCTCGGGCTACGTCGACCCGATGGAGGAGCCGTGGGACGGACTGCGCTCGCTGACCCTCCCCGCGATCACCCTCGGGCTCGCCCTCGCCGCGGTCATCACGCGGACCCTGCGCTCGAGCATGCTCGAGGCGCTCTCCGAGGACTACATCCGCACCGCCCGCGCCAAGGGGCTCTCCGACGGCGCGGTGGTGCGCCGGCACGCGCTGAAGAACGCGCTGATCCCGGTGGTCACCGTGCTCGGGCTGCAGCTCGGCACCCTGATCGGCGGGGCGGTCATCACCGAATACGTGTTCGCGCTTCCCGGGGTCGGCCGCCTCGTGGTGGACGCGGTCTTCGCGCGCGACTACCCGCTGGTGCAGGGCGTGGTGTTGCTGATCGCGGTGGGCTTCATCCTGAGCAACCTCGCGGTGGACCTGCTCTATGGCTTCATCGACCCCCGGATCCGGCATCGCTGAGCCGGTGGCCCCGGCCCTGGCGCCGCCGGCCGTCCCCCATCCGGTGCGCGCGCGCCGCTGGCGCACCCTGCGACACGCGGCGCGCGCGCGGCTGGCCCCGTTCGGGGCCGCGGTCCTGCTCGTTGCGGTGGCCGCGGCCCTGCTGGCGCCGCTGGTCGCCCCTCACGACCCGCTCAAGCAGGACCTGAACCGCGCGCTGGCCCGGCCGGACCGCGCCCATCTCCTGGGCACCGACAACGTGGGCCGCGACGTGCTCTCACGGGTGATCTGGGGCACGCGCGTGTCGCTGGTGGCGGGCCTCGGCTCGGTCGGCATCGCGGTGCTGGTCGGCGGCCTGCTGGGCCTGCTGGCCGGGTACGCGGGCGGGCGGATCGACGGGCTGGTGATGCGGCTGATGGATGCGGTGCTGTCGTTCCCGCCGCTGGTGCTGGCCCTGGCCCTGGGCGCGGTGCTCGGCGCCGGGCTCACCGGCGTCGTCATCGCCCTCGGCGTGGTCTACACGCCCACGTTCGCGCGGCTGATGCGGGGCCAGGTGCTCTCGATCACCGCGCGCGAGTACGTGGACGCGGCCCGCGCTCTCGGAGTCCCCGGCTGGCGCATCGCGTGGTCGCACGTGCTCCCCAACGCCACCGCGCCCATCGTGGTGCAGGCCTCGCTGAGCGTGGCCTTCGCGATCCTGGCCGAGGCGTCGCTCTCGTTCCTCGGCCTGGGCGTGCAGCCGCCCGGCGCGTCCTGGGGCAGCATGATCAACGCGGGCCGCGGGTACCTGCAGCAGGCGCCCTGGATCGTGTTCGGCCCCGGGGCCGCCCTCTTCGTCACGGTGGTCGGGCTCAACTTCGTGGGGGACGCGGTCCGCGACGCCCTCGACCCCCGGCTGCGGGTCTAGGGTATGATCGGGGCCATGGCCCGGATCAACGGCAACGGGATGTTCTAGGCGAAGGGGAGACGACACCATGGCGACGGCACAGACGCCCCGCGGCATCAATCACGTGGTCCTCAACGTGCGCGACATCGAGGTCTCGCACCGCTTCTGGACCGAGATCATGGGCTTCCGCTGCGTGGCCCAGCTCAAGTCGCGGCCCGACCGCGTGCGGCCGAAGATGCGCTTCTACAGCGGCGTGTCCGAGAGCGGCGACGTGACTCACCACGACCTGGCCCTGGCCGAGGCCCCGAAGCGCGAGGGCGAGACCGACGGCGAGGCCGAGACCTGGAGCCTGATGCGCGGGGGGGTGGGGCTCAACCACGTGGCCATCGCCTGGCCGGACCGCGAGTCCTGGCTCAAGCAGGTCGAGCACCTGCGCGAGAAGGGCGTCACCTTCCATCGGCGGATCAACCACGGCATGACCCACAGCGTGTACATCTCCGACCCCGACGGGCACGGGATCGAGGTGCTCTACGAGTTGCCGCGCGAGATCTGGGAGCACGACATCGACGCGGCCCAGAACTACGCCGAGGTGCTGCCGACCGAGGGGCCGGAGGCGATGGTGGACCGGGTGGACTACCCGGCATTTGGGGTCAAGGGTAGTCCGGCCTAGCTGTGGCTATTTAGGGTTATTCGGTACTTGCGCGCCTCGCTCTCCGGCTTGGTTGGGCCTGTTTCGGGGTGTCTGTGACTGGATTGGTAGCTTTTTGGTAGCGGCGCCACCCTGCCATGACAGGGTCGGGCGCTTGACCTCCTGCCGGTCCGCGCTCATCACGCCACCTCCCGGACCGGCGCCACCTGGGGCGCGAGCAACTCGGCCGCGAGCCGATCCGCCCCCCGCTGGCGCTTGGTGTCCGGAATAAATCTGCTGTAGTGATCCAGCGTCATCGACTGCTTGCTGTGGCCCAACTGCTTCGAGACATAGGCGAGCGACTCGCCGCTGGCCGACATCTGGGACGCCCAATGATGGCGGAAGGAGTAGAGCGGCCACTCGCCGCACCCGGCGGCCACCTGCAACCGGGTGACACCCGGCGCGCTCAGCTTGGGATGCAGCTTCGTCACGCTCTCCGCAGCCCACCGCGATGAGCACTCCCTGGTCCAGCCGCACGAGCATGTAACCACCCAGCCTGCCATCACTCTTACTTGATCACCTCGTCCGCCCGCTCGAGGAGCGACTGCGGGATCGTGAGGCCAAGGTTCTTAGCGCAGATTCGCTAGCTCGTCGGTCTTGCACTCCCGATCACCGGCGTCCCCGGTTCGATGGGCTCCACGGGGAAGCCGGCCTGGCGCCACGCCTCGAGTCCGCCACTCAGAGGATGCACATTGTGGAAGCCGATCTGGGCCGCACGAAGGGCGACCCGGGCGCTCGTTGCCTCTCTGGGCTCCACACAGTAGAAAACGACCTCGCTGTCTCGTGGGATCGTGTGGTGGGGATGCCTCAGCAGCTCTTCGGGATCAATCAGGCGCGCCCCCGGGATCTTGTACGGAGCGGCCTCGATGTCGAACGCCGTTCGCAGGTCAACGATCACCGGACGGTCGCCCGCCTCCAGCCGTCGCTTGAGTTCTGTCGCGGTGATGCGAGCTTTCCGTAGATGACGAAGGAAGCGATGCCGCCTGACGTACTTGAGCACGAGGTACGCGGTCAGCACGGCGGCGAGGACGATGACCAGCGGCGTCCCGACGCGGGAGGCCCAGGTTGCCACGAAGCCAATCGCATCCGAGCAGACGTAGCCAAAGGTGATCCAGGCACCGGCCCAGAGCAAGGCGCCCGCCCCGGCATAGATGAGGAATCGGTCAGGTCGGAGGGAGACCGTCCCGGCGAGTCCGGCGGCGAGCGGGTTCAGACCCGGCAGAAACTTGGCCAGGACCAGATACCCTCCGCGATGGGCGAGGAATCGCTCCTTGGCGTCCCGGACGAGAGAGTCCGGATCCAGCGAGAAGCGGCACAGGGCACCGAACACTCGAAGTCCCAGCGAACGACCCAGCACATACCAGAGGACGTCGGCACCCAGGGCGGCGACCATCGTGGCGCCCACGGCGAGCGCCAGATTTATCCGGCCGGACCCTGACAGGGCCCCCGCCCCAAGCAGAACGGGAGCGGCTGGGAGGGGCAATCCGGCCTGTACGGCAAATGCCCAGGCGAAGAGGATCGCCACGCCGTACTGGACGAGGAGGTCAGGCATCCGGGCTCATCCGTCTAAGCTTAGCGGTCTTCATGTTGATGACCACCTTACGAGCCGCTATGGCGGATAAATCGCGGCTGACCGATATGAGTCCGCCATCAACAACTGGTTCTCGGAGGCCGTAGATGGTCGGAAGGCGATTCCTTGACGCGAACTCGACAAACTCTCGCCGATGCGTATAGAGCAAGCCGCTGGCGGGAACAACGAGGGCCTGTGGCTTCTCTCGCTCGATGCTGGCAAACGCTTCCTTGAGATCTTCAGGCCCCCGAAGGGGAATGATCGATAGGCGTAGATAACCGGGGGTGAGATCGGTCAGGTCGGCCATGTCGTCCACGGGTAATAGGAGGGCTGCGTGAGAAAGCCTCGGCAAGATCTCCTTGAGCGCACTGGCCATGCTACCGAGGAATATGCGCCGGTCCATCCGGGTCCTCCACCTTGGCCGCGTCGTCTAGGAAAGGGACGGGGCGGGGCGGCCAGCGGGTCGAACTTACACCAATGACGCGAGCGTGTGGACTACGATTTCCCCCTGCGGCTCCCGGCCGCGCTCGGCGGGCGCGAACAGCCCGCGCTAGGACGCGATCTCGAACTCGATCCGGCCGAGGCCCGAGCCCTCGACCGGCACCACGCCCTCGCTGACCCGCAGCCGGTCCGCCGCGAGCTTGCCGCCCGCCTGCAGCCGGGCCAGCGTCGTCTTCATCCGCTGATCGGTCAGCGCGCGGGCCGCCGCTGCGGGGCTCGGCTCGTCCCGGGCGAGCTCGCTCAGGATGGCGTCGAGGCCCGCCGGGACCGGCCGACCCGGGAAGTGCTCGGCGAAGAGCCGGGCCGCGGCGGCGGGCGCCCCGCCGGCGCCCTCGCGCGCGGCCGCGTCGACCCGCCCGCGCACCGCCTCCCGCTTCAGCGCCGCGATGTCGTCGACGGTGAGCACCGACTTCATCGAGAGGTTGACCCCGGGCGCCTCCCGCAGGAAGCCGGCCAGGCGCTCGACGTGGCGGTCGAAGTCCTTGGCGAACGTCGTGCTGCCCGCCTCGAAGTAGACCGGCCAGATGCTGACCGTCTCGACCCGCGCGTCCTCGCTGTAGAAGATCTTGCCGACCCAGCTCAGCGGCAGCGTGGCCACCCCGACCGCGGTCTTGCGCACCGCCTCCCAGAACGCGTCGTCGAAGTTGAGCTGGCGGGAGGCGACGTTGCCGGAGATCGGCACCGCGAGCTTCACCTCCCCCTTGGCGTTCTTGAGCAGCGAGATCAGCATGCCGAGGGGCACGCCCACCCGGTCCCGGACCGCATCCCCGCTGCGCGACGGCGCGAAGTCGGGCTGGCCGAGGACGATGTCGTTGGTGGCGGTGAGCACGTCGTCGACGACCCGGTACCGCACGGTGGTGCCGAAGGCCCCGCGGCGGGCGATCCAGCCGATCAGCCGGTTCGAGTACGGATTGACGCGGGGGAGCGGGAAGTCGGTGAGCTTGCCCTCGAGATCCAGGTTGACCGGGCCGCCGAGCGCGCCGATCGTCCCCTTGAGCTCGAACGGGGCGCCGCCGGTGAGCCGCCCCGCGAGGGTGAGCTGGCCCTTGGTGCCGCGCGCGGTGCCGAGGTCGCGGCCGCTGACCGCGATGCGCGAGGCTTCCTCGGCGAATGCGGGCGTGGTGCCGCGGTCCACGAAGCGGACGAAGCCCTCGTCGACCGCGAGGCTCTTCACCGTGATCGCGGGGCCGGTGCCGTCGGGCGGCGCGGGGGCTCGCCCGCGGCCGGAGGGCGCCGGGGCGGCCCGCGGGATCCCGTTCGGCAGGAGCAGCGCGATCAGGGGCAGGCTCCCGTCGGCGTCGCGCTCGACCAGCGCCCACGGCTTGTCGACGGCCAGCTTCTGGATGGTCACGCTTCGCGGCCAGTCGGCGTCGAGCCCGCTCACGTCCACGCGCTTGACGTAGGTGAGCATGCGCTGCCCGTCGCCCACGATGATGTCGTCCACCGCGAGCTGGCCGCTGGCCGCCACCGCGAGCGGAGCGAGCGTGCCCTTCACGTGCACGTCGGTGTCGACCTTGCCCGCGAGCGTGACCCGGGAGGGCAGGAAGGCCTGCGCGGTGGCCAGGTCCATCTGCTTGAGCGTGAGCTGGAGGTCCACCGCCTGGGTGTCGAGCCGCACCTGCCCGCGCGCGTCGACCGTGCCGCCGGTGGCAGTGGTGGCGCGCAGGCGCACGTCGGCGGGCTCGCGCGCCGGCCAGGTGAAGTTGCGGACGAAGAGCGCCGCGTCCTTGATCTCGTCGCGGGCGGTCGGCCGCACCGTCGAGTCGACGATGAGGAAGGCGCCCGCGCGCACCGCGGTGCGGCGCACGCGCAGGTCGAGCTGGGGCGCGGCGGCGCCGGCGGTCGGCGCCCGCGGCTCGGCCGGCGCCGCGGCGGCGGACGGCGGGCTCGGCCGGGCGGGCGGATCGAGCAGCGCGCGGAGGGGGAAGGAGCCGTCGGCGGCGCGCTCGACCTGGGCCCACGGCTTCTCGAGTGTCACGCGGTCGAGGACCAGCGCGGCCGGCCACGTCCACTCGATCCCGTCCGCCTGGAGCTTCGTCGCGGTGACCAGCGGGCGCCCGCCGTCGCCCAGCGCCATGTCGGCCACGCTCGCGGTGCCGCGCGCGGTGATCGCGAGCGGGTCGAGCGTCGCGTGGAGCTTCAGATCGCCGCTCGCCTTGCCCGCCGCCTGCCCGCGCACCGGCAGGTAGGGCTGCATCGGGGCCAGGTCCACGCCGGCCGGATGCAGCTCGAGGTCGAGGCTCTTGCCGATGAGGTCGAGCGAGCCCCGGGCGGTGACGGTGCCCGCGCCCGGGGTCGGGGTCTCGAGGCGGACCGGGATCGGGGCGCGGGCCGGCCAGGAGAAGTCGCGCGCGGTGAGCCGGACCCCGGCGATCTCCACCCGCGCGGTCGGGCTCACCGCCGCGTCCACGATGCTGGCCGCGCCGTCCTCGAAGAGCACCTCGCGCGCCGCCAGGCTGACGACCGGTGACGCCGACGGCGTGGGCGTCGCGGGCGCCCGGGCCGTCCGGCGCGCGGCGAGGATGGCGGTGAGCGGGATGCTGCCGTCCGCCCGCCGCTCCATGCGGACCCAGGACTTGCGCATGTGCACGCGGTCGACGGTGGCGGTGGCGGGCCACGCGTAGTCGAGCCCCGCCAGCTCGAGGTGCCCGACGGTGAGCAGCGCCGTGCTCCCGTCGCCATCGGCGAAGGCGAGGTCGGAGAAGGCGAGCCCGCCCCGCGCGCCCATCTCCACCTTGGGCCCGAGCGTGCCCTTCATCGCGACGTCGCCGTCGAGGTGCCCCTGCACTCGACCCGCCAGCGGCAGGTATGGGTGATAGGGCGCCATCGCGATGCCGACCAGGCGCGTGCGCAGGTCGAAGCGAACCGGCTCGAGCGCGATCGTGCCCTGGGTCTCGATGGTGCCGCCGTCCGGCGTGGCGGCGGTGAGCGTGACGGCGACGGGCCGGCGGTTCGGCCACGTGAGGTCGCGCGCGGTCAGGCGGATCGGAGCCAGGCGCAGGCGCGCGGGCGGCTCCACGGTGGCGTCGTCGAGCCGGAGCCGGCCGTCCTCCACGGAGACCTCGCCGACCTCGATCGCGAAGTCCGGCGGCAGCGGGGTCGGCTTGGCCACCGGCGCGGCGGGGGCGCTCCCCGGCCCGGTCGCCGGGCGTTTCATCGACTCGACCAGCTCCATGACGGTGAGCCGGCCCTCGGCATCGCGCCCGATCGTGGCGCGCGGCCGGGCCAGGCGCACCCGCTCCACCCGCACCTTCGGCCACTGCGCATCGAGGCCGACCAGCTCGAGCCGGTCCGCGGCGGCGAGGCGGCGCGTGTCGTCGGAGACGGTGGCCGCGGCGAGCGTGGCGCGGCCGCGCACGCGCGCGCCGCTGGCCGTCGCGTCCACCGTCAGATCGGTCTCGGCCATGCCGGTGAAGTCGAGGGGCAGCGAGAAATACGGCGCCCAGAAGGCCAGGTCCACGCGGCTCACCCGCGCGCGCAGCGATCCTCCGGCGTGGGCGGGGGTGGCGGTGCCCCGCACGTCGAGGACGCCACCACCCGGCAGGCCGGCGGTGAGGGCGAGCGTCGCGGGGGAGCGGCCCGCCGCGTCGAGGCCCTCGGCCACGAGCCGGATGCGATCGATCTCGAACCGGTTCGACTTGCCGGGGCGCGGATCGTACACGGTGGCGCGGCCGGTCATCTCCACGCGTCCGAGCAGCCGGCCGTCCGACCCCTTGCCGCTCTGGAGCGCGAAGACGAGCGACGGCACCGTGACCAGGGAGGCGTCCGCGCCGCGTCGCCGCACGGTCAGGCTGTCGATCCGGGCCTGCCCGTCCAGGCCCACCCCGCCCTGGCCGTCGAGGACCGCGTCCACCGCGACGCCGATCAGCGCCTTCTCCAGCGCCACCGCGGTGTCGGACGGGAGGTAGAGATTGGCCAGCGTGGCGTCCACGTCGCGCAGGGTGACGCGCGCCCGGCCCGCGAGAGGCAACATGCGCACGCCGGAGGCCTCCACCGCGAGCGGCGCGCCGGCGACGGTGGTGGTGAGACGCAGACTGCCCCGCGGCTCCGGGCTCACGGTGGAGAGCGCGGCCGCGTCCACCGTGATGGCCTCGGCCCGCCAGGTGCGGGGCGGGGTGAGGGTGCGGTCCTCGAAGAGGATGGTGCCGCCGGTCAGCGCGAGGCGGTCGAGGGTGAGCGGGGTCGTGCCGGACTGCGACGACGAGCGCCCGAGCAGGTCCGAGATGTTGAGCACGCCGCGCCCGGTACGGACGATGTGGACGCGGGGCGCGGTGAGGGTCACGTCCTCGAGGTCCACGTGGCCGCGCAGCAGGTGGGACGGGCGGAAGCGCACCTCGAGCCGGTCGAACTCGGCCAGCGGCGGGCCGGGCTCGCGGTCGTCGAGGCGGAACCCGTCGATTCGCAGCCGGCCGCCGCGGAGGTCGAGGTCGAACGCGGTCATGGTGAGGCGGCGGCCGGTCTGGGCCTGCACCTGTCGGACGAGCGCCCAGCGCGCGATGCTCGGCAGCGCGAGCCAGAGCGCGACGGCGGACAGTCCGACCCCCGCCAGGAGGATGGCCGCGACGGTGAGCCAGGTCCGACGGCGGATCACGGCACCAGTATGCCTTGCACTTCGCCGTCAGCCTATTCCGGCCGGCTCAGCGGAAGGCGGGGGCGATCTCCGTGATGAAGCGGTCGAGGTCCCGGCGCAGCTCCGGCAGGGGCCGGAAGAGGGTCGGGATGAACAGGGTCTCGACCTTCGCCGCCCGCAGCTCGGCCAGGGTGGCCCGGATCTGCTCCGGGGTGCCGGCCAGGCAGGTGTCGCGCGCGTCCGCGGCGTGGCGCCCCATGCGCGAGCCGATGGTCTCGGCGAGCGCGTCGACCTCGGCCTTCTTGTCGGTGATCAGCAGCGCCATGTTGGCCGAGCGGCGGATGGTCTTGGGATCGCGGCCCACGCGGCCGCAGTGCTCGTCGAGGATGCGGCCCTTGTGGGCGAGGACCTTGGGGCCGCCCCACACGTTCCAGTGATCCGCGTAGCGGGCCACCGTGAGCAGCGTCACCTTCTCGCCGCCGCCGCCGATCATCAGCTCGGGGTGCGGCTTCTGGACCGCCTTGGGTTGGAGCGGGGCGTCCGAGAGCTGGTAGTAGCGGCCCTTGAAGGTGGAGCGGTCCTGCGTCCACAGCGCCTTCATCACCTGGCAGGCTTCGTCGAGCCGCTCGAGCCGCTCGCGCATCGTGTAGAAGGGGATGCCGTAGGCCTCGTGCTCGTTCTCCTGCCAGCCCGCGCCGAGGCCGAGCAGGAGGCGCCCGCCCGAGATGATGTCCACCTGCGTCGCCATCTTGGCCACCACCGCCGGGTGGCGATAGGTGTTGCCGAGCACGATGGTGCCGACCTGGATGCGCGGCACCAGCGTGGAGAGCGCGGTGAGCGTGCTCCAGCCCTCGAGCATCGCGCCCTCGCGCTCCTTCGTGTTGGGCATGAAGTGGTCGGTGACGCACGCCGCGTCCCACCGGGTGGCCTCGGCGTGCTTCCACATCTCGAGGACCGCGGGCCATGTCTGGTTGCCCATGCTCGTGAACATGCCGAAGCGCATCGTGCTCTCCTTCGCTCTCGCGATCAGTGCTCGGTCTGGGACTCGCGGGCGGGCCCGACCAGGGTGGCGCCGCCGTCCACCACCAGCACCTGGCCGGTGATGTAGCGGGCGTGGCCCGACAGCAGGAAGCGCGCGGCCTGGCCGATGTCCCAGCCGGTGCCCTCGCGGGCGAGGACGGAGGCGCGCCGCCGCTGGTCGCGCGCCGCGGGGGTCATGCCGCGCGCGTAGACCATCGGGGTGTAGACGGGGCCGGGCGCGATGCAGTTGACGCGGATGCCGTCGGGGCCGTGATCCACCGCCATCGCCCGGCTGAGCGCGATCACCGCGCCCTTGGAGGCGGAATAGGTGGTGAGGCCGCGCGGGCGGAGCGCGGAGATCGAGGAGATGTTCACGATGGCGCCGCTCTTCGCGGTGCGGATCATCTCGGGGATCGCGGCCTTGGAGGCGAGGAACATGGTCTCGACGTTGACCTGCATGACCCGCCGCCAGGTCTCGGGTTTCTCCTCCACCACGGTGCCCCTGCTGCCGATGCCCACGTTGTTGATCAGGAAGTCGAGGCGGCCGTAGCGGCTCACTGCCTCGCGGGCCATCGCCGCGCACTGCGCCTCGTCGGTGACGTCGACCGAGAGGGCCGACGCCTTGCCGCCCTCTCCGGTGATCATCTCGACGGTGCGCTTGGCGAGGCCCTCGTCGCGGTCGACGACCAGCACGCTGGTGCCGCTGCGCGCGAGTAGGATGCAGGCCGCGCGCCCGTTGCCGATGCCGTCGCCCGCGGCGCCGCCACCGGTAACGATGGCCACCCGTCCCTCCAGTCCCAGGTCGTCGTCGGGTCGCGTCGTCGCTGCGCTCATGGGGATGCCTTTCGTGGGTCGGTCATGGGAGGCCC
>DATGBR010000003.1:0-23187 GCA_035312605.1 Candidatus Methylomirabilota bacterium
GCCACCGCAAGGGGGTGCAGCCCGCGTGACGCCCGACCCGCCACGCCACATCCTGCTCACCGGCTTCGAGCCCTTCGACGGCGACCCGGTCAACCCGTCCGGCGAGGTGGCCAAGCATCTCGACGGCCGCGTGATCGGCGACTGCGTGGTCCGGGGTGCGATCCTGCCGGTGCAGCACGAGGCGGCGCGGGCGGCGGTGGCCCCGCGGCTGGACGCGCCGGGGCTGGTGGCGATCGTGCACCTGGGCCTGGCCGGCGGCCGCGCGCGCGTCTCGCTCGAGCGCGTGGCGGTCAACGTGATGGACTACTCGCGGCCCGACGCCCACGGGCAGATGCTGCGCGGTGTCGCCTGCGCGGAGGACGGGCCGGCGGCCTACTTCAGCACGCTGCCGCTGCGGGCGATGCTGGCCGCGCTGACCGCGGAGGGCATCCCGGCCGCGATCTCGAACACCGCCGGGACCTATCTCTGCAACGACATCTCCTACACCACGCTGCACGTCCTGGCTCGACGCGGCCTCGCGATCCCGACCGGCTTCATCCACCTGCCGTTCCTGCCGTCGATGGTGAGCGCGCACGATCTGGAGGAGCCCAGCATGGATCTGCCGCTGATGGTCCGCGCGGTCGAGATCGCGCTGCAGCACGCCCGTCCGGCGCGCTGACCCTCAGCGTCCCGAGCCCGGTCCCGGCCCCACGCGACGGGCCAGCGCGCCCGCGCTCACCAGCAGCAACAGGCACGCGATCGACAGCGGCCGCGAGAAATCGCCGTGCGGCCCGACGCCGGTGGCCACCAGGAGCGGGCCGGCGATCTGGCCCGCCGCGAACGCGGCGGTCATCGCGGCCATCAGCCGCGTCGCGTGCGGCCCCGCGACGATCTGCGCCTCCTGCATGCCGCCCATGGTGCTCACCATGAAGGTGCCGCCCACGAGCAGCGCGGCCACCATGATGCCGCCCATGCTGGGCCACAGCACCGGCGCGGCCACGCCCGCCGCCATGACGAACTGGCTGAGGGCCCACAGCCGCCGGTTCCCCACCACGCGGATCGCGGCCCCGGCCACGAGCGTCGACGCCATCGCCGCGACGCCGAAGATCGGCCAGGCCCAGCCGAAGACGAGCGGGTCGGGCACGAGCGTCCGCGCCATCGCGGGCACGAAGGTCGCGGGAATGATGTAGCCGAGGCCCAGGATCCCGTGGCAGAGGACGAGGCGCACCGCGTCGCGGTCCCAGCGAAAGCGGTCGGCGGCCCGCCGCGGTGCCAGCGCTCCGCCCGCGTCGCCATCCTCGCGAAGCGCCGGCCAGATCGCCGCGGTGCCGGCCAGGGCGATCGCGCCGAGCTGAACCCACGCGCTCGCCGATCCGGCGCCGCACTCCATGAGGGCGACGCAGAGCAGGCCGGCCGCCGCGATCCCGGCGCCGACGCCTCCGAAGACCGCGCCCCGCAGCACCGGGCGCTCCGCCGCCCCGAGCCGGCCGAGCGCCCACGCGGAGGCGAAGATCAGGACCCACGCGCTCGCCACCCCGGCCAGCGCCCGCAGCAGCAGCCAGGCGGGAAAGCTCCCGGTCATCCCCATCCCCATCGTCGCCAGCCCGATGGCGACGAGTGAGGCCCGGACGATCGTGGTGGCCCGCGCCCGCAGCGCCACCGCCGAGATCGCGCCGAGCAGATACCCGACATAGTTCGCCGACGCGAGCCATCCGCCCACCGCCACCGAGACCGCCGCGTCCTGCTGCATCATCGGCAGGATCGGGGTGAAGGCGAACCGGCCGATGCCCATGGCGACGCCGAGGGTGACGAGCCCGGCCACGGCGGTGACCCAGGGAGTGGGGCGGGGAGCGGGCCGGGCCACGAGCGTCGTCGTCGCCATGCCGGAGCGGTCTCAGACCAGCGTCGTTTCGACGGCGATGTTCCCGTGCGTCGCCCGCGAATAGGGACACACCTGGTGGGCCGCTTCGACGAGGCGCGGTGCCGTCGCAAGCTCCATTCCCGGCAGGCTCACGTAGAGGCGAGCCGCGAGGCTGAACGCGCCCCCTTCGGGGCCGAGATCGATCTCGGCGTCGACCGCGTGATCGGCCGGCAGCATGATCTTCATGTTGCGCGCGGCGAACTCCATCGCCGACTCGAAGCACGCGGACCAGCCGTGGACCTTCGCCGTGTACAGCACTTTCTCAAGTCGGTTCATAACGTCCTCCTTGATTGTGCGGCGGCCCCAAATAGGGGAACTCGGCAAGCAGATCGACGTGGGGCCCGACCTTGTCCCCGGTCACCTTGCCGTTCGTGAGGACGGCCAAGAAGGCGTCGGCGGCATCGTCGGTGAGCGTACGGCCATTGCTCGGAAAAGACGCGGGACGCGTCGGGTCGTAGGACAGGATGTCGGGCAGCAGTGTTCCCGCCACCCGCCTTGCTTCCTCCGGCGCATAGCCACCGGTGTGCTCCAGCGCATGCGCGAAGACGGCGATGAAACGGGCATCGTTCGCCGGTTCGCCCGCGTGGTAGCCATCCCGCTCCGAGCCGACGAGAAAGACCGCTTGCTGGGGTAACGCGCCCCGGTCAGCCGGGACCCAAACCCCGCCCGCGCCGTCCAGCGTGCGCGCCCATAGGCCGACCCGTTTGGATCCAAGGGCAGAGTTGGGCACTTCCAGCACGATGCTGCACACGTCCTTGTCGATGAAGAAATCGTCGCCGGTGAACTGCAGATCGTTCAGCGCCCCCCGCGTGTCGAAGAAGAAGGGATCGCTGCGCCAGCCCGCGAAGAAGCGGTAGCGGCCCGCCTCCGTCACGCGCGGGTCCCGACCCGTCGACACCGGCGCTGCTTCGATCACGACCTGGCCGCCGTCACCCGTTTCGGCGGCCTGCGCGTCCTCGACGCGCCGCACGGTCGCGGTTTGCGCCCCGTCCGCGGAGGACGAGAAGCGCACCCGATATGCGATGTCGGCGACGGCATCGCCGTTCGTATCGATCTTGAGCTCGTACAACGCCTCGGGCGCGAACGGCTCGCGCGTGGTGCACCCCGGCGGATTCACGACGGCGGAAGGATGGACGTTCATGATGAGGATCGACTTGTCCCCCCCGTCCGGCTTGGGGAAGGCATACAGATCCGTGAGGTCCAGGCGCGGGTCTCCGTGCGGAAAGCCGAAATCGGGACCCGAGTAATGGTGCGACATGGTTCATTCACTCCTCTGCCGGGTCGGGCGTGGCCCCGCCGGCGGACGTTCAGTGGCCCGCGCTCTGCCCGCCGTCGACATGGAGGGTCTCTCCGGTCACGAAGCTCGCCGAGTCGAGATAGAGGATGGCGTCCACGATGTCGACGATCTCGCCCATTCGGCCGACCGGGTGCAGGGCGCCGAGCTGCGCATGGGTCTCGACCGGGTGCATCGGCGTCTTGATGATGCCGGGTGCGACCGCGTTCACGCGAATGCCGCGCCTGGCGTACTCGATGGCGAGCGATTTGGTCGCCGCGGCGAGGCCGCCCTTCGTCAGAGACGCGAGCACCGAGGGCACGCCGGATAACGCATGGTCGACGAGGCTCGTGGTGATCTGGACGACGTGGCCGCCGCCCCGCTTCTCCATCTCGGCGATGGCGAACTGCGTGATGTGGAAGAAGCCGGCGAGGTTGACGCCGATGATGGCGGCGAAGTCGGCCTCGGTGTAGCGGGTGAAGGGCCGGGCGATGAAGAGGCCGGCATTGTTGACGAGCGTGTCAATACGCCCGAACCGCGCCACGCCTTCGGAGATCGCGCGTTCCGCCGTCTTCCTGTCCGCGATGTCGCCGGCCACGGCCAGGACATCGTCATCGTCCGACGGCTTGACCGACCGCGCGGTCGCGACCACCCGGTAATTGCGCTCGCGATACGCCTTGACCAGGGCCCCGCCGATGCCCTGCGACGCACCGGTGATGACGGCGACTTTCCTTCCGGTATTCATGGCACTTTCCTTCATGCTTCCGAAGTGTTGGAGAGTACGCCGGCGGCGCCATCCGGCCGGGCTTCCAACGTCGTCGTCGTCATGCCCCGAGTCTCCCCGAGGTCTCGCGTGCAGAAAAGTGAATAATTGTGATATGACTGTTCTCGATATGGGAAACATCGACCTGACCGCACTCGAGATCTTCAAGACGGTGGCCGAGCAGGGCGGCATCGCCAAGGCCGCGGGCCGCCTCCACCGCGTGCCGTCGAACGTGACCACCCGCGTGAAGCAGCTCGAGGAGCGCCTCGGCACCAAGCTGTTCCTCCGCGGACACCGCCGGCTCGTGCTCTCCGCGGAGGGGCGCCGCCTCCTCGGCTACGCGGACCGGCTCCTGCACCTCTCCTCCGAGGCGGAGGCCGCGCTGCGGAGCGACGCGCCCGCCGGCGCGCTCCAGCTCGGGGCCCTCGAGAGCACCGCGGCCACCCGCCTCCCCCCCATCCTCGCCCGCTATCACCGGAAGTATCCGGAGGTGCGGCTCGAGCTGGTGACCGGCACCACCGGCGCCCTCGTCGCCCGGGTCCTAGGCCACGAGATCGAGGCCGCCTTCGTGGCCGAGCCGTACACCGGCGACGACCTCGAGGGCGACGCGGCGTTCAGCGAGGAGCTGGTGCTGATCACCCCGCGCAGCTTCCGCAAGATCAGGAGCGCGCGGGACGTGGGCCACACCACCCTGATCGCCTTCGCCACCGGCTGCTCGTACCGCCGGCGGCTCGAGGCGTGGCTCGGGGCAGCCCGGGTCGCGCCGGAGCGGGTCATGGAGTTCGGCTCCTACCACGCGATCGTGGCGTGCGTCGCGGCGGGCGCCGGCATCGCGATCGTGCCGCGCTCGGTGATCCGGGTCAGCCTGGGCGCGGCCGACGTGGCCACCTCCCCGCTGCCCCCCGCGGTGGCGAAGGCGCGCACCTTCCTGGTCTGGCGCCGGGGCCACCGGTCGATCGCGCTCGACGCGCTGCGCGCCGAGATCCGGCCCACCGCGCGGCCCGCGCCCGCCTGACCCGTCCCGACCCTACTGGAGTGGCTGGAGCGGCACGACGTCTACGATCCAGCCCCGGTCATCATCGCGAAGGGGCTGTCGAAGCGGTAATCGGACGCCGATCTACCCGAGGTAGGCCCGCTGCACCCGCTCGTCGCTCAGGAGCGCGGCGGCGGGGCCGGAGATCGTCAGGCGGCCCGCTTCCAGCACGTACGCGCGGTCCGCGATCTGGAGCGCCAGACTCGCGTTCTGCTCGACGAGCAGGATGGTGACCCCGGCCGCGTGCAGGTCGCGGATGATCTGAAAGATGGCGCGCACGATCAGCGGCGCCAGCCCCAGCGACGGCTCGTCGAGCAGCAGCAGCCGGGGACGGCTCATGAGGGCGCGGGCGATCGCCAGCATCTGCTGCTCGCCGCCGCTGAGCGTGCCCGCCATTTGATGACGCCGCTCGGCGAGGCGCGGGAAGCGCGCGAACTGCCGCTCGAGGTCGGCCTGGATCTCGGCTCCGTCCGAGCGGGTGTAGGCGCCGAGCACCAGGTTGTCGACCACGCTCTGGCGGGCGAGCATGCGGCGGCCCTCGGGCACCTGGGCGATGCCCATCCGGACCACGTCGCTCGGCCGCGCGCCGCTGATGTCGCGGGCGTCGAAGGCGATGCGCCCGCGGTGAACGGGGATGATCCGCGAGATCGAGCGCAGCGTCGTGCTCTTACCCGCGCCGTTCGCGCCGATCAGGGTCACCACCTCCCCCGCGTGGACCTCGAGGCTCACCTGCTCGAGGGCCTGCACGCGGCCGTAGCGGATCGTGAGGTTCTCGACCGCGAGCAGGGGAACGCCGGGCACCGCGGGGCTCACGTGCTGTCGCCCAGGTAGGCCTCGACCACCGCGGGGTGCTTCTGCACCTCGGCGGGCGGGCCCAGGGCGATGAGCTGGCCGAAGTTCAGCACCGCGATGCGATCGCAGAGGTGCATGACCAGCGGCACGTAGTGCTCGATCAACAAGACAGTCAGGCTCAGGCGGGCGCGGACGCTGCGGATCAGGTCGCTCAGCGCGCGCTTCTCGCCCGCGTTCATACCCGCCGCCGGCTCGTCGAGCAGGAGCAGCTCCGGCTCGAGGGCCAGCGCGCGGGCGATCTCGAGCCTCCGCTGGTCGCCGTAGGCCAGGTTGCGGGCGCGCTCCTCGGACCGGGCGTCGAGGCCGACCAGGGCCAGCAGCGCCGCCGCGCGCTCGCGCGTCTCGTGCTCCTCCCGCCGGGCGGCGCCCAGCCCGAGCACGCCGCTCACGAGGCCGCTCCGGGTGCGCACGTGGCGCGCGATCATCACGTTGTCGAGGGCGGACAGCTCGCCGAAGAGGCGCACGTTCTGGAAGGTGCGGGCGATCCCGCGCTCGGCCACCCGGTGGGGCGGCAGGCCGGTGATGTCCTCGCCCCGGTAGCGCAGGTGCCCGCCGCTCGGCGCGGTGAGGCCGGTGATCAGGTTGAACAGCGTGGTCTTGCCGGCCCCGTTGGGCCCGATGAGCCCGAACAGCTCGCCCCGCCCCACCGCGAACGAGACCTCGTTGACCGCGGTGACCCCGCCGAACCGGCACGTGACCCCGTCCACCACGAGCAGGTCCGCGGCGGCCAGGGGCGCAGCGCTCATCCGGGGCGCGCCCCGCGCCGGCCCAGGCGGCGAAGGAGGCCGGGCGTGATGAGCCCGTGGGGGAAGAACACGGTGCCGATCGCGATCAGGATCCCGAAGATGATGAGCCGCCCGTCGCGCAGGAACGCGGCGAGCCACGCGGGCAGCACGTCCACCCCGGCGATCCCGCGCAGCGCCTCCGGCAGCGCGGTCAGCACGAGCCCGCCCACCACCGGGCCCACGAACGTGCGCGACCCGCCCACGAGGACGAAGGCCATCAGGTTGACGCTGGTGTCGAACGTCCCCTGCCGCGAGTTCCACGTGTTGATGAAGTGCGCGCTGACCGCCCCGACCGCCCCGGCCAGCACCGCGCTCGTCGTGAACGCGAGGACCTTGTGGTAAGTCGGGTTGATGCCCATCGCGGCGGCGGCCAGCTCGTCCTCTCGGAGCGCGACCAGCGCGCGCCCGGTCCGGGTGCGCTCGAGGCGCGCGACGAACAGCATCGACACCAGGAGCAACGGGACGCCAGCCAAATGTACTGGATCGCGCTCGAGAACGGCTGCGGGATCCCGAAGATCCCGATCGCGCCCCCCGTCACGTCCAGGTTCAGGGCCACCACCCCCAGGATCTGCACGAAGGCGATGGTGGCCAGGGCCAGGAAGATGCCGCGCAGCCGGAGCGCGGGCACCCCCACCGCGAGGCCGAGCACGCCCGAGACCACCGCGGCGACCGCCATCTCGAGCAGCACCAGCGAGACCGGATAGAGCCCGGGCCCGGGCGGGAAGATCCTGGTGGACATGATCGCCGCGATGTAGCCCCCGAGCGCGTAGAAGCCCGGGCTCGCGACCGAGAGCTGTCCCGCCATCAGCGGCAGGTAGAGCGTCAGCGCCAGCACCGCGGCGAGGACCATCGAGACCAGCAGGAAGTCGTAGGTCGCGAGGAAGCTGGCCACGCGGGACTAGACCTTCTGCACCTGGGCGCGGCCGAGCAGCCCCTGCGGCCTCACCAGCAGCACCACGAACAGGAGCGCGAACGGCACCGCCTCGCGATAGGCGATGTACTGCGCGGGCACGAACGCCTCTGCGAGCCCGATGATGAGGCCGCCGACCACCGCGCCCGGGATGTCGCCCAGGCCCCCGAGCACGATCACCGCGAGGCCCTTGAGCCCGAAGGCGATCCCGAAGTACGGGCCGGCCACGCCGACGCTCAAGCCGATGAGCGTCCCGGTCACGCCGCCGAGGAAGCCGCTGATGACGAACGTCAGCAAGATCAGGCGGTCGGTGTCGATGCCGAGCAGGCTCGACGTGGTCATGTCCTCGGCCACCGCCCGCAGCGCCTTGCCGGTGCGGGTGGCGTTCATGAGGTACGTGAGCAGCACCAGCATGACCATCGACACGCCGAAGATCACCACCTGGACCGTGCGCACGAGCACCGGCGCGGCCGCGGTGCCGAAGTTCACCGCGCTCGGCAGCCCCTGAAGGGGATCGGGATAGGAGTACGGTTCGGCCCCGAAGAGATACTGGGTGATGTTGACGAGGGCGACCGCCACCCCGAGGCTCGAGACCAGCGTCAGGAGCGGATCGGCGCCCCGCGCGCGCAGCGGCCGGAAGGCGAGGCGCTCGACGATGACGCCGGCCAGGGCCGCGACGATCGAGCCGCCGAGGAGCGCCAGGACGAAGGGGAGCCGGAACGGCAGGGCGGCACCGGCCAGCAGCCCGTTGATGCCGAACTGCGACCCGGTCAGCGCGTAGGTCGCGTAGGCCCCGATGGTGAAGATCGCGCCGTGGGTGAAGTTTATGATGCGCAGCACCGAGAAGATCAGCGTGTAGCCGAGGGCGAAGATGGCGTACACGCTGCCGATGGCGAGGCCGTTCAGCACCTGCTGGAGCAGGAACGTCCGGTTCACTACTTGACGAAGACGAACGTGCCCTTGGTGCCGTCGGGGTCCATCTTGATCTGCGCGACGTAGGCCTGCTTCTGGACGATCTCGCCGCCCATCCCGGGTCCGGTCGTGAACGAGATCTCCCCGAGGGGGGTGTCGTACGTGCCGGAGATGAGCTGCTTGTTCAGCTCGACCCGGAGCGCGGCCAGCTCCATCTTGGCGATCGGCGACTTCTTGTCGAGCGCCCGCAGGGCCTCCACGAACACCTGGATGCCGGTGAAGGCCTGGGCGCTGAACTGCGGCGGATCCTTCTTCTGCTTGTCCTTGTACACCGACTTGAACTCGTCGTTGATCTTGCTCTTGTACGCTGGGCTGTAGGCCTGCGCGATCAGGATGCCGTCACACTTGGCCTTGCAGATCGGGAAGATCGCGGCGGTATTCACCCCGTTGCCGCCGACGATCAGGCCCTTGTAGCCCAGGTCGCGGAGCTGCTTCACGAGATTGGCCCCGTCCACCTGCAGGCCGGAGATGATCACGAGGTCCGGCTTCACGTTCAGCACGTTCGTGATCTGCGCGGTGAAGTCGGTGTCGGTCGTCTGGAACGTCTGCACCGTGGCCAGCTCCAGCTTGAGGTCCTTCACCGCCTGCTGGAACGTCTCGGTCTCCGACTTGTTGAAGGCGTCGTTCTGGGCGTACAGCACCGCGACCTTCTTCAGATCCTTGTTGATCTCCATCGCCGCCTTGACCGCGTTGGGGGCCACGATGGCCACCGGCGAGGAGACCCGGGAGACGAACTCGCCGATCTGCGCGATGCCCTTGGCGGTGTTCGAGGGTCCGATGACCGGGACCTTGGCCCGGACCGCGAAGGGGTCGGCCGCGAACGCCTGCTGGGACAGGCTCGGGCCCATGATCCCGACGACCTTGGCCACGTTGATCAGGTTCTGGAAGGCGTTGATGGCGGTCGGCTCGTCGCTGCCGCCGTCCTGGAAGATCAGCTTGATCGGGCGGCCATTCACCCCGCCGTGCTTGTTGAAGTACTCCTCGGCGATCTGCGCCCCGAGCACCTGCTCCTGCCCCGCGAGGGCGACCGGCCCGGTCTGGGCCACCGAGACCCCGATCGGGATCGGCGGGTCGGCGGCGAGGCCGACCATGGCGCAGCACAGAACCGCGATGGCGATCGTCGAGATGGACACGCTCACGCGAAGGCTCATGGTCGATCCTCCCCTGTCGGCGGTGGAATGCGCGGGAGTCTAGCACGAAGCGGGCCGGTCGGCTGGAAGTCCCTTGCCGGATATCGACGTTGTGCTACTCTCTGGTCATGTTCCGAATTAGTCGGCCCGCCATGACCACGGAGAACTCTCTGAGCTGACGGTCGGCACATCACTCTCACGTATCCCACGGCCGTCAGGGTTCCTGGCGGCCGTTTCGTTTCCCGGCAACGGCCCCCGGGTCGCTCTACACCAGACAAGGGGAGGCGAGCATGTTTGCCACACCGGGGCCGCTTGACTTCGTCGCCGTCGCGACCGCCACGCGGGAGTTCTGGGAGCGAGAGCATGTCTTCTCGCATCTCGTGGCCCAGAACCGGGGGGGGCCGCGCTTTTCCTTCCTCGACGGCCCGATCACCGCGAACAACCCGATGGGGATCCACCATGCGTGGGGACGCACCTTCAAGGACGTCGTCCAGCGTTACCGGGCCCTGTGCGGCTACGAGCAGCGATTCCAGAACGGCTTCGACTGCCAGGGGCTGTGGGTGGAAGTCGAGGTCGAGAAGACACTGGGGTTCAACTCGAAGCGGGAGATCGAGGCGTATGGACTGGAGCGCTTCTCTCGCGCCTGCCGCGAGCGGGTGACCCACTTCGCGCGGGTCCAGACCGAGCAGTCGCAGAAGCTCGGCCAGTGGATGGACTGGCCCAGCTCCTACTTCACGATGTCCGACCCCAACATCGAGTGCAACTGGGCCTTCCTGAAGCGGTGCCACGAGCGGGGCTGGGTCTACATGGGGCATCGCCCGATGCCGTGGTGCACGCGGTGCGGCACCTCGATCTCGCAGCACGAGATGCTGGACGCCTACGCCGAGCTCACCCACGAGTCGGTGACCGTCGCCTTGCCCCTCCGGGACCGCCCCGACCACCGGCTCCTCGTGTGGACCACGACGCCGTGGACGCTGCCGGCCAACGTGGCGGTGGCGGTTCACCCGGAGCTCGACTACGTCGAATGCGCGCTCGCGGACGCCGTCTACTACGTCGCCGCCGGCCTCGCCGGACGCTACCTCGCGCTCGGTCCGCCGCGGCGCACCGTCAAGGGCGCCGAGCTCGTGGGGCTGCGGTACGTCGGGCCGTTCGACGATCTGCCCGTCCAGCGGGACGTGGAGCATCGGGTGATCCCGTGGGAGGAGGTGTCCGCCGCGGAGGGCACCGGCATCGTCCACATCGCGCCGGGCTGCGGCCTCGAGGACTTCGACCTCGGCCGCCGGCACGGGCTGCCCGTCATCGCCCCGGTGGATCCCGAGGGACGCTACCTCGACGGCCTGGGGGCCCTGTCGGGGACGCCGGTCGTCGACGCCGCCGCACCGATCACCCGCCGGCTGAAGGAGCGCGGCCTGCTCTTCGCGCGGGCCGCGTACCGCCATCGCTATCCCACCTGCTGGCGGTGTGGCCAGGAGCTGATCTTCCGCGTGGCGGACGAGTGGTTCCTCAGCGCGGCCGAGATCCGGCCGCTGGCCCGGGCCGCCAACGAGCGCGTCACGTGGCTCCCGGGCCACATGCAGCTCCGGATGGACGACTGGCTCGCCAACATGGGCGACTGGTGCATCTCGCGCAAGCGGTACTGGGGCCTGCCGCTGCCCTTCTACCCCTGCGAGTGCGGGCGCCTCACCGTGGTCGGCTCGCGCGGCGAGCTTCGGGAGCTGGCCACGGACCCCACCGCGGTCGACGCGGTCCCGGAGCTGCACCGTCCGTGGCTCGACGGCATCGTCATCCGCTGCCCCCACTGCGCCCGGCCGGTTCGCCGCATCACCGAGGTCGGCGACTGCTGGCTCGACGCCGGCATCGTCCCGTTCTCGACGCTCGGGTACCTCGAGGACCGCGAGCGGTGGGAGCGCTGGTTCCCGGCCGACTTCATCGTCGAGGCGGTGGGACAGCTTCGCGGGTGGTTCTACGCGATGCTCTTCATGTCCACCGCCATGGAGGGCACGAGCCCCTACCGGACCGTGCTGGCGCACGAGCGGGTGCTGGCCGCCGACGGGCGCGAGATGCACAAGAGCTGGGGCAACGCGGTCTGGCTCGACGACGCGCTCGACCAGATGGGCCCCGACGTGATCCGCCACATGTTCGCGGCCCAGGCGATCACCGAGCCGCTACGGTTCAGCTTCGAGGCGGCCCGGCACGTCAAGCGGCGGTTCCTGACGTTCTGGAACGTCTACAGCCTGTTCGTCACCTACGCGAACCTCGACCGCCCACCCCTGCAGGGGCCCGAGAGCCTCCCGTCGCGCGTGGCGCCGCTCGAGCAGTGGCTGCTGAGCCGACTGCAGGCCACGATCGCCGAGGCCCGGGCCGCGTTCGACACCTACCAGTTCCGCCGGGTCGTCACCGCGGTGGATGCGTTCGTCCACGACGATCTGTCGAACTGGTACGTGCGGCGACGCCGGCGCGAGTTCTGGAAGGGTGCTCTCGACGACGAGAAGCAGGCCGCGTTCCAGGTCCTGTATCACGTGCTGGTGCGGGTGTGCCAGCTCCTCGCCCCCGTCATGCCGTTCATCACCGAGCACGTGTACCAGAACCTGGTGCGCTCGGTGTCGCCGGAGGCGCCGCCGAGCCTCCACCTCACCCGCTTCCCGGAGCCGGACGCCGGACGCGTCCAGCCCGACCTGGAAGCGGACGTGGAGGCGGCGCGAAGAGTCTTGACGGTGGGGCTCGCGGCCCGCAACGCCGGCGGCCTCAAGGTCCGGAAGCCGCTCGGCCGGGCCCTCCTGGTCGCGCCCCCCGAGGTGGAGCGCGCCGCGCGGGCCTTCGAGGGAGACATCCTCGACGAGCTGAACGTCGAGCGCCTCGAGACCGTGCCGAGCCTCGCCGACCGCGTCGCCCTCTCGGTCTCGCTCGACATTGACGACACCTCCACGCTGCCGCCGAATGCGGTGCCCGCCCTTCGCGCGGCCCTCGCCGCGCGCCCGGCCGGGGTCGTCCGCGACGCCTTGCTCGCCGCCGGCCACGTCACGCTCCCGGTGGGGGACGTCGAGGTCAGGCTCGGGTGGGCGGATCTCAAGTTCACGGTGGAGGGCCGCGACGGCTTCGCGGCCGCCGTCGACCGGGACGTCATCGTCGCGCTCGACACCGCGATGACGCCCGACCTCCGCCGGAAGGCCCTGGCGCGCCATCTGGTCCATCAGATCCAGCTGATGCGAAAGGAAGCCCGGCTCAACGTCGAGGATCGCATCCGCGTTTCGGTGGAGGCGGACGGGGAGGTCGCGGAGGCGATCGAGGAGCACTCGCCCTACATCTGCGGGGAGACGCTCGCGGTGGAGCTGCGCTGCGGGGCCCCGCCCGGGGACTGGATGGCGCGAGCGGTCGACCTCGAGGAGTCGCGGGTCAACGTGGCGGTGACCCGCGCTTGACACCGCCGCGGTCAGCCGCCGAGCTGGCCCACCACCGCAGCCCAGAGCGCGTCCATCTCGCGCAGCGCCGCGCTGTCGACGGACGTCCGGTGCACGGAGGTGTTCACCATGACGAGCTTGCTCCGCGGGTCGACGTAGATCCGCTGCCCGCGCACCCCCCAGAACACGAACATGCGGCGCTCGTCGGCCATGATCCACGTCTGGTACCCGTAGCCGAGGGATGGCGTCGGCCGGCCCGGCCGCAGATGCGGCTGATTCGTGGTCGTCATGTCCATGACCCACGCCGCCGGGATCACCTGCCGGCCGCGCCAGTTGCCGTCGTGGGCCATCAGCAGTGCGAGCCGCGCGAAGTCGCGCAGCACCGCGTTGAAGCAGCAGAACGTGGCCTCCTGCCCCGAGTTGTCGACGAGCCACGTCGCGTCGGCCTCGGCGCCGATCGGCTGCCAGACCTTCGTCTCGAGATACTCGGCGGGCGGGCGACCGGTCGCACCCCGTAGCACCAGCCCCAGCACCTCGTTCTCGGCCGAGGAGTAGGAGAACCGGGTCCCGGCCGGGGCCGCCCGCTCGTTGAACGACGTCACCGCGCCGGGGCCGCCGGCCCCGCGCAGGAGATACGTGTTCAGCACGAGCGTCGAGACGTCGTCGCTGCCGCTGTAGTTCTCCCGGAAGCGCACGCCGGACGACATCTGCAGCAGGTGGCGGAGCGACGTGCGTCCGTACTCGGTGCCGGCCAGCTCGGGCACGTAGGCCGCCGCCTGATCGTCGACCGAGCGGATGTGGCCCTCGGCGATCGCGATACCGACCAGCATCGCGGTCACGGTCTTGGCCATCGACCACGACGTGAAGCGCTGCCGGTCGGTGCGGTCGTACTGGTAGCGCTCGACGAGGATGGTGTCGCCCCGCGCGATCAGCAGCCCGGTCGTCAGGCTCTCCGCCAGGTAGTCGTCCAGCACCGGGATGCGCGGCTCGGCGACCCGCCCGAGGCGCGAGGGCTCCGGAGCCTTGTGGACGAGGCGGCTCGGGAAGATCTCGTCCATGTGGCTGTGCGAGCCGACCGCGTTCCAGACGCTGTAGAACGTCGCGCGGCTGCCTTTCGGGTAGCCCTCCGCCGCACCCAGCTCGTCCGCGGCGGGGCCGCCGGCCGCGAAGCGCGGCCCGGGCGTTTCGACCTTGGCCGACGTGTCCGGCGCCGGCGGCGCCGAGGTCGCGCAGGCGGTCACGCACGCGAGGAGGCCGAGCGCCCACGGTCGGAGTCGCGCCATGGCCCTAGACGGCGCGGGCGGGCCGCTCGACGTGGGCGAAGTGGCTCAGGAGGAGCCAGGTCGGAAACGCGCGCACGAGTTCCCGGGGACCCTCGACCCGCAACCCGCCGTCCCGTACCGCCTGCGCGAACGTGAGAGCCCCCGCCCACACCCGGGCCATGGCCCCCGCGTCGGCCGCGACGACGAGGTCCACCTCGAATCCGGGATCCTTCAAGCACACGTCCGATCCGCTGCGCTCGAGGATCAGCCAGGACGTCCGGAAGGACCGGCAGCGTGACGGGAACGCGCGGAAGTCGAAGCGCACGACGATTCGCCGGCCGGGAAGCCGGTCGAAGGCGATGCGCCGGCGCACGTTCCACATGAGCAGCATCAGGTCGAGATTGTCGGGGTCGAACTGGGCGGTGGCCCACCGCTGCCCCCACTCCCCGAGGCGCTCCAGGACTCCGCGGAATTCCTCGGCCGCGGGCGTCGGCCGGTACTCCCGTCCCCGGCCACGGGCGAGGGGTTGGCTCTGGACGACGCCCGCGGCCTCCAGCTCGCGCAGCCGTTGCCCGAGCAAGGTCCGCGAGATCAGGGGCAGGCCCTGCCGGATCTCGTTGAATCTCCGCGATCCGGCCAGCAGCTCCCTCAGGATCAGCGGCGTCCAGCGCTCGGCGAAGGTCTCGCACGCCATCGCGATCGGGCAGAACTGGCCGTAGCCCTTCATGTTGGCTCGCCCTTCATGTTGGCTCGCCCTTCATGTTGGCTCGAATGTAGGCGCCCCGCCCCGACCGGGCAAGTCCATTTTATGGTCTTGGCGCCGCCGGGGCGGCCTGCCATCCTCGTGGGCGTCAGAGACCGGGTTCGGAGACGAAAGGAGCGCAGACATGAAGACCTCACGCGGGTTCGTCAACCCAGCAATCGGACTCCTGGCCGTCTTGATCCTCATCAATGCCCCGGGCGTCCACGCGGACGTCATCACCGATGCCAACACCCGGGCCGCCGACGTCGTGTCGCGCATCCCGGCGCCGCCCATCACGGTGCGGATGATGGCCATCGTCCAGGTCTCGGTGTTCGAAGCGGTCAACGCGGTCACCGGTCGCTATCCTCCGCAGCGCGCGAAGCTCACCCCGGCGCCCGGGGCGTCGGTGGAGGCCGCGGTCGCGGCGGCGACGCGCACCGCGCTCTCGAAGCTCATGCCGGCCCAGCAGGCGCTCATCGACGCCGACTACCAGGCCCTGCTGGGATCGGTCCCCGACGGCCCCGCGAAGACCGCCGGCATCGCCGTCGGCGAGCGGGCGGCCACCGCGATCGTGGCGCTCTGCGCCGACGACGGCGCGGTCGCCGCCGACGTCTATCGCCCCCACGCGGCGGCGGGCGTCTACGTGCCCACGGTGGGGCCGGCGGTCCCTCACTGGGGCCAGCGCCGCCCCTGGGTGATGCCCCGCGGCGATCACTTCCGCCCGGGCCCCCCGCCCGCTCTCACCAGTGACACCTGGGCGCGCGACTACAACGAGATCAAGGCGGTCGGGTCGCGGAACAGCACCCAGCGCACGCCGGAGCAGACCGCGATGGCGAGGTTCTGGGAAGCGACGGCCCCGAACGTCTACTGGCCGATCGCCCGCTCGGTCGCCGCCACCCCCGGCCGCGACGTGACCGACAACGCACGCCTGCTCGCGCTGGCCGCGATGGCCATGGACGACGGCCTGATCGCGGTCTTCGACGCCAAGTACACCTACAATCTGTGGCGCCCGGTCACCGCCATCCGCAACGGCGACATCGACGGCAACCGCGCGACCGATCGGGATCCGGGCTGGACGCCGTTCATCGGCACGCCGATGCACCCCGAGTATCCGTGCGCCCACTGCATCGTCTCGGCGGCCCTGGGCGCGGTGCTCGAGGCCGAGGTCGGCTCCGGGCCTACGCCCACCCTCAGCTCGACGAGCTCGACCGCGGGGGGCGCCGTCCGCACGTGGGCGAGCGTCGGCGACTTCACGAAGGAGGTCGCGCAGGCGCGCATCTACGATGGCGTGCACTACCGCACCTCGACCGAGGTGGGCACCGCGATAGGCAAGAAGATCGGCGAGCTGGCGGCGAAGAGCGTGCCGAAAGCTACCGGAAGGTAAACCCGGGGTAACCGCCCGCGGCGACCTCGTCGCACTTCTCGCGATACTTGGGAGCGCCGCCCGCGTAGACGATGAACGTGCGCTTCTGCTTGCCCGCGATGTTGGAGTTGATGCCCATCATCCAGGAGTCCACCTGGGTGAACAGCATGCGCCGCCCGGTGTCGTGCACGTGCTGGGTCCAGTCCCGCTCCGCCTCGGCGGTGGCCTCGACGCGGGCCAGGTCCTTCCCGCGCATGTGCGCGATGAGCGCGGTCACCCAGTCCACGTTCTGCTCGATGCAGCGCGGGATGTTGCAGAAGGTGGCCGCATTGTGCGGCCCGACCAGCGTGAACAGGTTGGGGAAGCCCACGATCTGCAGGCCGAGGTAAGTGCGCGGCCCCTCCGCCCACGTCTCACGCAGCCGCCGCCCGCCCAGGCCGCGCACGTCGATGCGGTCGAACGCCCCGGTGATGGCGTCGAAGCCGGTCGCGTAGATGATCATGTCGAATTCGTGCTCGGCGTCGCGGGTCTTGATCCCGGCGGGGGTGATCCGCTCGATCGGCGTCTCGCGGATGTCGACCAGCCGCACGTTCGGCTGGTTGTAGACCTCGTAGTACCCGCTCTCGAGCGGCACGCGGCGGGTCCCGAAGCCGTGGTTGGTCGGGATCAGCTTCTCCGCGACCTTCGGGTCCCGGACCCGGGCGCGGATCTTCCCGCGCATGAACTCGGTGATGGTGGCGTTGGCGTCCGCGTCCACCAGCACGTCCCGGAAGTTGCCCATCCAGATGCCGAAGCCGGGCTCGCGGTAGAGCTTCTCGTAGAACGCCTCGCGCTCCTCCGCGCTCACCTCGAGCGCCTTGCGCGGATCGGCCTGGTGGATGAAGCAGCCGAACGAGTCGCGGCAGATCGCGAAGATCTCCGGATAGGTCGCCTTGATGCGGGCCTGCGTCGCCGCGTCGATCCTGCTGTTGTGGAGCGGCGCGCACCAGTTCGGGGTGCGCTGGAACACGGTGAGGTGCCCGACCGTCTTGGCGATCTCGGTGATCGCCTGCACCGCGGTCGCGCCGGTGCCGATCACCCCCACCCGCTTGCCCGCGAAGGTCACCGGCTCGTGCGGCCACCGGCCGGTGTGGTAGGCCTCGCCGCGGAAGCTCTCGACGCCGGGGATCGTCGGCATCGTCGGCGTCGACAGGGGCCCGATCGCGGTGATCAGGAACCGGGCCCGCGCCCGCCCGCCGTCCTCGGTCTCGATCTCCCACTGGGTGGCCGCCTCGTCGTAGACCGCCGCCTTGATCCGGCAGTTGAACTCGATGTCGCGCCGGAGGTCGAGCTTGTCGGCCACGAAGTTGCAGTAGCGCAGCGTCTCCGGCTGGGCCGCGAAGTGCTCGCTCCACTCCCACTCGCGCAGGATCTCGTCGGAGAAGGAATAGCCGTAGGTCCAGCTCTCGGAGTCGAACCGCGCCCCGGGGTAGCGGTTCCAGTACCAGGTGCCGCCGACCCCGCCGCCCGCCTCGAACACCCGCGCCCGCAGGCCCAGCCCGCGCAGCCGGTGGAGCTGGTACATGCCGGAGATCCCGGCGCCGATGACGATGGCGTCGTAGGGGCCGCGCGACTCGACGGGCATGGCAATCCGGAGCATAGCAGAGCCGTGCGGCGCCTACGAGGAAGCTTGCCGATCCGGCTCTCTTTCCCTATTCTCAGCAACGGCCATGAAGCTTCGGACGTTTCTCCTCGCCGTCGTCGGCCTCACCCTCATCCCGCTGCTGGGGGCGGCCGGCCTCGCGATCTGGTGGGCGCACGAGGACGAGCGTCGCAACGTGGAGCAGGCGCTCCTCTATCACGCCCGCTCCCTGACCGTGGCGGTGGATCGCGAGGTCGAGACCTCCCTAGCCGGGCTGAAGGGGCTCGCGACCTCCCCCGACCTCGACTCGGGCGACCTCCGGAAGTTCTACGAGCAGGCGCGGCTCGCGCGCGATGCCTATCGACGGTGGTTGACGGTGGCCCTCGTGGATCCGTCGGGCCGGCAGGTGCTGAACCTCCTGCGTCCCCTCGGGAGCCCGCTGCCGAGCGTGGCCGCGCTCGAGACGTTCCGGCGTACGCTCCAGACCGGCGAGCCGCAGGTCTCGGATCTGGAGATGGACCCCGCCGCCGGCCGCTGGGTGATCTCGGTCACGCTCCCCTTGCTCCGTGACGGAACGCTCCGCCACATCCTGGTCGCGGTCATGACCCCGGAGAGCTTCGCCTCGGTGCTGGCCGCCGCCGACGTCGCGGGCGGCACCATCGTGGATCGCAAGGGCGTGGTGGTGGCCACCACCGAGGGCCAGGAGCAGCGGGTGGGCACGCCCGCGAGCGCGGGCTTCGTGTCGCGCGCCCGCGAGCAGGACGAGGCGGTCTTCGCGGGCGGGCCCACGCACGATGGAGCGACCGCCTACACCGCCTTCAGCCGCGCCAAGTGGTCGCGCTTCACGGTGGGGATCGCGGTCCCGCGGGAGCCGCTCGAGGGCCCGCTCCGCCGGTCGCTCGGGCTGCTGTCGGCGGCCGCGGTCGGCGCGCTCGTGCTCTCGCTCGGTCTCACGCACCTGGCCGGGCGGCGGTTCGCCGGCCGCCTGCGCCAGCTCACCGCCGCGTTCAACGCCTTCGGCCGCGGCGAGACGGTGCCGGAGCTGCCCGACTTCACCCTCTCCGAGCTCGCGGGCGTGAAGGGCGCGCTCCGCGACGCGATGGCGCTCCTGCAGACGCGGACCGCGGCGCGGGAGGAATCGGAGCGGCGCTACCGCACGCTGTTCGAGCGTAACCCGGCCGGCATGTCCCTCACCCTCGCGGACGGGCGCATCGTGGACTGCAACCCGGCCTTCGCCCGGATCCTCGGCTTCGAGAACCCGGCCGAGGTGCTGGGGACGAACGTCGGTGAGCTCTACGCCCAGCCGAAGGAACGCGAGCAGCTCCTCGAGCGGGTCGAGGCGGAGGGAACCGCGGTCAACGTCGAGCTGCAGATGCGCCGTCGCGACGGGCGGCTCATCTGGGTGCTGGCGAGCGTGATCCGCGGCTCGGGTCCACCCCGCGCCGATTTCGAGACGACCGTGGTCGACATCACCGAGCAGAAGGCCGCCGACGAGCTGCGCAGCATCGCGCGGCTCGCCAACGCGGCCGCCCACGAGATCAACAACCCCCTCACGCTGATCCTGGGGCGCCTGGCCATGCTCCGCGACGATACGACCCTGAAGGCGGAGACCCGGGAGCGCGTGGTCCAGATGCTCGCCGCCGGCGAGCGCATCCGGGAGATCGTCGTCGACATGAACCGGCTCACCCGCGTCCAGCTCTTCGAGCACGCCGGCCGCGGGCTGCCCGAGATGATCGACATCCGCAAGTCGGCCGGTGACAAGGGCGGCACCGGCGCGCCGCCGGGAGCTTCACCCCCGCGGGACTCTTCCGGTACGTAGCGCGTCGACGCCGCGCGCGGCGAGCTCCGATTCGAGATCACCCCGCCAGAACCGCCGCGCCTCCTCCTGTCGCCTCAACACCGCATCCAGGTGACCCAGGGTGAGGCCGCGCACGAAGAGGCGCGCCTGTTCTCCCGAGCAGAGCTCCGCGATCGGCCGCATGTCCTTCCCGAGTGCCGTGGCCCGCGCGGTCTCGTGCAATTCCTCGCCATCGTCCATGAAATGGTAGTGGTCGGCCCGGCGCAGGATGACCATCCGGCGGGTCGCGGGAGTCCTCTGGTAGAGCTCGTGCATGCCGTCCAGGGGCAAGTACGTATCGTCTTCCGCGACCAGATACAGGGTCGGAACGTCACGCCCCCAGTCGAACGCGAGCGTCAACGGCAGGATGCCCGGCTTTCGCCGCGACGCTCCGCCCGGCGCGAGCGCCACCACGGCGTGGATCCGCGACTCGACGTCGGGGGCCGCGAGCGCGGTCCACCCGCCGAAGCTGTGGCCCACGATGCCGATCCGGGCGGGATCGAGACGCGCCTCCGAATGCCACCCCGGGCCCTCGAGCAGATGGTCGAGGAGAAAACGCACGTCCGGCACCCGCTCCGCGATCTTCCGCTCGGCCTGCTCCCCTTCGCGGTGATCCAGCGCCGCCACCACGTACCCGTGTCCGCTCAGGTGCGTGCAGAGAAACGTGGCCGCTCGCCGGTGGGCGTGACTGGGATGCGAGTAGACGATCAGCGGATACGTCCCCGGGCGAGCGGCCGTACCAGGCTCCCCGGTCGCGGGATACCAGATGTCGCACACGAACACGCGGTCCCGCGCCGCGTCGCGGGCCTGGATCGTCCGCACCCCGACCGGGAAGCGGCCCGCGACGAACGGATCATACCCGTCCCTATCGACCTCGCCGGTCATGACGGCTAGGCCGCGGATGGCGCCGGATCGGCCATCTCCGCCAGCGCCCGCTCCGGCCAGAAGCTCATGCCCATCTCGCGGTACAGCGCGATCGCGGTGGTGAGGTGCTCGCTCGCCTCCGGGCCCTCGCCGGTGCGCCGGTGCAGTTGCCCGAGATCGAGGTGGCAGTGGGCGACGAGGGGGCGCATCCGGAGCTCCTCGGCCAGCGTCATCGCCCGGGAGATGTGAGCGAAGGCGGCGTCCCCCGGGGCCGCCGCGCGCGCGGCGGACACCCGGCCGAGCAGGCGCCGCGCCCACGCTTCATTCGCCCTCTCCCCGTGGCGGCACGCCAGATCGAGGGCCTGGGTGGCCCGTCGCTCGGCTTCCTCCGGCCTGCTCTCCAGGTGAGCCTCACCGAGCTGGGGTGAGCACCATGGCGTGATCGTAGAGAATCCGGCCCGGGCGCCAGGCGCGGCAGCACGCGCTCCACATCGTTGCGGATCGACCGGATCGCGGCGCTGCGGCCGAGCAGCTTCCAGTTCCCGCTGGGACTCACGACTGACTCCGTCTGAAGGTGGTACGGCCTTCACGGCCCTGCTCGGGCGACTTTTCGCCGATTCGCCGGCAATCCGCCCGGGCACCGGCCGGGCCGGCGACCAGCAACTGGACGATATCATGCGCGATCGACCGTGGCACGCCGCCTGCTCCCGCCACCAGCCCAGCTATTAGGAGGTGCACGATGACTGCTCCAATCAGAGTCGCGGTAGGCGTGTACGTGGTCGTGTTCGGCATGCTCGTCGGCGTGGCGATCGAGCGGATGCGCTATGACGTGCAACGGTCCGAGGTCCTCGGTCGCTACGAGCAGGCCCTGCACGAGTGGCAGGCGTACCGGATGGCCCTGGAGAAGGACGAGGCGGCTCCGAAGGCCGCCGTCTCCTGGTCCGCCCGGGCCAACTGATACGGGGGGGCTCAGCTCCGCTCGGACCCGACCACCGAGACGAACGACACGCACTCGCCCGGCGCCCCGCCCAGGTTGTGCGTGAGCGCGAGCTTGCGGCCGCGCGCGATGCTGGCGATCTGGCGCTTGCCCGCCTCGCCGCGGAGCTGCAGCCACGCCTCGAAGAGCATGCGCAGCCCGGAGGCGCCGATCGGGTGGCCGAAGGACTTGAGCCCGCCGTCCGGGTTCACGGCCAGCTCGCCCTCGAGGTCGAAGGTGCCGTTCAGCACCTCCTTCCACGCGGTGCCGCGCTGAGCGAAGCCGAGGTCTTCCATCAGCACCAGCTCGGTGGGCGTGAAGCAGTCGTGCACCTCGGCCATCGCCAGCTCGGCGCGCGGGTCCTTGATGCCGGCCTGCGCGTAGGCGTCTGCCGCGGAGGCCACCACCTCCGGGAACGTGGTGTAGTCGTAGTCGGGGTCGATCGGCCCGGTGGCCGGCCCCGCGATGAACGAGAGCGCCTTCACGAAGAGCGGCTTGTCGGTGTACTTGTAGGCGTCCTCGGCCCGCACGATGATCGCGGCGGCGGAGCCGTCGGACACGCCCGAGCAGTCGAAGATGCCGAGCGCGCCCGCCACCTGGGGCGAGCAGGCGATGACGTCCTTCGCCACCTCCTTGCGGAACTGCGCCCGGGGGTTGAGCGCGCCGTTCTTGTGGTTCTTCCAGGCGATGCGCGTCATCGCCTCCTTGAAGGTGGCCTCGTCCACGCCGTACTTCTTGGCGTAGGCGGGCGCGAGCAGGCTGAACGTGGCCGGCGCGGTGAGGCCCGCGCGCGTGCCGTCCTCGGGCGCGCCGATCGACGGCAGCCCCGAGATGCCCGAGTCCTTCAGCTTCTCGACCCCGATGGCCATCGCGATGTCGTAGGCGCCGCAGGCCACCGCGTAGCACGCGTTGCGGAAGGCCTCGGAGCCGGTGGCGCAATAATTCTCGAGCCGGCTCACCGGCTTGTAGTCCAGCTTGAGCGGGCGCGAGAGCGTGAGCCCGCTCTGCCCGGAGAAGAGGGTCCCGAGCCAGAACGCGTCCACCGCGTCGATCGGCACGTTGGCCGAGTTGAGCGCGTCCTGCGACGAGTCCACCAGCAGGTCGCTCACGCTCTTGTCCCACCGCTCGCCGAAGGTGGTGCAGCCCATGCCGACGATCGCCACGCGGTCCCGGATCCCGTTGCTGGCCATGGTGACGCCTCCTCTCGACTCGATCTCACGCGTCCCGGAGGGGCCGCGCCTTCAGCATCTTATCAACAAAACCCGATCAGGCGTCGGGCATGCCGTTGGCCTTGCGGATCTTGGCGATCTGCCCGGCGTGGTCGTTCCAGTGGTAGTCGAACATCGCGCCCACGTAAACCGGCAGGGCAATCTCATCGGTCCCCATGAACTGCTTGAACAGCGGGATCTTCGCCTTCCGTCCCAGATCCCCGTTCTCGAGGGAGTCGAGGTAGCTCAGGAGCCCGCGCCGCTTGGTCTCGAGCGCCTCTCGCAGCTGGGCGAGCGT
>DATGBR010000004.1:0-27968 GCA_035312605.1 Candidatus Methylomirabilota bacterium
CGTCCGGGTCTCGCTGGCCCAGACCGGCCGCTGGGTCGACGCCCTCGGTCGCGTCGACGGGCGCAGCACGCCCGACCTGTCGCTGGACGCGGTGCAGGATCTGCTCGCGGACATGGACTCGCCGTTCGGCCGCCTCCGGCACGTCATTCCCGCCGCGCGCTTCTCGGAGACGCCCGCGCGGTGGGCCCGCCCGACCGTGCCGCCCGGGACGCACCCCGCCGCCTGGCCCGTCTAGCCGGCGCCCCGTCGTAGTAGACCTAGGTCCAATATCCGGCCCGCCGCGGCCCTCCTACACTAGGGGTCCGATTCACACATTTTCCGAACGGCCAGGGAGGTAACTCATCATGATGGTGCAACCCGTGTGGTTGAAGCCCGGAATCTGGGGGGCGGTCATCGGTGGCGTGCTGACGATGATCGTGGGGTTCGGTTGGGGCGGCTGGACGACGAGCGGCACCGCGGGCCAGATGGCGGTCAAGCAGGCCGACGCCGCGGTCACCGCGGCGCTGGTGCCGATCTGTCTCGCCGGGCAGAAGGTCGACGTTGCCCGCGTCAAGAAGCTGGGCGAGCTGACGGCGATCACCTCGTCCTGGGAGCAGACCGAGTTCGTGATGAAGACCGGGTGGGCGACCTTCCCGGGCCAGGCGGATCCGAATCGAGCGGTGGCGGAAGGGTGCGCGTCGGCGCTGCTCAAGACCGCTGCCACCAAGTAGCGCGGCATCGTCTCCGCTCCGCGCGATGGCACAGCATCGCGGCGAGTGGACCAAGGTCCAATAGGCGTCGTTCCGGCGGACTGATATCGTCCCTGACTGAAGAAGGTCGATAGCGTTCCGCCAGCGGGAGGCGCCGGATGTGGCGCAGGGTCGTGGTGGCCGGGCTGCTGGGGCTAGGCATGGTGTCCAGCGCCCGGGCCCTCGAGCCGCAAGCCATCGTCGGGGACTGGGTCGGCGAGTGGAACAACGGCCTCGGCGTCCGTGACGCGGTATACATGACGGTCACCAAGGTGTTGGGAGACCGGGTCGAAGGCACCGTGTACTGGCAGGCCACCCCGGGGACGGCCTCGGACAACCGTGACCTTGTGTTCGTGGGGACCCTGATCGGGAGCACGCTGTCGGTTCGGGGCGGGCCCACCGTGCCCGGGAGCCCGGCGATGAGCTTCTCCTGCAGCGTCAGCCGGGACGGCGCCCGTATGGACGGGTTCTTCCAGGGCACCGGTCGGTCTGCGGTGTCGTTCGCCAAGAAGAACCCCTGAGGAGCGCGGTGATCGAAGAGAAGACCTATCCGGTAACGCCCCCGTCGATGACGGTCAAGTCCGGGATCATCACCGGAGAGGTCGTCGACCTGAAGGTCACCGAGCGCGTCGAGAAGGGGACCGACCGGGTGGTCTCGCCCGCGCGGCTCACCGGAACCCTCCGGCTGGAGAACACGTCCAGCAATCGAACGGTGCGCCTGGTCGAGGGCAAGCTCCTGTTCATGAACGTCCACGGGCAGCCCATCAAGCTCGAGGGCAACCGCGCCGAGCCGATCGTCCGGTTCACCCCGTACGGGAACGAGCGGCTCGACCCCGGGCAGGATACGACCCAGCTCCTCGACGTGGAGTTTCCGGTGGAGGCCTTGAAGGCGGAGCGGTTGAAGGAGATTCGCCTGGAGCTGGCCTACATCCCGTCCCCGTTCCGCGAGGAGGTCGTCAACTTCGTGGTGTCGATCGGCGCGGGGAAGTAGGCAGGAGGACCCCGAATGACCCGATTCATCCAGCTGTGCGCGTCGCAGAACAACCTCTTCGCGCTCGACGAGGAGGGCCACGTGTACCAGTACCACTTCAACGTCAGGACCTGGGTCAAGCTGGCCGTCACGCGTGACGTGCAGCAAGAGGACGGAGCGGCGTCCTAGCCGCCCCGCCCGCGCCCGGCTCCCCGCCGCCGGGCTGGCGCGTTCTGAGTCTAGAAGTCGCCGCCACCGTGCGGCATGGCCGGCATGGCCGACTTCTCTTCCGGGTCGTCGGTGATCAGCGCCTCGGTGGTGAGCAGCAGGGAGGCGATCGAGGCGGCGTGCTGGAGCGCCACGCGCTCCACCTTGGTCGGATCGATGATCCCCGCCTTCACCATGTCCACGTACTGGTTCGACTCGGCGTCGAACCCATACGAGGCGTCCTTGGAGCTCTTGACCTTCTCGACGACGATGGAGCCCTCCAGGCCCGCGTTGTGCACGATCTGACGGAGCGGCTCCTCGAGCGCCCGTCGCACGATGTCCACGCCGGTCGCCTCGTCGCCGGACAGCTTGAGGGAGTCGAGGGCCGTCGAGGCCCGCAGCAGGGCGACCCCGCCGCCCGGCACGATGCCTTCCTCTACCGCGGCCCGCGTCGCGTTGAGGGCGTCCTCCACGCGGGCCTTCTTCTCCTTCATGGCGGTCTCCGTCGCGGCGCCGACCTTGATGACCGCGACGCCGCCCGCCAGCTTGGCGAGCCGCTCCTGCAGCTTCTCGCGGTCGTAGTCCGAGGTGGTCTCCTCGATCTGAGCCCGGATCTGCTTGATGCGGCCCTCGATGGACGCGGACTTGCCCGCGCCGTCGATGAGGGTGGTGTTGTCCTTGGTGACGACCACCTTCTTGGCCCGGCCGAGATCCTCCAGCTTGAGGTTCTCGAGCTTGATCCCGAGGTCTTCCGTGATGGCCTTGCCCGCGGTGAGCAGGGCGATGTCCTCCAGCATGGCCTTGCGGCGGTCGCCGAAGCCCGGCGCCTTGACCGCGCACGCCGAGAGGGTCCCGCGCAGCTTGTTGACCACGAGGGTGGCCAGCCCCTCGCCTTCCACGTCCTCCGCGACGATCAGGAGGGGCTTGCCCGACTGGGCGACCTGCTCCAGGAGGGGCAGCATGTCCTTCATGACGCTGAGCTTCTTCTCCGAGATCAGGATCAGGCAGTCCTCGAGGACCGCTTCCATCCGCTCCGCGTCGGTCACGAAGTAGGGGGAGAGGTAACCGCGGTCGAACTGCATGCCCTCGACGACCTCGAGGGTGGTCTCCATCCCCTTGGCCTCCTCGACGGTGACCACGCCGTCCTTGCCGACCTTCTCCATCGCCTCGGCGATGAGGCTGCCGACGGTCGCGTCGTTGTTGGCCGCGATAGTGGCGACCTGCGCGATCTCCTTCTTGTCCTTGGTGGACTTCGACATCTTCTGGAGCTCCAGGACCACCTTCTCGACCGCGCGCTCGATGCCCCGCTGCAGCGCGGTGGGGTTCGCGCCCGCGGTCACGTTCTTGAGGCCGGCGCGGAAGATGGCCTGGGCCAGCACGGTGGCGGTTGTCGTGCCATCACCCGCTATATCGGAGGTCTTGGACGCGACCTCCTTGAGCATCTGGGCGCCCATGTTCTCGAAGTGGTCCTTGAGCTCGATCTCCTTGGCGACGGTCACCCCGTCCTTCGTGATGGTGGGGCTGCCGAACTTCTTGTCGATGACGACGTTGCGGCCCTTCGGGCCCAGGGTGACCTTGACCGCGTGGGACAGGACGTTGACCCCGCGGAGGAGGGCCGCGCGGGCTTCCTCTTTGAACTGGAGCTGCTTTGACATGGATCGATTCCTCCGGCGAATGTGGACCGCACGTTAACTGCGACTACGAATGTCAGGAAGCGATGACGCCGAGGACGTCCTCCTCTTTCATGATGAGGAGGTCCTGGCCGTCGAGCGTGATGTCGTTGCCGGAGTACTTTCCGAAGAGCACGCGATCTCCCGCCTTGACGTCGAGCGGGATCTTCTTGCCGTCCTCGGACACCCGGCCCTTGCCGACCGCGATGACCTTGCCCTCCTGCGGCTTCTCTTTCGCGCTGTCCGGAATGATGATGGCGCCCCGCCGAGCCGGCTCGTCCTCGATCCGCTTGATGAGGACTCGGTCGTGCAGGGGATGCAGTGTCGTCGTGTGTTTTGCCTGAGCCATGATGTCGGTCCCTCCCACGGTCACGCTACGCGCTCGGCCGCGGCCGTGGTAGTGGACCAAGGTCCAATAGGCGGCCGAAAGCGCGCCGACTAGAGTCGGGCCATGACGGCCCCGGTGACGAACGAGCACATCTTTTCGCAGGTGTTTGGCCAGCGGGAAGGGCCCTACCACCTGTACGACGCGGGCGGCCGGCCCCTGATCCGGGCAGAATCGGGCGCGCACGTGCTGGGGGCCCTGCTCGGGAACCGAACGCGACTGGTCTTCCTGGACGATTCCGGGTGCCCGGAGCTCTCCGCGCTGCGGATCACCTATCCGACGCGGGAGTGGTGCCCGGGGCGCGTGGAGCCCACCGCGTGCGACTGCGACGAGAGCGGGTGCCGCGGGCGGCTGGTGGTCACGCTGCACGACGCGCACGCGGGCCCCGGCTGGATGCTGACGTTCAGGGGCTAGAGGAGGAGCGAGGACCATGGAGCCGAGCAAGGTGAAGGCAAGTCTTGGACAGGTCAGCTAGCGCGACGTGACGCTGACGCGGACGATCCAGGATCTGGCCCGAGCTGGGTTCGGCGAGCATTTCGGGGTGGGCGGTGGTGATCTGCGCTCCTTCACCACCGGCCGGCGCTACCGCGCGGGCGAGCTGGTGATCCGGGAGTTTCACCGGTTCGAAGGGGTCTCGGACCCCGACGACATGTGCATCATCTACGCGATCGAGGCGCGAGGCGGCGCGCGGGGAACCCTGGTGGATGCCTTCGGGGTCTACTCCGATCCGGTGGTGAGCGCGTTCCTCGAGAAGGTGCCGATCCGCGGGGCCCGGCGGTTCGGCGGAGGATTGGACGAGCGGGCCTGGGAATTCGGCCCTCCCGGCGAGATTCGCGAGCGGAAGAGGATCCCGGAACCGGCGCGCTTCGGCGCCTACCGCCATGGCGTTCCGCTCCCGGTTCCCTCCGATCCCTGGCAAGACGAGGGCGGGGAGAGCGGGCCGGGGCGGTGATCGTCCGCGCGCCCCACGTTGACACCTGCTCGCATACCGGGTCCCGGGCGTTGCCGGAGGGGCCGCGCCGGACTATAGTGTCGACGGGATGTCGGGCGATTGGGTCGCGTGGCAGGTCGTCGTGGGCGCGGTACTCATCCTCTCGCTGCTGGTCCTCGCCATCGGACTCATACTCGAGCGGATCTGGCGGCGCCGGGCGGAGGTCTTGCTCGGCGAGCGGCTCCGGTTCGAGACCTTGCTGTCCGAGCAGGTCGCGACCTTCAGCCGCATATCGGCGGCCGACGTCGATCGCGAGATCCAGCGCGCGCTGCGCCGGATCGCCGACCTGCTCGGGGTCGATTGGGGCAACCTGACCGAGTACTCGGACGACAGTCGGACTGCGCGGGTCACGCACTGGTGGGTGGCCGACGGGGTGGGGCCGCAGCCGGCGGCGATCGGATTCGAGGAGATCCCGTGGGTAGTGACGCGTCTACGCCGCGGGGAGCTCGTCCGGTTCTCGAAAACCGATGAGCTCCCGGAAAGCGACGCGACGGTCGACCGGGAGACGTATCGCCGCCTCGGCGTCAAGTCGCAGGTCGCGGTGCCGCTGACGGTGGAGGGGGTGGTGGTTGGCGCCCTCGCGTTCAGCACCGTCGGGACCGAGCGGGCCTGGCGGGACGAGTTCGTCCAGCGACTTCACCTCCTCGGCGACGTGTTCGCCAACACGCTGTCGAGGCGCCGATCCGAGATGGACGGGCAGCGACTCCGGCAAGACCTCGCCCACGTGGGGCGCGTCTCGACGATGGGGGAGCTGACCGCCTCTCTGGCCCACGAGCTCAACCAGCCCCTGACCGCGATCCTGAGCAACGCGCAGGCCGCCCAGCGCATCCTCGCTTCCGACAAGGGCGATCTCGGGGAGATTCGCGAGATCCTGGGCGACATCGTCGAGGACGACAAGCGCGCCGGCGAGGTGATCCATCGGCTGCGTGGTTTCCTCAAGAAGAGCAATACCGAGCTCGCGGCGCTCGACATCGGGGAGCTGGTCAGCCAGGTGGCGCGGCTCGTGAGCAGTGACGCGATCATCCGCAACGTCGCCATCCGGCTCGATCTCGCGCCGGAGTTGCCTCCGGTGTGCGGCGACCGGGTGCAGCTGCAGCAGGTGATCCTGAACCTGCTCATGAACGGGCTGGACGCGATGCGGGAATCCGGCGAGGGCGAGCGGGCGCTGGTGCTACGGACCGTCGACGGCGGCGCGGCGAGCGTGGTGGTGGCGGTGGAGGACTCGGGAGTCGGGATCGACGAGGCCGACCTGGACCACGTCTTCCATGCGTTCTACACCACGAAGGCCGACGGGCTCGGGATGGGGCTGGCCATCGCGCGCTCCATCGTGGAGGCGCACGGAGGCCACCTAGAGGCGAGAAACAATCCCGGGTGTGGGGCCACCTTCTCGTTCACGCTGCCGGTCATCAAGGGCACGCCGTGACCGCGGCCACCGCCCCGCTGGTGTTCGTGGTGGACGACGACGCATCGGTCCGCAAGAGCCTCGGGCGTCTGATCAAGACCGCTGGCTATGAGGCGGAGGCCTTCGCGTCGGTCGGGGAGTTCCTGGCCCGCCGCCCGTACGACGGCCCGTGCTGCCTGGTCCTGGACGTGCGCATGCCCGGGTTGACCGGACTCGACCTGCAGGAAGCGCTTCGCGCCGCCGGGCAGCGCCTGTCGATCGTCTTCATCACCGGCTATCGGGACGTCCCGGTGAGCGTCAAGGCCATGAAGGGGGGCGCGGTCGATTTCCTCACGAAGCCGGTGGACGAGGCGGTCCTCCTCGGGGCGATCCGGCAAGCGGTGGCCCGGACCCAGGCGGACCGGCGGCAGCTGGCCCGGCTGATGGAGGTCCAGAGTCGCATCAAGACCCTGACCCCGAGAGAGGCCGGAGTCTTTGCCTTGGTGGTGACCGGCATGCTGAACAAGCAGATCGGGTCCGCGCTCGGCATCGGCGAAAAGACGGTCAAGGTGCATCGGGCCCGGGTCATGGAGAAGATGCGGGCCGGCTCCCTCGCGGAGCTGGTCCGGCTCGCCGGCGAGGCGAGCGTGATCGCGGCCGGATCGTGAGCGGACCGCGCGTCGAGGCGTCGCGGCCGCTAGGGGTGGACCAAGGTCCACTACCAGTCCCGGCCCCGCCCTGTAGGATCGGGTGGAGTGTTCCCATGCCATGCCCACATTTGGCCCGATGATTTCCATCGTGGACGACGACCGGTCGGTGCGCCGTGCCCTGCGTCGATTGGTCGGGTCGGCGGGTTACCTCGTCGAGACGTTCGCATCGGCGCCCGAGTTCCTCCGGTCGGCCCCGTCGGCCCGCACCGCGTGCCTGGTCCTCGACATCTATCTCGAGGGCATGAACGGGTTCGAGCTGCAGGAGCAGCTGGTGGCGGACCAGGTCGCCATTCCGATCATCTTCATGACCGCGCACGACGACGCCGCGACGCGCGAGCGCATCCGGCGATCCGGGGCGGCCGGGTACCTGGGGAAGCCGTTCGATGGCCAGGCCCTGCTCGACGCCATCCATCGGATCGCGGGGCCGGGGGCGACGGGGTGCTGACCGGCTAACCGCGAAGCACCTGCGGGTGCAGGATTCCCCACCGCCGGAGCATGTTGTGCAGGGTCTTGGTGCTGATTTGCAGCCGGTCGGCGGCCCGCGTCTTGTTGTTGTTCTCCGCGGCCAGGGTGCGTAGCACGAACTGCTTCTGGACCTCGCGCAGGGGCAGGCCGATCGCGATCGTGAGCGTGTCGGGGTCGACGTGCCAGGCGGCCACCGGCGGCAAGATGCCGAGCGGGAGCCGGGGGACGATCACGTCACCCTCGCAGGCGATGAACGCGCGCTCCACCACGTTGCGCAGCTCGCGGACGTTGCCTCGATGAAGCCGGTGACGCTCCGGGCGTCGACCGCTCGGAGGCGGTTGGACCAAGGTCCAATAGGCGGCTCGGACACCCGCCTGATACCGTGAGGGCGCCAACACAGGGTGTGCGAACGGAGGCGGACGATGGCCGAACTCGAAGAGCGACTGCGCGGAGAGCTGAGCACCGTGCTGGACGGGATCCGAAGGGCGGGTGGAGGGGTGATGTTCGAGGAGTTCCCCGGCGCGATCGAGGATCTCGGCGGGGCCGATCCCACGGAGGACGACCGCTCGGCCAGTCGTCGGGCGCTGATCGAGCGGGCCGACGATCTCGCCGAGACGCTGGAGCGGATCCGGCACGGCGAGGGAAGGATGGGAGGATGACGATATCGTCTGCCATTTGGATGGTTCCTCTGGTGGCGCTGGCCCTGACCCAGATCGCGGCCATCGCGACGTCGGTCTATCTGCACCGGGGACTCGCGCACCGCTCGTTGCGGCTGCATCCGGTGGCGGACGCCGCATTCCGGACCGTGCTGTGGCTCACGACGGGGCAGACGCGCCGGGAGTGGGTCGCGGTGCACCGCAAGCACCACACATTCACCGATCGGGAGGGCGATCCCCACAGCCCGCGGCTGCTCGGTCTCTGGCGGGTCCAGGCCTGGAACGTCTACTACTACATGCGGGAGGCGCGCAACGCGGAGACGATCCGGACCTTCTCGCCCGACATCGCCGAGGACTGGGGCGATCGCGTCTTCTTCTCCCGGGGCCTGAGCGGGCTCGGGCTGGGGATCGCGCTCCTGTGCCTCCTGCTCGGCCTCTGGCCGGGACTGCTCACCGGGCTGTTGCACGCGATCCTGTACGTGTTCGTGGTCGCGCCGCTGATCAACGGGCTCGGCCACTGGCGGGGGGCCCAGAACTTCGCCAACACCGCGTACAACTCGCGGGTGCTGGCGTGGCTGACCGGGGGCGAGAGTCTCCACAACAACCATCACGCGCACCCGCGGGCCCCGAAGTTCAGCATGCGGCGGCTCGAGTTCGACCCGTCCTGGGTGGTGATCCGGGCCCTCGCCGCGGTCGGGCTGGTGGAGATCGTGGGAGCTCCGGTCGGGCTGGGCCCCCAGCATTCCCTTGACAAGAGTGGGGCCGGCCTGTAGCCTCGTCTGCAGTGGTAGGTTCCCTCGGTTGCCGATTGGTTGCGAACACAGAGTCGCGAGAGTCGAGATCAAACGCCGCGCGGACCGTAAGTCCGGCGGCGTTTTTGTTTCTCCTCCACTTCAGGAGGATCCCCCCGCCATGGTGGCGGGGTTTCACCGAGGCGCAAGCCTCGCAAGAGAGGTAGTGTCAATGGCTCAGGGTACGGTCAAGTGGTTCAACGATGCTAAGGGCTACGGCTTCATCACCCAGGAGGCTGGCGAGGACGTGTTCGTGCACTTCAACGCCATCCAGGGGACGGGCTTCAAGAGCCTGTCCGAGGGCGACAAGGTCGAATTCGAGGTGACCAAGGGCCCGAAGGGGCTCCAGGCCGCCAACGTTCGGAAGGCCTGAGCACACCCCCCGTATCAAACGACGGCCGGGTCCCCCTTCGGGGCCCGGCCGTTCTCTTTCATTCCTTCGTGACTCCGGGGGGAAGCGCGTGAGGAACTGGGTAGACGCCGACGCGTGCCCCCAGGTCATCAAGGAGATCCTGTACCGGGCCGCCGATCGGGTGCAGGTCCTGACCACGCTGGTCGCCAACAGCGCGCTGCGCATCCCACCGTCCGACTTCATCCGCACCGTGCGGGTGTCGCAGGGCTCCGACGTGGCCGATCACCGGATCGTGCAGGAGGTGGAGCCGGGAGACCTCGTGATCACCGCCGACATCCCGCTGGCCGCCGCGGTCATCGCGCGAGGAGCCCACGCGCTCGACCCGCGGGGTGAGCTGTACTCGGAGGACAATGTCCGCGAGCGCCTCGCCATTCGCAACCTGATGCAGGACCTGCGGGCGACCGGCACGCTCATCGACGGGCCCGCCCCGTTCGGCCCGCGGGAGCGTCGCCTCTTCGCCGATCACCTCGACCACCTGCTGACCCGGCGCCGGCCGACCTAGGTCGCCGCGGCGCCGCCGGCTCACCCGAGGACGACGCGGACCCGGTGGGTGGCGCCGTCGCTCGTGAGCGGGACGCTGCCGCCCGCGACCGACTGGCGAATCCCGTCGACGTCGATGGTCGAGATGCCGCGGGTCGCCCCGTTCGGGTTCAGGACCTCGATCTCGTAGCGCGACGCGTGGTACCGGAACGTGATGTCGAAGCGGCGCCACGCGCGCGGGATGCAGGGATCGAGATGGAGCACCGCGCCCCGGAGCCGGAAGCCGAGCAGCCACTCGAGCCCGGCCCGGTACATCCAGCCCGCGGAGCCCGTGTACCACGTCCACCCCCCGCGGCCCACGTGGGGGTACTCGGCGTAGACGTCGGCGACCGCCACGTACGGCTCCACCTTGTAGCGGTGAACGCCGGCGCGGGTGCTCGCGCGATTGATCGGGTTCAGGATCGAGAAGAGCTCGTTGGCCTTGTCCCCGTTTCCGAGCGCGGCGAAGGCCATCACGGCCCAGATGGCCGCGTGGGTGTACTGGCCGCCGTTCTCGCGGATGCCGGGCGGATACCCCTTGATGTATCCGGGGTCGAGCGGTGCGTGATCGAACGGCGGGGTGAAGAGCAGGATCAGCTCCTGGTCTCGCCGGACGAGATATTCCTCCACCGCGGCCATCGCCCGCGCCGCGCGCGCGGGCTCGGCGGCGCCGGAGATCACGCCCCACGACTGCGCGATGGAGTCGATGCGGCACTCCGCGCTGTCGGCGGACCCGAGCGGGGTGCCGTCGTCGAAATAGGCGCGGCGATACCAGTCGCCGTCCCACGCGTGGGCCTCGAGAGCGGCCTTGAGGGCGTGCACGTGCGTGCGCCAGGCGTCGGCGCGCCCACGCTCCCCGCGGGCGTCGGCGAGCCGCGCGAACTCCCAGAGCGTCGTGTGCAGGAACCAGCCGAGCCAGACACTCTCCCCCCGCCCTTCGTGGCCCACCCGGTTCATCCCGTCGTTCCAGTCCCCGGAGCCGATCAGGGGGAGGCCGTGAGGGCCGACCGCGAGGCTGCGGTCGAGTGCCCGGGCGCAGTGCTCGAAGAGGGTGGCCCGCTCGGCGGAGACGGTGGGCTGGAAGTAGGCGTCGTCCTGTCCGGGAGGGATCGGGGGGCCCGCGAGGAAGGGCACGATCTCGTCCAGGAGGGTCGCGTCGCCGGTGGCCTCGAGGTGGTGCGTGACCGCGTAGGGCAGCCAGGCCGCGTCATCCGAGATCCGGGTGCGCACGCCTCGACCGGAGGGAGGATGCCACCAGTGCTGGACGTCGCCCTCGACGAACTGATGGCCTGCGGCCCGGAGGAGATGCTCGCGCGCGACCTCGCGCTTCGCGACGGCCAAGGCCATCACGTCCTGGAGCTGGTCGCGAAAACCGTAGGCGCCCCCCGCCTGGTAGAAGGCGGATCGCGCCCACACCCGGCAGCCGAGCGTCTGATAGAGGAGCCAGCGGTTCAGCATGAGGTCCATGGAGCGATCCGGGGTCTTGACCTGGACCGCGCCGAGGGTGTCGTCCCACTGGGTCCGAACCGCCTCCAGCGTGGCGTCGAGGTCGTCGGCGCGATACCGCTCGACGAGGGTGCGGGCCTCGGCCGGCGAGGAGCCCTGGCCGAGGAAGAACACGACCTCCTCACGACCTCCGGGCGGCAGATCGATCACGGTCTGAAGGGCGGCGCAGGGATCGAGACCCGCGCCGACGCGACCCGACGGCCGACCTCCACGCTCCAGCAGGGCGGGATGGTCCAGGGTCCCGTTGCGGCCGAGGACCTCGGCTCGATCGCCGGTCCACCCGGTCTGGCGACCTCCGAGATCGGCGAAGGCGACTCGTTCCCCGAACTCCGGGCTCCACGCGTTGCGGGCGAACAGCGCGCCGGTCCGAGGGTCGATCTCGGTGGCCACGAACGGCGCGGTCGTGCTACGGAGGGCGCCCAGCACCCACTCCACGTACGCGGTCACCGACAGCCGGCGCGACCGACCGGAGAGATTCTCGAGGGTCAGCCGGGAGATCTTGATCGGGTCTTCGCGGGGCACGAACTGCAGCAGACGCGCCCCGATGCCGTGAGAGGTGTGCTCGAAGGAGGTATAACCCTGCCCATGCCGGGCGACATAGGCCGAGGCATCTTCGCGGATGGGGAGCAGGGTCGGAGTCCACAGCTCGCCCGTCTCTTCGTCCCGGATGTAGATCGTCTCACCGGGGGAATCGCCGACCGGATCGTTGGACCACGGAGTCAGCTGGTTCTCCCGGCTGTTGAGCGACCAGGTGTAGCCGGCGCCCGACTCGGAGACCTGGAATCCGAACGCCGGATTGGCGACGACGTTGACCCAGGGCGCCGGGGTCCATTGCCCTTCTCCGAGGACGGTGACGTATTCGCGGCCGTCGTCGACGAAGCCGCCGAGGCCGTTGAAGAACTCGGATTCCTGTCGCGGAGACGGGACATTCCCGGGCGCTTCCGGCCGGAGTGGGCGCCTCCGCGGAGCGGCCGGGTCCGGAGCGGGCTCGGCCCGCGCGAGCTGCTCGGCGAGGGTGCCCTGCCGACTCAGGAGGACCGCCCGGGCCGCCATTTGCAGCGCGGCGTGGTCGTTCGGCGTCAGCAGATCCTTCCGCAGGATGAAGACATTGCCGCGCGCGTCCACCCGCTCGTCTCGCCGCGCCGACTGGCTCGTCCGCAGCAGCGCCTCCAGGGAGGCCTGGAGCTCCTGCGTATAGGAGTGTGCCTTCTCGTTCACGATGACGAGATCGATGGCCAGGCCTTTCACGCGCCAGTATTCGTGCGCGCGGAGGAGCTGGCGGACGATCGCCCGGTCCTCGGGCTCGTCGATCCGGACCAGGACGATCGGGAGCTCGCCGGAGATCTGCTGGGCCCACAGGGCGGCCGGCCCCGACGTGGCCCGGCTCAGCACGTCCGCCGATGGGCGCAGCGCCGGGTCGGAGTAGAGCACGCGACTCGCCAGGTTCTGGAAGAGATGGGCCTCGTCCGCGTCGATGCCGAGGTGGTGGCACTGGACCTGCGCCTGCGTCCAGGCCAGGGTCACCGTGCGCTCGAACGTCGCCGGATCGCGATACTTGTCGGCGAGCGCCACCGCGGCGTCGCGCGACGAGGCGACGAGGGTGGAGAAGATGACGCGGGCGCTCTCTCCCGACGCGAGCCGGATCCGGCGCCTCAGGCTGAAGATCGGATCGAGCACCGAGCCCGCGGTGTTCGACAGGGGCCGTCCGTCGATGACCGCCATCGGCGTGCGGATCGTCCGGCCCCGTCCGAGGAAGCGCCCCCGGTCGGTCTCGTATTGGGCGCCCCCGCCGGCCTGTCCCTCGATGGCCACGGTATGGGCCGCCCAGACGGACGCCTCGGACTCGGAGCGGGTGCGGCGGGTGGCCAGCAGGGCGCCGAGGTCGGCGAGGGATTCGGTCTGGACGAAGAGATTGGAGAAGACCGGGTGGGCGGCGTCCGCGGCGGGGGAAGCCAGCACCAGCTCGGCGTAGGACGTCACCTCGATCTCGCGCAGCTGCGGTCCCAGATTCGTGACCGAGACGCGCCGGATCTCGGCATCGTCCTCGGGCGAGACGAGCACCTCGAGCGTGGTGGTGATCGTGCCGTCGCGACGATGGAACTCCGCCCGGTCCTCGGAGAAGGTCACCCGATAGGTGTCCGGCTCGGCCCCGGTGGGCTGGTAACCGGCCGACCACACCGCGCCGCTGTGGACGTCGCGCAGGAAGATGTAGCTCCCCCAGTTGTCGCGCGTGACGTCCTCCCGCCAGCGAGTGATCCCGAGAGCACCGCAGCGGCTGTAGCCGGATCCCGCGGTGGTCAGCATCACCGCGTACCGCCCGTTCGACAGGAGGTGGGTCCGGGGAGCGGGGCCGTGGGGGCTCGTGAACTGCCGGAAGGCCGGCTCGACGAAATCGCGGACGTGGGCCGCCGCGTGCACGTCTTCGACCCGAGGGCGTGCGACCGCGACGTCCCGCGGCGCCCGCTCTTGCAGGAGCAGGTCGGTCGCCTGGACGATCGGCTCCGCGTGGAACCGCGCCCGCATCACCCCGTCGTGGAGCACGTTCGCGAGGGCGACGACGGTCATGCCCTGGTGGTGCGCCATGTAGGCTTGCACGGTGGCCACCGAGGTCCCTTCCGGGAGCCGGGACCGCGTGTAGTCGAGCGCCTCGTAGAAGCCGAACGGCCCGCGGGCTCCCGCCGCCACGAGCGCGGCGAGGTTCCGGGTCGCGGCCCCCGGGTCGACCATCGCGGCGAGGGCGGTCGCGTAGGGCGCGACCACCATATCCTCCCCGAGCCCGCGCTCGAGGCCGAGCCCCGGGACGCCGAAGTTCGAGTACTGGTAGGTGAGATCCAGGTCGCGCACGTTGTAGGCCGACTCGGAGATGCCCCAGGGCACGTCGTGTTCCGCGCCGTACGTCATGTGGCGGCGGACCACGAGACGGTAGGTCTCCTCGAGCAGGCTGCCCGAGGGGGAGTGCATGACGAGCGCCGGCATCAGGTACTCGAACATCGAGCCGGACCACGACACGAGGGCCGAGCCGACACCGACCGGGGTCATCGGCCGGCCGAGGTGGAACCAGTGCGAGACCGGCACGTCGCCCTTGGCGATGGCGATGAAGCTGGCGAGCCGGGCTTCGGAGGCGAGCAGATCGTACGCGCTCGCGTCGAGGGTACCGTCGGTGACGCGGTAGCCAATGGAGAAGATCTTGCGAGACGGGTCGAAGAGGAAACCGAACTGCATCGCGTCGGCCAGCTCCTGGGTGGTGTGGGCGATCACCAGGAGGCGACGGACGAGGGTGTCGGCGGCCGCCGCGGAGCGCTCCAGGCTGTCGATCGCCTCGTCGAGGCGCCGGATCGCCTCTCCACCCTCCGGACCCTCGCGCCTGGTCGTCTCGCGAAGGGTTCTGACCTCGGCGATCGCGACCCGGCAACGGTCGGGGAGGTCGCCCGGAGTGGGCGACGAGGACCGGAGGGCGGCGAGCGCCGAAGGATCGGCCGGGGAGGCCTCGACGGTCGCCCACGGCAGGAGCGTTTGCAGGTCACGCTCGTGACCGGCGATGGTGGTACGCGCGGCCTGGGCCCAGACCTGCACGTCGGAATCGACGGGATCCCCGCGCTCGGCGGTCAGCGCGCGCGACATGTCCACGAGAGTGTCGGCGTGGAGGGCGAGATGACGGACGCGAGCGGCCCATTCGGCCGGGTCCGTCGGCGACTCATGGAGGGCCGCGGTCAGGACCGCGCAGGTCTCGGCGAGATCGCGGCGGGGCACGGTCTGGGTGCGCCGGTCATCCGCGAGCACGCTCGCGGCTTCCTCGACGAGGAGCACCGCGTCCCGGAGCCCGCCGAACCGGCCGGGATCCAGCACCGGAGCGTGGACCGCGGCGCGGCAGGCATTGCCGAGGGTGAGCAGATGGGCGGCGAGGTTTCCGCTGTCGACAGTGGACACGTAGCGGGGCTCCAGCGGCTGGAGGCCGCCGGTGTCGTACCAGTTGTAGAAGTGGCCCCGGAAGCGCTGGAGGCGGAGCAGCGTGGCCAGGGTGGCCTCCAGGCGGTCGAGGGTCTCGAGGATGCCGAGCCAGCCGAAGTCGCGCGCGGCGATGACGGAGAGCAGGTAGAGCCCGATGTTGGTGGGCGACGTGCGATGGGCGACGGTGGGCTTCGGATCCTCCTGGAAGTTGTCGGGCGGGAGGAAGGCGTCGTCCGCCCCGACGAAGGTCTCGAAGAAGCGCCAGGTCCGGCGGGCCGTCGAGCGGAGGGCCTGGCGATCCGAGGAGGAGAGGATCCGCGTCGTCGACGGGCTTGGCGGGCGGCTCACCCAGCGGGCGACCATCGGTGAGAGTGCCCACGCCAGGACGAACGGCGCCGCGATCACGGTGTGCTCCGGGCGCAGGAGGGCGACGAGGGCCCCGCCGGAGACGGCGAGGATCAGAGGGGCGCGCATGCGACGGTAGACCCCGGTCATGGCGCGGGACAGCTCCGACTTGGTCTGGGCCGCGGTCGTCCACTCGAGGAGGCGCCGACGGGTCAGGTAGAGACGGACGAGGGTCCGCGTGATCGCGTCGGTCATGAGCCACGCCTGGTGGGCGAGGAAGGTGATGCCGAGCGCGATCTGGGACGAGGCGAGGGCGAAGCTCCGCCCCACGCTGCGGACGTGAGTCCGCTTCGAGACCCCCGATCGTCTGGGGACGATCTCGGCGAGCGCGGGCAGGAGGGCGGGAAGTCCGAGGGTGGCCAGGACGAACGCGGTCCACACGAGGGCCGAGCTGCCCGGGAGCGTCCACGCCGCCACGAGGGCCAGCCAGGCCGCGGGGGGCGACGACGTCCGGCGAAGGTTGTCGACGATCTTCCACGCGCCGATGAGCGGGAGGCTCCCGGCGCGCTCGCCGCCCACCACGTCTCCCTTGATGATCCATGGGAGGAGCTGCCAGTCCCCGCGCGCCCAGCGGTACTGGCGGCCCGCTGCAACCTCGTAGTCGGTCGGAAACTCCTCGAAGAGCTCGATGTCGGTGACGAGGCCCGCCCGGGCGAAGATGCCTTCGAAGAGATCGTGGCTCAGGAGGGAGTTCTCGGGGACCCGGCCCTCGAGGGCCGCGGTGAAGGCCGCGACGTCGTAGATGCCCTTCCCGGTGTACGAGCCTTCGCCGAGGAGATCCTGGTAGACGTCGGAGGTCGCGGAGGCGTACGGGTCGATCCCACCGGGTCCGGCGAAGATCCGCTGGAAGAAGGATGTGCCGCGCTCGGTGGGGATCGTGGGGGTGACCCGGGGCTGGAGCACGGCGTAGCCGTCGACGACGCGACCCGATCGGGCATCGAAGACCGGCCGGTTCAGCGGGTGGGCCATGGTGCCGACGAGCCGGGTGGCGGCCCCGCGCGGCAGCCGGGTGTCGGCGTCGAGGGTGATCACGTAGCGGACTCCCGCGGGGACCTCGGGTCGGCGCCCGGGGGGCGCGGTGAACGTGGTGTCACTCGCGCCCGCGAGGAGGTGGTTCAGCTCGTCGAGCTTCCCGCGCTTGCGCTCCCATCCCATCCACGTGCCCTCGCCCGCGTTCCAGAGCCGCTTGCGATGGAGCAGGAGGAAGCGCGGCCCCGCGGCGGGCGCGGGCCCGTTGCGGGCATTGAGGCGGGAGATGCCGTCACGGGCCGCGGCGAGGAGCCGATCGTCCTCGGGTGTCGTCTCGGTGGGCGCGTCGATCCAGTCCGAGAGGAGGGCGAAGTGAAGATCCCCGTCCGGGTTGGCGAGAAAGTGGATCTCGAGACGACTGACCTGCTCTGCGATCTCGGCCTCGCTCGTGAGCAGGGTCGGCACCACCACGAGGGTCCGCAGGGCCGGGGGAACGCCGTCCCGCAGCTCGAGGCGGGGCAGCGACATCGGCCCGAGCACCGCCATGACCCCGCGATTGACGAGCGCGACCGCGAGGTCGGAGGCCGGGATGAGCGCGAGCAGGGCGAGCAGGGCCAGCCCGGCGACCGGCGTGCCGGAGGCGTGCGCGGCGAGGAGGGGAAGCGCGAGGAGCAAGCCGGTCACCACCGCGATGGTGGCGAGGTAGCGGGGGGTCGCGCTGGTCAGGAAGGCGCGCAGCAGCCAGCGCCGGATCGGAATGTGGTAGCCGATCTCCTTCTCGAGCACCGGTCGACCGTCCGAGATCAGGTAGTAGCCTGGATCCTCGGCGCGACCCCCGACCGGGGCGCCGGCCCGCTGCGCGGCGGAGGCGGCTCGCTTCGCGGCGGCCATCGCCAGGCGGGTGACCTCGAGCTCGGAGCGGGCCGAGGACCGGGCGAGATCCTCGATCGCGTGACGGTACTGGTCGCGGGTCGCGAAGTCCATGGCTCCGAAGGACGTGCCGGCCCGCAGGGTGACGTCGACGAGGCTGACGCTCTCGAAGAAGTCGGCCCAGTCGAGGGTCGACATCATTCGCATGCTGGTGATCACGTTGCGGACCGTCACGTTCATCGCGGCCTGGTTCTGGTGCTCGGTCTGGACGAGCTCGTCCGGCGATTGTCCGCGGGTGGAGATCTGCTCGTCGAGCCACCGCAGCGCGGGAGTCGACTGCGGATCTTGATCACGCAGGCGCTGCACCAGCTCGACCGTGAAGGCGGTGGACCGGGAAGCGGCGTCGAGCCCCTGGAACGCGAGCGGTCGACGGGGGCGGCCACCCAGGCCGAGGAGATCGTTCGCGAGGGCGTCGGCGGCCTGGCGGGCCGCGCGTCCGGTGACGATGCGCTCGGCCAGCCGACGCAGGTTCTCCACGAGCACGATGCGGAGGGCGATCGGGACGGCCCACAGCTCGCCGACGGTCAGGGGCTGGGCCCGCTGAAATCCGCGGACGAAGCGCTGGAGGGTCTCGGGCTCGAGGCGGCTGTCGGTGTGCGCGACGAAGGCCCAGGCCAGTCCGAGCACGCGGGGATACCCTTGCAGCGGGCCCTCCGCGAGCTTGGGCAGCTGGCGGTAGAACCCCGGAGGCAAGTCCTCCCGGACCTGCCGCACCACCGCGTCCACCACGTGGAAGTTGTCGACGAACCACTCCGCGGCCGGAGTCGTCGCCCCTTCGTCGCGGATCACCGCCGCGATCTCTCGATAGCACTGGAGCAGAACACGTCCGCTGTCTCGGACTCGGGGCGAGAGGCGGCGGCCGGCCTTTCCCCGGGCCAGGACCCGATCGAGCGCGATCGATTCCGCGTGCTCCTCGAGTCGTTCGGGGCTGAAGAGGTCGGCCCGGATGGGCTCCTGGGTCCCCGGCGTGAATGGGGACGAGGGAGCGGCGAACCGGGGATCGCGCAGTGGCACCGAGGCCTCTACCGTGATATAAGTTGAATAAGAACAATAAAATGAGACTGGGCGATCTCACGCATCGAACGGGAGAGACGGTCTGGCCGGGCCGGTGGGTGGAATCACTCGGGCCGGGCGACGCATCCGCGGTGCCCGAGGACGGGATCCTGGAGGGGCTCATGCGGCTGGGCGGGCGCCTGCTCCTGCGGATCAACGTCAACGGCCAACGACGGACCGCCAGCCTGGAGTGGGAGCCGCCTCCCGCCGTCGGCGACGTCGAGAGCGTGCTGCTGGCGAGCATGGGCGCCGCGATCCGGCAGCTGGGGCGCCTGGATCTGCCGAGCCGGAGTGAGCGCGCGCGGCCGACCCCCTGAGGCCGCGCGGGCCACGCGCGGCCTCCTCATCGCCCCGAGCTCCCACCCTTGAAGCTAGGGAAGTGGAGCTGGGCGCAACTGAGCGAGCAATAGCGGCGCTCTGTCGCGCTGACCGGCGCTCCGGTCCGGATGGAGTAGGGCAGGAAGTTGGCCTTGCCGCATCCGTCACACACTCGACGTGGACCTTCCTTCGGAAGTGGCGGTAGCATGCGAGATCTCCTCCTTGTGCGAGACGCTTTCACATTAACAGCGCGCGCGCGGCGGGCCTATTGGACCAATGTCCAATAGCCGGGCGGGGCGGATCGGGAACGCGGACACGCGGAGCGGCTCCCGCCTGTGCAATACTCGGGGTGGTCCGGCCCGTCATGTAAAGTAGGGAGAGCGAGAAAGGAGCGGAATGGCTCAAAAAAGACCGGGGATGTACCGCGGCGATCGCCGCCGCAAGGAAGACCAGCGCAAGGCCAAGCAGGAAGCCAAGCGGGCGCGCAAGGTGGAGCGCCGCGAGAGCGGGGCGAGCGGGCCCGAGATCGAGGCGGCCGGGGCGGGTGGCCCGGCCTCGAAGGAGTTCGTCTGGTTCTCGCCCAGCAAGGGACGGACGCAGACCACGACCACCGCGGCGGTGCCCAGCATCGACGGGGTGGACGACTGGACGCTGGTGAGCGATCCGCGGTTGAACCCGGGCGCTTGAGCCGGGGCCTACTGCACGACGTCCCGGAGCTGTTCCATCCGGGCGACCATATCCGCGACCGTCTCCACTCCCGACGAGGCGCTCTGCCGCCGCGTGGCGGTGAAGCTCTCGCACCGGTAGCCAGCCGTCGGCGGCCGGATTCCTAGGACCGGGGCGCCGCTTCCGCTACCGTCTTCATCGCGGCGAGGCCCTTGTCGAACTGGTCGCCGATCATCCGGTCCATGCTCATAACGAGGTGGATCGCCTTGGCGATGAAATTCTTGTCGCCGGTCATGCTCCACGTCACCAGGGTCCGCTCGCCGTCGGGTTTGAAAGTGAATTCCGCGACGCTGGTGCCCGCGAAGGGCTTCACGAACTCGAGCTTGGCGTGGATCAGGTCGCCCGGGCGACTCTCCACGATCGTCATCCGTCCCTCGCCTACCTCGCGGGTGCCCACCCACGCGTAGCTCGCCCCCACTCCCGCGGGCGGGCCCTCGTAGGTCCGCTTCATCGCGGGGTCGATCTTCTCCCACGGCGACCACGCGCTCCACTTGTGGAAATCGTTCACCTGGGCGAAGACCACCGGGGCGGGCGCGGCGATGGTGGTCGACCGCGAGACGCGGTACCGGGCGGGCTGCAGCGTGATCACCCCCACGAGTCCGACGACGATCACGACGAGTGCGATGAGGATCTTCCAGATCATGCGCGTGTGCTCCTTTCGCACTATGGTCGAATGGTCCGACTCGGGATCGACACGCGATCCCGAAAACCCGTTGCCCGAGAATGCCCGATATTACTGGCAAAAAGACCTTGCGCAGCGTCGCGCGAACCGGCATGGTGGCGCCCGTGTCGCCTCTACTCGCCTGGGCCGGTCTCGGCACCGGCTTCGTGATCGCCCTGGCCGCCGTCCTGCGGATGGCCGGGTCGGTCCCCGAGGGCGATCACGTGACCGGCGCCATCCGGCTGCCCGGGCCGGTGACGGCCGCGATCCTGGCCCTGTTCGGCCTGGCCCTCGTAGTATTCCTCGGCGATCTCGTGCGTCGCGCGCTGTCGAAGCGTAACCGGGAGGACGACGGGGCGCCGGTGGAGGAGCCGACCCCGGTCCCGCCGTGGCTGCGCCGGGTCACGCTGCTCCTCTCCCTGGTCAACGTGGCGGTCCTCGCGTACCTGTGGCGCCGCGCGGTGCTCGAGGGTGGGCTCTTCGTGGGGACGGGTGGATTGGCGAGCGGACTGGGGCTGCCGGACATGGAGGCCCTGACCGCGCCCGCGCTCCTCAACTGGGTCTTCGGGAGCCTCGCGGTGATGGCCGGCCTCGGCGCGCTCGGTCTCGCCCTCTGGAGCGCGCTCGGCGATCGCCTGGCCCCCGACCGCGAGGACGCCGACCCCGCGATGCCAGGGGCGCCGCTCCAGACCGCGGTGGAGGAGAGCCTGGACGATCTGCGCGCCGAGGGCGATCCGCGTCGCGCCATCGTCCGCTGCTACGCGCGGTTCGAGCGTGTGGCGGCCGACTCCGGGCTCGAGCGCAGGCCCTGGCTCACCCCGACCGAGTTCATGCGGGAGGTCCTCGCCCGCCTCTCGCTTCCGCGCGCGGCGGTGCCGACCCTCACCGGCCTCTTCGAGCTGGCGCGATTCAGCCATCACCCGCTCGGCCCGCCCGAGCGGGATCGCGCGGTCGACGCCCTGCACGAGATCCGGAGCGCGACGGCGACGAGCGAGGACGATGCCGGCGCGGGCTAGACACCCGGGACCCCGTCTCCTCGCGCGTATCGTCGGGCTCAGCCTGCTCGCCCTCGCGGCGCTGCCCGCCTACCTCACGATCTCGCCCGCGTGGCGGCCGGTGGCCGCGCGCCTCGCGTGCGCGGCGGCCGTCGCGATCGGCTGCGCCCGCGCGCGAGCCTGGGCGCGAGACGCCGTCGCGGCGCCCGGGCTCTCTCCCTTCGAGGCCCCGCCGGAGCCGGCGCCCGAGCTGACCCTCGATCCGCGCTTCCTCCGGCTGCGCGACGACCTGGTCGCGAGCACCCGCAGGCGGCGCTACTTCGACGTGGTTCTCTGGCCGCGGCTCTCCGCGCTGGCGGGGCCGGATCTCCCGCGCCCGGCGGAACCGCGCGGGCCGATCCGGCGCGGGCCCTCGCTCGCGGCCATCGAGCGTCTCGTCACCCGGATCGAGGGGCGCCCGTGAAGCTCGAGACGGTGGCCGACCGCGGGCAGGACGTGCTCGCCGCGCTCGGCCAGGTGATCGTGGGCAAGGTCGACGTGCTCCGGCAGATCCTGGCCGGGATCCTCGCCAACGGGCACATCCTGATCGAGGACTACCCCGGACTCGCCAAGACGCTCATCGCCCGGCTCGTCTCCCAGAGCCTCGATCTCGGGTTCAAGCGGATCCAGTTCACGCCCGACCTCCTGCCCAGCGACATCACGGGAAGCTTCCTCTACGACCAGCGGGAGGGGCGCTTCGAGTTCCGGCGCGGTCCCGTCTTCACCAACCTGCTCCTGGCCGACGAGATCAACCGGGCCACGCCCAAGACGCAGAGCGCGCTCCTCGAGGCGATGCAGGAGTCCCAGGTCACCGTCGAGGGCGAGCGCTTCCCGCTCGAGGCGCCGTTCCTGGTGATCGCCACCCAGAACCCGATCGAGCTGGAGGGAACCTATCCGCTGCCGGAGGCCCAGCTCGACCGCTTCCTGATGCGCCTTCGCGTGGGCTACCCGGACCGCGACGACGAGGTCGAGATCCTGGCCCGGCGGCGGCGACGCCGGGAGGATGCGGTCAGCATCGCCCCGGTGATCTCGCGCGCGGAGCTCGGCGCCATGCAGGGCTGTCTCGAGGAGGTGCACGTGGCGGCGGTCACCGAGCGCTACATCGTGGACCTCGTGCAGGCCACCCGCTCCGATCCGCGCGTGGCCCTCGGCGCCTCCCCGCGCGGCACGCTGGCGCTGCTCAAGCTGGCCCGCGCCACCGCGGCGCTCGCGCGTCGCGACTTCGTGCTGCCGGACGACGTGAAGGCCATGGCGGTGCCCGCCCTCGCCCACCGGCTGATCCTCAAGCCCGAGCTGTGGGCCGCCCGCATCTCCGCGACCCAGGTCGTGGAGAGCCTGCTGGAGCAGGTGCCGGCGCCGGGGCCGGAGGCCCGGTGACGGGCCAGGTCACCCCGCTCGCGCTCTCGATCCTGGCGGTCGCCGGGTGGGCGGTCTCGCTCGCGGTCCTGCTCGCGCGGCCCGAGCTCTTCCTCGTCGCGCTGCCGGGCGCGCTGGTGCTCGTCGCGCTCGGCCGCCGGGGCTCGCGGCCGGCCTGCTCGATCGCGCACCGGATCTCGAGCGATCGCCTCTTCGAGGGCGACGCGCTGACCGTGACCGTGACGGTCGGGGCGCGCACGCCCGTCGCGCTCGTCGAGCTGCTCGGTCCGCTGCCGCCCGGCGCCGTGCTCGGGTCGGGCCGCCCCCGCGCGCTGATGACCCTTCGCGCCGGCGACGCGGTCGAGTGGTGCTACGACGTGCGCTTCCCGCGGCGCGGGGTGCACGACCTCGGGGCGGTCACGGTCCGGGTCCGCGATCGGCTCGGCCTGCGCACCTGGGAGTATCGCCACGTCGACCCGATGGTGGTGCGGGTCTATCCGCGGATCGTCCCGCTCCGCAGCCTGCCGCGGCCGTTCCACACCCAGCCGTCGGTCGGTGACTACGTCTCCTCCGCGCTCGGGGAAGGCATCGAGCCGGGCGACGTGCGCCAGTTCGCGCCCGGCGACCGGATCAAGCAGGTCAACTGGCGGGCGTCGCTGCGCCTGGGCCAGCTCTACGTCACCCAGCGGCATCGCGAGCGCAACGCGGACGTGGTCCTCATGCTCGACACGCTCGCCGAGGTGGGCGCGCCGCCCGAGACCACGCTCGACCAGGGCGTGCGCGCGGCGGCCTCGCTGGCCACCGCCTATCTCGCCCGGAAGGACCGCGTCGGGCTCATCACCTACGGCGGGGTGCTGAGCTGGGTGAGGCCCGGGTCGGGACCGGTCCAGTACGAGCGCCTGGCCGACGGCCTCGTGCGGGCCGACGTGGTGTTCACCTACGTGGCCAAGGATCTGCAGCGCGTCCCGGCGCGAGTACTGTCGCCCCAGGCCCTGGTGCTCGCGATCACGCCGCTGCTCGACCGGCGCTTCGCGAAGGCGGTGCTCGACCTCGCCGCGCGGGGCTTCGACCTGGTCGTGCTGGTCGTCTCCCCGGTGGCGGTCACGCGCGCCGCGATGCCTCCGTCGCCCGCCGACGACCTGGCCGGACGGCTCTGGGCCCTCGAGCGCCGGGCGGATCTCACCGAGCTGCGCCGCCACGGCCTGCCGGTGCTCGTGTGGTGCCCGCCGGCACCGCTCGAGGCGGCCCTCGTGTCGGTGCCGAGGCGGCGTGTCCGCCTCGCGAGCGCGGGATGACGCGGCTCCTCGCCGCCGCGTCGGCCGGCGCGCTCTTCCTGCTCCTCCGGCTGACCACGCCGGCGCCACCGGTGATCGGGGTGGGCCTGCTCGCGGTCGGCCTGTCGGCGGTGGCGATCGCGGCGACCTGGCGGTGGGCCGCCACGGCCGCCGCGGTCGTGTTCCTGCTCGGCTACGCGGCGGCGCTCGGCATCGAGCGGCGGCCCGTCGACGTGGGGGCCGCGCTCGGCTTCGGGCTCGCGCTGCTCCTCCTGCTGGGAGCGGTGGATCTCTCCGCCCGCGCTCGCGGAGCGAGCCTTCACGGTCGGGTCGTCGGCGCGACGCTCGGGCGCTTCATCGGGCTCGGCGCCGGGGCCCTCGCGGCCGCGATGCTGGCCATGGCGCTGGCGACCGGCGTGGCGACCGCGCTGACCTCGACGGTCGCCCCGCTGCTCGCGGCGGCCGGGGCGCTCGCCTTCGTCTGGTCGCTCGCGGTCCTCGTCCGGCGCGCGGCCCGGCCGAGCTAGCCCGCGTCTCGCGGATCCGCGGCGGCGGTGTGCTCGGTGGGCTGGGGCGTGGCGCTCAGGACCGTCACGCCGTCGGGCGCCTGGAACCGGTGCCAGTGCCCCTGCGGCACCACGATCAACATTCCGGCGGAGAGCGCGACGGCCTGCGGCCCGTCCGCGGTCATGACCGTGAGGGTCGCGGCGCCGTCGAGGATCTGCACCAGCTCGTCGCCCTTGGTATGCCGCTCCCAGGCGGTCTCCCCGGAGAAGCGCCCCGCGAAGACGCTCCCGTCGCGAAAGGGCGCCAGCACCGTGAAGGCGGCCTTCACCTGGTCGGCCGGGGTGCTCGCGCGGCGCCCACGCAGCGTCGTGAGCCCGGCCAGCTCGGCCGTGACGTCGACCGCGCGGATCATCAGGTCTGCAGATCGCCCACCGCGGCGGCGAGCGCCTCGAGCTCCGCGCGCCACGAGCGGGGCGCGGCCACCGGCCGCACGACGAACTTCGAGAAGCCGACCGCGATGAACTGCTCCAGCGTCTTCCGCAGCGCGGGGTAGCCCACCGGGGTCAGCTCGAGCGAGCGAGGCCGGCGGGCCGCCATCGTGCGCGCGGTGTCCGGATCGATCGGCGCGCTCGCGTAGCCCACGCTCATGCCGAAGTGCTCCGGGCTGATGGCGCGCCCGGCCCGCGCCGCGGCCTCCTCGATCACGGTGCGCCCCGCCGCGGCCTCCTCCGGCGTGCAGAGCGACGGCAGCCAGCCGTCCGAGAGCCGGCCGCATCGCTCGAGCGCGGCGGGCACGTTGCCGCCGAGCCACACCTCGAGCGGCCGCTGCACGGGCAGGGGCGACAGGCGGACGTCGTGGAAATGCCCGGCGGGGCCATCGTGGCTCACCGTCTCGCCGGCCCAGAGCCGCCGCAGCAGCGGGAGCGCGTCGTCGATGACGGCGCCGCGCTGCCTGGGCTCGACCCCAATGGCCTCGCGCTCCGGGGGATAGGTGAGGCCGGGCACCAGGGTGACGAGCAGGCGCCCGCCCGACAGCCGGTCGAGGCTCGCGAGCTGCTTGGCGAGCCGCAGCACGTTGCGCCCCGGGAGCAGGGCGGTGGTTCCGATCTTGAGCCGCGGGTTGCTCGCGGCGGCCCAGGCGAGGCCCACCATCGGATCGAGCACCGGACCGGTCAGCACCTCGGAGAGCCAGAGGGAATCGAAGCCGAGCCCGTCGAGACTTCCCACCAGCTCGCCCAGCGCCTCCGCGCTGGCGGACGCGCCCCCGGCCCCCACCCCGATGCGGATCTTCATGGCGAGGCCGATTCTACCGCGTCCGGTGGCCGCCGTGGCGTATCGTTCTCGCCGTGATCGTCCACCTGGTCGACGGGACCTACGAGCTGTTCCGCTACTTCCTCTCGCCCGCCGCCGCGTTTGACCGGAGCGCGCCGCCGGAGCTGCGCGCGGTGCGCGGCGTCGTCGGCTCGATCCTGGGGATGCTGGAAGAGGGGGCGACTCACGTGGGGGTGGCCACCGACCACGTCATCGAGTCGTTCCGCAACGCGCTCTGGCCCGGGTACAAGACCGGCGAGGGCATCGACCCGCTGCTCTACGCCCAGTTCGAGCCGCTGGAGGAGGCGCTGGCCGCGCTCGGAGTGGTCGTCTGGGCCATGGTCGAGTTCGAGGCCGACGATGCCCTCGGCGCGGCGGCGGCGATGGCGGCGGCCGACGCGCGGGTGACGCAGGTGATCGTGTGCACGCCGGACAAGGACCTGGCCCAGTGCGTCCGCGGCGACCGGGTCGTGCAGCTCGATCGCCGCCGACGCGAGATCCGCGACGAGGTCGGGGTGGTGAAGAAGTTCGGGGTGCCGCCCGCCTCGATCCCCGACTGGCTCGCGCTGGTGGGCGACAGTGCGGACGGCTTTCCCGGCCTGCCCGGCTGGGGCGCCGCGTCCGCCGCGGCGGTGCTGGCGCGCTATGGCCACCTCGAGTCCATCCCGGAGCAGGCCGCCGCGTGGGACGTGCCGGTGCGTGGCGCCGCGCGCCTGGCCGCGACCCTCGCCGAGCAGCGCGAGCGCGCCCGGCTCTTCCGCACGCTCGCCACCCTGCGCGCCGACGCGCCGATCGGCGTCGACGTCGACTCACTCCGGTGGACGGGGCCACGCGCGAGCTTCGCGGCCTGGGCCGAGCGGCTCGGCTCGCCGTCGCTGCACGAGCGCGCGGCGCGCCTGGCCGCGGCCCGCGCCGCCGCCGCGGGCTGAGCCGGCGGCGCGCGTGACGCCTCCCGCGGGTCCGAGCCCGGCGCGCCTGGCCGCGCTGCGCCACCGCGACTTCCGGCTCTTCTGGAGCGGCCAGCTCGTCTCGCTGATCGGCACGTGGATGCAGAGCGTGGGACAGGCGTGGCTCGTGCTCGAGCTGACCGGGTCGCCGTTCCATCTGGGGCTGGTGACCGCGCTCCAGTTCACCCCGATCCTGCTCTTCTCGCCGGTGGGCGGCGCGCTCAGCGATCGCTTCCCCAAGCGGCGCATCATCCTGCTGACCCAGGCCGCGATGATGGGCCAGGCCTTCGTGCTGGCCGCCCTGGTCTGGAGCGGGCAGGTGCGCTACTGGCACGTGGCGGTCCTGGCCGCGATCTACGGCCTCGGCCGCGCCATCGACATCCCGGCCCGCCAGTCCTACATCACGGACCTCGTGGGCCGCCCCGATCTGGCAAACGCGGTCGCGCTCAACTCGCTGGTCTTCAACGGCGCGCGCATCGTCGGGCCCGCGGTGGCCGGCCTGCTCATCGCCCGGTTCGGGGTCGCCTTCGCCTTTCTCCTGAACGGCCTGAGCTTCGTCGCGGTGCTGGCCGCGCTGCTCGCGACCCGGACTCCCGGCGACCCCGATCCGGCCGGGCAGCTCGGCATCCGGGCCGGGGTGTCGGGCGCGCTGGCCTACGCGGCGCGAACGCCGCCGGTCGCGTTCACCCTGACCCTGATCGTCGCGGTCAGCATCCTCGTGCTCAACTTCAACGTGGTGGTGCCGCTGATCGCCAAGGACGTGCTCGGCGAGGGGGCGCACGGGTTCGGCCTGCTCATGTCGTCGCTCGGCGCGGGCGCGGTGCTGGCGGGGATCGGGCTGACCCTGCTGCGGCGGGGCCGGCCCTCGCTCCGGTTCCTGGCCGTCTCCGCGACCGTGCTGAGCGCGGGGACCGCGTCGCTCGGGCTGGTGGATCACTTCGCGAGCGCCGCGGTCCTGCTGGTTGCGCTCGGCTTCTGTCAGATCCTCTTCTCGACCGGTTGCAACACCACGCTCCAGCTCACCACCCCGGACGCGCTCCGCGGGCGGGTGATGGGGCTCTACGCGCTGGCCAATGCCGGGATGACCCCGTTCGGCTCGCTGCTGGTGGGAACGCTCGCGGAGCACCTGGGCGTGCGG
>DATGBR010000005.1:0-10222 GCA_035312605.1 Candidatus Methylomirabilota bacterium
CCCGGGCGCGGGCCCTACCCGGATCCGGCGGTGGGCGCGCGCGGCGGCACCTGCTACGGAGCCGAGAAGGCCGCGCTCGAGCGCTTCACCCAGGGCCTCGCCTCCGAGGTGTTCCAGTACGGTATCTCGGTCACCTCGGTCGCCCCCTCGCAGGTGGTGCCGACCCCGGGCACCGTGTATCACCGCCTCGTCAGCGGTCTGGACGACCCGCGCGGGGAGCCGCCGATCCTGATGGCGCGCGCCGCGCTCCTGCTCGCCACCGAGCCGGTCGAGCGGGTGAGCGGCCGAGTGACCTACAGCCAGCAGATCCTCCGCGAGTTCGGCTGGATCGAGGCCGCGCGCGGCCGGGGCGTCGACTCCCGCGGCAGCGGCTACTCGGAGATCTAGCCGGCGACGTGGCCGCCGGCGGCCCGACGCGACGGGTGGTGATGGTCGGCGCGACCGGGGCGGGCAAGTCGACACTCGCCCGGCGGCTCGCCGATGGGCTCGGGGTCGACTTCGTGGAGCTGGACGCGCTCTTCTGGGGCCCGGGCTGGGCGCCGTCCGAGCCGGCCGCGTTCCGGGCGCGGGTGGAGGCGGCGACGGCGGGCCCGGCGTGGGTGGTGGCCGGCAACTACGGCGCGGTCCGCGATCTGCTGTGGCCGCGCGCCGACACGATCGTGTGGCTCGACTACCCGTTCCCGCTCGTCCTGGGCCGGCTGACCGCCCGGACCCTCCGGCGCGGGATCACCCGCGAGGTGCTCTGGAACGGCAACCGCGAGAATCTCTGGGAGCACGCGATGGTCTGGTCTCCCCGCTCGCTCTTCCACTGGCTCTTCACGACCTACTGGCGCTATCGGCGAGAATTCCCCCGCCTTTTCCAGGAGCCGGCCCACGCCCACGCGCGAGTCGTTCGCCTGCGATCGCCGCGGGCGGCGGAGGGGTGGCTCGCGGTGGAATGTCCGCCCACTGAGCCGACATGAGACGCACTGCCGTTCCCGGCGCGCTGCTCGCCCGGGCCGACGAGGTGATCGAGTGACTTGACGACACCGGCCCCCCGGCGCAAGATGCGCGGGCGGAGGAACCGGGCTCATGCACTTCGGGATCTTTCTCGAGGAGAGGCGCCGTGGGGTCAGCGAGAGCGCCACACTGCGCGAGACGATCGGGCTGGCGGAGGCGGCCGAGGCCGGGGGCCTCGACGGCATCTGGCTCGGCGAGATCCACTTCAACGGCTCGCGCTCGATCCAGTCGGCCCCTCTCGCGTTCGCCAGCTTCCTGGCCGCGCGCACCCGCCGCCTCCGGATCGGGATCGCGGTGCAGGTGCTTCCGCTGGGCAACCCCCTCCGCATCGCGGCGGAGGCGGCCACCGTCGACCAGCTCAGCGAGGGCCGCCTCGACTTCGGCGTCGGCCGCAGCGGCTCGGCCCGCACCTACGACCTGCTCGGCGTGCCCTACGGGGAGAGCCAGGCCCGCTTCCTCGAGTGCCTCGCGATCATCCGGGAGGCCTGGAAGGGCCAGCCCTTCAGCTACGAGGGCCAGTTCTATCGCTTCCCCACCGTGACCGTCGCGCCCACGCCCTACCAGGTGCCCCACCCGCCCATGCGCATGGCCGCCAACTCGCCGGAGACCTTCCCACAGGTCGCGAAGCTCGGCCTACCTCTCTTCATCGGGCTGCGCGACCTGGACATCCCGCTGCTGCGCGGCCACCTCAAGGCATACCGCGAGGCGTGGCGCGAATCCGGACAGGCGGGCCCCGCGGACGTGTTCCTGCGCATCCCGGTCTACGCGGCGCCGACCGAGCAGGACGCCCGCGAGGAGCCGCGAGCGGCGATGACCTACTTCTTCGAGCGGCACGTGGAGCTGGTCCGCTCCGGACTCGGGCGCGCCGGGGCCGGTCCCGGCGACCGCCGGCAGGCCATGGCCGACCGCATCGTCAACATGTCGTACGACGAAATTTTGAAGACGCGGGTCGCGTTCGGCACCGCGCCCGCGCTCCGGGACCGCCTGGGCGAGATCGCGGAGGACCTGGGGCTCGCCGGCATCGTCGCCGAGCTGAACCCCAGCGGCCTCCTCTCCCTGGATCAGATGAAGCGGACGCTCGACATCCTGACCCGCGAGGTGATCCCTACTTTCCGCTGACGAAGGCCTGCACGCGCTTCCACGCGTCGCCGGAGGCCTCCGCGAACTCGGTGTACTTCCGATCGAAGAAGCTGTGCGGCGCGCCCGGGTACACCTTCAGGTCGTGCTTGACCTTCGCCTTCTTGCAGGCCTGGTCGAACGCGTCCACGTCCGCCTGCGGAATCCCCTCGTCGGCGCCGCCGAACACCGACATCACCCCGCACTTGTAGCGATCGACCGCGTCGATCGGCTTGGGGCGGTCCGGCCAGCGCTTGAGCCCGAGCGGCCAGCCGTAGAAGCCGATGACCCCGGTGTAGTTGAGCCCGCTCGCGGCCTGCAGGTACGAGAGCGCGCCCCCGAAGCAGAAGCCCATCGAGTAGAGCGACTTCACCTGCCCACCGTCGGCGGAGCGGAGGTAGCTCACCGCCGCCGCGATGTCGGCCTGCAGGGTGTCGGGCTTGGTGAGCGGCACCTGGGACATGAAGTCGAACTTCTCGCTACGGTCCTCGCTGGGCGCGGTGCGGGCGAAGAAGTCGATCGCCACCGCGTCCACCCCGATCTCGGCGAAGCGGTCGGCCAGCTCCTTGTAGTACGGATGCAGCCCGCGCACGTCCGGGATCACCACCATGCCAGCCCCGGTGGGCTTGGCCGCGCGCGCGGCGTGGGCCATGACCTTGGTGCCGTCGGCCGAGGTCAGGTGGAAGTCGCGCGAGCCGGCCGCGCCGCCCGAGATCGGGCGAATTGGAGGAAAGGAATCGTCGTCCACGCACATGATCGGATCTCCTGTTGGTTGGGTGCGCTACATGTCCAGGCCGCCGTTGACCCCCCAGACCTGGCCGGTGATGTAGCTCGACGAGTCGGCGGCTAGGAAGTGCACGACCCGCGCGACCTCCTCGGGCTTGCCGAGCCGGCCGAGCGGGATCTGCCCGACGATCTTCTCCAGCACCTTGGCCGGGACGTGCTCGAGCATCTCGGTGGCGATGAAGCCGGGGGTCACGGTGTTGATGGTGAGGCCGACCCCGTCCGGATCCGCGAGCCGGCCCGCCTTGCCGAGCAGGAAGGCGGCCTCCCGGGCCAGGGTCTTGGTGAGGCCGAACAGGCCCGACTTCGACGCCGCGTAGTTGGCCTGCCCGATGTTGCCCATCTCGCCGATGACCGACGAGACGTTGACGATGCGCCCGCTCCCCCGCTCCGCCATGTGGCGCAGCGCGGCCTGCGAGAGGAAGAACGCGCCGGAGAGATTCACGTTCAGCACCTTGAACCAGTCCTCGTCGGAGAGCTTGAGCACCGTCTTGTCGATGGTGATGCCCGCGTTGTTGACCAGGATGTCGAGCCGGCCGTGGCTCCCGATCACCTCGTCGATGGTGCGCCGGCAGTCGGCCGCCTCGCCCACGTTGCCCTTGTGGATGCTGACCGCGGTGGCGTAGGTGCCGGAGAACGCGTCGGCGAACTTCTTGGCCGCGTCGTCGTTGCCCGCGTAGCCGGCGGCCAGGACCGCGCCCTGGCTCGCGAGGCTGCGGCAGATGGCGGCCCCGATCCCGCGGGTGCCGCCGGTCACGAAGGCCACCCGGCCCTTGAGCTTGTCGCCCGTGCGGCCGGCGGTGTTCTCGTTCTGGGTGAGGTCGAGGACGGGGGAGGTCATGGGCAGTCCTCACACGCGCGGCGGACGCGCGCTCCGCGTCCACGCCGCGCCGACGCGCTGCGTAGTGAACCGCGACGGTTTCCGATCAGCCGGCACATCCTGGCAAATCCCCACTGCGGAGTCAAACGGCGTACAATCCCCCTTCGTGCGCCTGCCCATCTTCTACGGCTGGGTCGTGGTGGCGGTGGTCTTCGTCACCATGGGGGTGGGGATCAACGCGCGCACCGCATTCTCCCTCCTCTTCCCCCCGATCCTCGACGAGTTCGGCTGGGAGCGCGGGGTCATCGCGGGCGCCTTCTCGTTCGGCTTCCTCGTCTCGGCGGCGCTGAGCCCGTCGCTGGGCCGCCTGATGGACCGCCGGGGCCCGCGCGTGGTGATCGAGCTGGGCGTGCTCCTGATCGGGCTCGGGATGCTGCTGGCCACCGTGGTGACCCGGCCCTGGCACCTCTACGCCACCCTCGGGGTCATGGTGGGCGGCGGCAGCGTCTGCATCGGCTACACCGGCCAGTCGCTCTTCCTGCCCAACTGGTTCGTGCGGCGGCGCGGCCTCGCGATGAGCCTCGCGTTCTCCGGCGTGGGAGTGGGCTCGGTCATCCTGCTGCCGTGGATGCAGACGCTCATCGGGCGCTCCGGGTGGCGCACCGCCTGCTGGGCCATGGGCCTCCTCGTCCTGCTCCTGCTGGTCCCGCTCAATCTCCTGCTGCGCCGCCGCCCGGAAGACATGGGGCTCGAGGCCGACGGCGACCGTGCGATCGCGGGCTCCGCGGTGGCGCGCCCCTCGAACGTGGTCGACGCGGCGTGGGCCGCGGTGGACTGGACCCTCGGCCGTGCCGCGCGCACCGCCCGCTTCTGGTGGATCGCGCTCGGCTACTTCCTCGGCCTCTTCGCCTGGTACGCGGTGCAGGTGCACCAGACCAAGTACCTCATCGAGATCGGCTTCCGCCCGACCGACGCGGCGTGGGCCCTCGGCGTCGTGAGCCTGGCCGGCATCCCGGGCCAGATCGCGCTCGGGTGGCTCTCGGACCGGATCGGCCGCGAGTGGGTGTGGACGGTGGGCGCACTCGGCTTCGCGATCTGCTACGCGACCCTGCTGCTGCTCGCCGACTCCCCCACCCCCACGCTTCTCTACGTGATGGTGGTGTCGCAGGGCATGCTCGGCTACGGACTCACCTCGGTGGTGGGAGCGATCCCGGCCGAGATCTTCCAGGGCCGGCACTACGGCTCGATCTTCGGCACCCTGATGCTCTCCTCCATCGCGGGGGGTGCGGTGGGACCCTGGATCACCGGTGTGCTGCACGACCACACCGGCACCTACGTGCTGGCCTTCCAGATCGCGATCGCCTGCAGCGTCGTCTCCGCGGTGGCAATCTGGCTCGCGGCGCCCCGCAAGGTGCGCGCGGTGGCCGGCCGCTTGCGCGCGCGGGCCTGAGGCGGCCATGTACGTCGACGGCTGGCTCTGGGCCTTCACCCGCGGCGTCCGCCTCCGGATCGCGGGCGCCACCCTGGCCGGCCTCCTCTCGGTGCTCGTGGGCACCGCGCGGCTCGCCCTGCTCGGCTGGGTGCTGGGCCGCCTGCTCGCGGGCGACCCGCTCGGACGCCTGGCCTGGCCGGTGGCCGGCGTGGCCGGCCTCATCGCGCTCCGCGGGCTCCTCGAGTACGGGCGCGCGATGGTCGCGCACCACACCGCGGCCCGCGTCCAGGCGCGGCTGCGCGGGACGCTCTACGCTCAGATCACCGCGCTCGGTCCCGCCCACTTCACCCAGACCCGCACCGGCGACGTCATCCTCTCGGTAGTCGAGGGGGTGCAGCAGCTCGAGGTCTACTTCGGCCAGTACCTGCCCCAGCTCTTCGTCTCCGCGCTGACCCCGTTCCTGATCTTCGCGATCGTGGCCGCGATCGATCTGCCGCTGGCCGGGGTGATCCTGGCCGCCGCGCTGGCTACCTTCCTCCTCCCCACCCTCTGGCATCGCTGGGACAGCCGCCACAGCCTCGCGCGCTCGCAGGCCTACAAGGCCTACGGCGCCGAGTTTCTCGACGCGATCCAGGGGCTGCGGACGCTGGCCGCCTTCGGCCAGAGCGGCGCGCGCGCGCGGCTGCTCGAGGAGCGCGGGCACTCGCTCTTCCAGGCCACCATGTGGCTCCTCGGCACCAACACCCTGGCCCGCGGCATCAGCGACGTGTGCATCGCGCTCGGAGCCGCGGTCGCCCTCGGGCTCGGGGTTCATCGCGTGCAGGCCGGGAGCATGGAGCTCACCGCGCTGGTGGTGGTGCTGATGCTCGGGGTCGAGATCTTCCGCCCGCTCCGCGAGCTGCGCGTGGTGCTCCACCAGGGCATGCTCGGCCTCTCCGCCGCCCAGGGCATCCGCGACCTCCTGGCCGTCCAGCCGCAGGTCCGAGACCAGAACATTCACTTCACCGCGAGCCCGATTCAACCCTCGATCGCCTTCGAGCACGTCACCTTCGCCTACCCGGGCGGGCGCCGGCCGGCGCTGCGCGACCTCGCGTTCCAGGTGGCGGCGGGCGAGCGCGTCGGGGTGGTGGGGTCGAGCGGAGCCGGCAAGTCCACGATCTCGCGGCTCCTGCTGCGCTTCGCGGACCCGAGCGCGGGGCGCGTGACGGTGGGCGGGCACGACCTGCACGAGCTCTCGCTCCACGACCTGCGGCGCCTGATCGCGGTGGTGAGCCAGGACACCTATCTCTTCCACGGCACCGTCGAGGACAACCTGCGCATGGGCCGGCCCGACGCGACCCAGGCCGAGCTCGAGGCCGCCGCGCGCAACGCCAACATCCACGAGGCGATCGCGGCCCTGCCGCAGGGCTACCAGACGGTGGTGGGCGAGCGCGGGGTGCGTCTCTCCGGCGGCCAGCGCCAGCGCATCGCGATCGCCCGCGCGCTCCTGCGCGACGCGCCGATCCTGATCCTGGACGAGGCGCTCTCCTCGGTCGACGCGGAGAGCGAGGCCGCGATCCAGGAGGCGCTCGATCGCCTCATGCGCGGCCGCACCACCCTGATCTTCGCCCACCGGCTCTCCAGCATCATCGGGGCCGACCGCATCCTGGTCCTGGACGACGGCGCGGTCGCGGAGAGCGGCACCCACGCGACCCTCATGGCGCGCGACGGCGTCTACCGGCGGCTCATGGCCGGGCAGGCCGGCGGCGGCCGCCGCGACGAGGGGCTCTTCGACGACGCGCCCGCCGGCCCCGCGGACGACCGCGCGGAGCCCGCGAGCGGTGATCCCTCGAGCGCCGGCGGCGATGAAGCGCCCGCGGTGCTGCGCGCGGCGGGCCCGGGCTGGCGGGAGGTGGGCCGCATCCTGTTCGCGATGGCGTCCGGCTACCACGCCCGCCTCGTCATCACCTTCGTGCTGGGGGTGGCGCGCGTCGCCGCGCTGATCGGCGTCGGGCTCCTGAGCGCGCTCGTCGTGCGCGCGGTGAGCCGCGGCACACCGACCCGCGCACTGCTGGTGGCGCTGCTGCTGGTGGCGCCGGCCGCCGGCGTGCTCCACTGGCTCGAGTCCTGGCTCGCGCACGACATGGCCTATCGCCTGCTCGCGGACATGCGCATGCGCTTCTTCCGCAAGCTGGTGGCGCTGGGTCCGGCCTACCTGTCGACGCGACGCACCGGCGATCTGCTCGGGGTGGCCACGCACGACATCGAGCTGATCGAGTACTTCTTCGCCCACACCATCACCCCGGGCCTGGTCGCGGTGCTGGTGCCCGCGGTGGTGCTCGGCACCCTCACCGTCTTCGGCTGGCCAATGGCGGTGGCGGTGCTGCCGTTCCTGGCCTACGCGGCGCTGAGCCCGGTGCTGGGCCGCGCGCGCATCGACCGCCTGAGCGGGCGCGCCCGCGAAGCCTCCGGCGAGCTGAACGCGCACGCGGTCGACTCGGTGCAGGGCCTGGGCGAGATCGTGGCGTTCCAGCAGGAGGCGCGCCGGGGCGAGGCGCTTGCCGCGCGCGCGGCGGCCTACGCGCAGGCGCGGATGCCCTTCCTCGCGGACCTCGCGCGCCAGACCGCGCTGCAGGACGTGGCCACCGGGCTGGGCGGCCTCGCGGTGACCGGCGTGGGCGCCTGGCTCGTGGCCTCGGGTCGGCTCGAGAGCGCGATGCTGCCGCTCCTCACCCTGCTCGCGATGTCCGCGTTCGTGCCGGTGTGGGAGATCGCGCAGGTGGGCCGCCAGCTCGCCGATACCCTCGCGGCCACCCGCCGGGTGCACGCGGTGCACGCCGAGCCGGTGCGGATCGCGGACGGGCCCACGGCGGCGATCCCGGGCCCGCGACGCGATGACGCGGCGGCGATCGCGCTGCACGACGTCACCTTCACCTACCCGGGACGGCGACGGCCCGCGCTCAGCTCCGTGTCGTTCACGGTGCCGGCGGGCGCCACCGTCGCGCTGGTCGGCCCGTCCGGGGCGGGCAAGACCACGATCGCGAGCCTGCTGCTGCGCTTCTGGGACCCGGAGCAGGGCGCCATCACGCTCGCCTCACACGACCTGCGCGCGTGGGCGCTCGAGGATCTGCGTCGCCACATCGCGCTGGTGGCACAGGACACCCACCTCTTCAACGACACGCTCGGCGGCAACATCCGCATCGCGAGGCCCGACGCGGCCCCCCCGGACGTGGCCGCCGCCATCGAGCGCGCCGCCCTCGGCCCCCTGGTGGCCGGCCTCCCCGAGGGCCTCGACACGAAGGTCGGCGAGCATGGGCTGCAGCTCTCGGGCGGGCAGCGTCAGCGCGTGGCCATCGCGCGGGCGTTCCTGCGGGACGCCCCTGTCCTGATCCTGGACGAGGCCACCTCCCACCTGGACGCGGTCAACGAGCAGGTGGTGCAAGAGGCGCTCGTGAGCCTGGCGCGCACCCGCACCACCGTGGTGATCGCGCACCGCCTGTCCACGGTGCGGGCGGCCGACCAGATCGTGGTGCTCGACGAGGGGCGGGTCATCGAGCAGGGGCGCCACGAGGATCTCCTGCGCCGGCGCGGACTTTACGCCCGCCTGGTCTCTCGCCAGGTCGCCGCCGCCGTCGCCTCCTGACCCCGGCTCCCGCCCGTCCTTCCCCGAGGGGTCAACGCGCTGCCCGGGTCGCTCGTCAATATGAGCAGAAGGGTAGAATCTACCGGGGGCCCTGGGGGTCCCCGTTGCCCGACCCGCCCGCAACGACGGGCAAGGAGGAGGATGCCATGAAGGCACGCAGCGCACTCGCCGGCACGGTCGCCGGCACAGTCGGAGGACTGGCACTGGTCCTGGGCATGACCCTGCCCGCCGCGGCACAGACGCCGCCCGCCGAGCAGGCACAAGATGCCGTGCAGCTCACGCAGGCGCAGCCCGACGCCCCGCGCCCCGGCCCGCGAATGGGCGAGCGCCGGCAGGGGCCGATGCACGGCCACGGAGGCTGGCACCGGCACAAGATGCACCGCTTCTCGCTGGCCGGGCTGGCGCTCCGTCATCGCCAGGAGCTGGCGCTGACCCCCGCGCAGGTCGACAGCCTGCGCAAGCTCGGCACCGACGCGCAGCGTGACGCGATCAAGCGGCAGGCCGATCGCCGCCTGGCCGAGCTGGATCTGCGCACGATGATGATGCCGGACCCCGCGGACGCCAACAAGCCGCGGGACCTGTCCAAGATCGAGACCAAGGTGCGCGAGATCGAGAAGCTGCGCGCGGATGGGCGCGTGGCACGAATCCGCACCATGGAGCAGAGCCGCCAGGTGCTGACGCCCGAGCAGCGTGACAAGCTGCGCGCGCTGCTCACCCAGCGGTGGCAGCACCGCGGGCCGCAGGGTCCGGGGATGCGCGGCATGGCGCCCGAGGACGGGAGCCACGAGCCCGCGGCGGCGGAAGAGAGCCAGCCCAGCGCCGGCTAGCGAGGCCGCACGGCGGCGACCCGGCCCCGAGGGATCAGGACCGGGTCGCCGTCAGCTCGTGGAGAAAAGCGGGATCGGCGGTCGCCCCGTCGCCCGCCACCGTGGTCCGATGCATGACCCGCTTGTGGCGCGCGCTGTCCCACGGGCGCCCGCGGTGCAACACACACCGGTTGTCCCACATCACCAGGTCTCCCACCTGCCAGCGGTGCCGGTACACGCGATCGGGCCGCGTCGTCTGCTCGAGCAGCCGCGCGATCAGGATGCGGCTCTCGTCGAGCCCGAGTCCCTCGATGAACCAGGCGTGCGAGCCGATGTAGAGCGACCGGCGGCCGTTGCGCGGGTTGGCCCGCACCAGCGCGTGGCGCACCGGCGGGTAGTCGCGGCCAATCTCGGTGCCGATGCCGGGGTCGATCATGCTGCGCGAGAAGCCGAAGCTGTGCACGACTATTAGCCGATCTAAGTCGCGGCGTACGTTTTCGTCAAGATGCTCGTACGCGACGCGCATGCTCGCGAACTCGGTCTCGCCCCCCTCCGGCGGGATCACCCGCGCGGAGAGGGCCGAGGAGTGCGCGGGCACCGGCTTGAATGAGCTGTCGCTGTGCCAGAGCTGGTTGCCGGACTGG
>DATGBR010000006.1:0-16330 GCA_035312605.1 Candidatus Methylomirabilota bacterium
CCGTTCATCGAGGTCTCCTCGGGCTCAGTGGCCGTCGTCGAGCGCGGCCATGATGGCCTGCGCGGTCATCAGATCGAGATGCCCGCCGCCCGCGTTCTTGAAGAAAGTGATGTCGTCGGGGCCGAGCCGTCCCGGCACCCCGCCGCCGATCAGGTCGTAGAGATCGCCCCGCACGTCCTCCCTCCGGATCGCGCCGCTCGCGATCGGCGCCAGGATGTCGCCGACCCCGTCGAAGGCGGACTCGAGGCAGTCGACGAAGACGCGGCAGCGGCGGGCCGCTTCGTCGTCGGCCTCGCGCGTGTCCGGGGTGTAGCCACCGACCAGGTCCAGGTGCGCGCCCCGCTGGAGCCACGCGCCCTCGATGAGCGGCGTGTGCGTGCGGGTCGCCGAGGAGATGACCTGGGCCTGCCGCACCGCCGCGGCCAGGTCCGCGGTCGCCTCGGCCGCCACGCCGTCGGTCCGCAGCGCCGCGGCCACCGTCTCGGCGCGGGCGGGGGTGCGGTTCCACACCAGCACCCGGCGGAGCGACGGCCGGACGCTGCGGTGCGCGCGCACCAGCCACGGGGCCATCGCGCCCGCGCCCACCATGACCATGGTCTGCGGGTCGGCGGGGGCCAGGAGGCTTGCCCCGAGCGCGGAGTCCGCCGCGGTCTTCCAGCACGTGATCTCGGTGCCGTCGAGCACCGCCCGCGGCCGCCCAGTGACGCCGTCGAACAGCACGTAGATCGCCTGCACCGCCGGCTGCCGGCCGGGGAAGCTCGCGATCAGCTTGCTCCCGAACGCGCGGCCGTGGTCGGTGGCCGACCGCACGAAGTAGTGGGCTGCCTCCGGGCCCATCAGCACGTCGCGGGTCTCCATCCGCGGGCGGCGGTGGCTCGCCTCCATGGCCTTGATCAGGGCCGGGAAGGTCAGGGCGCGGCGGATCTCCTCGCCGCCCACGACACGCACCGGCGTCGCGGTCACCGCGCGGGACCGATGGCGCCGGCCGCGCGCAGGGCCGCGATCGCGGGCGCGTCGAGCCCAAGCAGATCGCGCAGCACGACGTCGGTGTGCTCGCCGAGCGTCGGCGCCGGCGTGCGCACCGAGCCCGGGGTCTCGGACAGCCGCACCGGCGCGCCGACCATGCGCACCTTGCCCGCGCGGGGATGCGCCGTCTCGACGAGGGCCCCGCGGGCGATCACCTGGGGGTGCTCGACCACCTGGGCGATGTTGTTGATGGCGCCCATCGGGATGCCCTGGGCGAGCAGCAGCGGCTCCCACTCCTCGTACGGACGGGTGAGGAAGACGGCCTGGAGTCTGGAGATCAGGGTGTCGCGGTTCCGCGCCCGGTCCGCGTTGGTGCGATAGCGCGGATCGTCGGTCAGCTCCGGGCAGCCGATCGCGGGACAGAACACCTTCCAGAGCTTCTCGCTGCCCACCGCGAGCGCGAGGTCGCGGCTCTTGGTGCGGAAGGTCTGGTACGGCAGCAGGGCCTTGTACGCGGTGCCCATCGGCAGGGGCAGCTCGCCGTCGGCGAAGTAGCCGCCGATCATGCCGCCGAGGAGCGAGAGCTGGCCCTCCAGCATCGAGACGTCGATGGCCTGCCCGCGCCCGGTCCGCTCCTTCACGCGCAGCGCGAGCATGATCCCGAACGCGGCGTACATGCCCGCGGTCAAGTCCGCGATGGAGACGCCGCAGCGGACGCCGTGGCCGTCCGCCTCCCCGGTGGTGCTGATCATCCCGCTCTCGGCCTGGAGGATCAGGTCGAGCGCGGCGCGGTCGCGATACGGGCCGTCCTGGCCGAAGCCCGAGACCGAGCAGTAGATGATGCCGGGGTTGCGCTCGCGCGCGGCCTCGTAGCCCAGGCCGAGCCGGGCCAGGGCGCCGACCCGGTAGTTCTCCAGCACCACCTCGCACTTCTCGACGAGGCGGAAGAAGAGCGCCTTGCCCTCGGGGGCCTTGAGGTCGATCTCGATGCCCTTCTTGTTGCGGTGCAGGCTCACGAAGTACGCGGTCTCGCCGCCCGGGAGCGGGGACCCCCACGCGCGGGCGATGTCGCCGGCGCCGCGGGGCTCGAGCTTGATCACGTCGGCGCCGAAGTCGGCGAGCATGGTGGAGCAGAAGGGGCCGGCCAGGGCGTGGCTCAGGTCGAGCACCCTCACGTCTTCGAGCGGCATGCGCATCGATCGGCCTCCGGGCGCGTTGACTATGCGCCGCACTCCATCGGAGGATCGTGCCAGATCGCCGCGCGTCAGTCCAGCAGTTCGCGGAGACGCCGCTCGAGGAAGCGCCGCTGCGGCTCCTGCCGCGCGAGATCGAGGGCGCGCGTGTAGGAGGCCCGGGCGTCCGCGGCCCGGCCGAGCCGCCGGCACAGCTCCGCGCGCGCGGAGTGCGCGAGGTGATAGTCCGCGAGCGCGCCGCGGTCGAGGATCGCGTCGATGAGGGCGAGCCCCGCGGCGGGGCCGTCGCGCATGGCCACCGCCACCGCGCGGTTCAGCTCGATGACCGGAGAGGAGTCGGCCCGCACGAGGACGTCGTAGAGGCCGACGATCTGGGCCCAGTCCGTCGCGGCCGCGGTGGGGGCCTCGGCGTGCACCGCGGAGATCGCGGCCTGGAGCGTGTAGGGGCCGATGCGGCGCGAGGCGAGCGCCCGCTCCACCAGCCCGGTGCCCTCTCCGATGAGCGTACGGCTCCAGCGCGCGCGGTCCTGGTCGTCGAGCAGGATCAGCTCACCGGTCGGCCCGGTGCGCGCGGCCCGCCGCGACTCGTGCAGCAGCATCAGGGCCAGCAGGCCCATCGCCTCGGGCTCCGGCAGCAGCTCCACCAGGAGGCGTCCCAGGCGGATGGCCTCGCCGGAGAGATCGGCGCGCGTGAGCGACTCGCCCGACGAGGCGGAGTAGCCCTCGTTGAACACGAGGTAGACCACGTGGAGCACCGCGTCCAGCCGGTCGGGCAGCTCCACGCGCGAGGGCACCTCGTAGGGAATGCGCGCGTCGCGGATCTTGGCCTTGGCGCGGACTATACGCTGGGCGAGGGTGGGGGGAGCGGTGAGGAAGGCGCGCGCGATCTCCTCGGTGGTGAGGCCGCAGACCTCGCGGAGCGTCAGCGCCACCTGGGCGTCCGCGGGCAGGGCGGGGTGGCAGCAGGTGAAGATCAGGCGGAGCCGGTCGTCCTCGATCTCGCCGGGCTCGCGCGGCTCGGTGTCGGTGGTCTCCGCGGCGAGGCGGTCGGCGAGCTCGGTCTCCGAGGCGTCGAACCGGGCCCGCCGGCGGATCGCGTCGATCGCCTTGAAGCGCCCGGTGGACACGAGCCAGGCGCGGGGATTGGCCGGGGTGCCGTCGCGCGGCCACTGCTCCACCGCGGCCGCGAAGGCCTCGTGCATCGCCTCCTCGGCGATGTCGAAATCGCCCAGGAGGCGGATCAGGGTCGCGAGGACGCGGCGCGAGTCCTGCCGGTAGACGCCGTCCACCATCTCGCGCGCGCGGTCCACCGGGTCCTCGCTCATCGGCGTGGCCGAACTCGCGCCTAGGAGTGCTCCAGCTCCTGGACCGGCCGCACCTCGATGGTCCCCAGCCGGGCGGGCGGGAAGCGAGCCGCCACCGCGCAGGCCTCGTCGATGTCCTTGGCCTCGACGAGGAAGAAGCCGCCCAGCTGCTCCTTGGTCTCCGCGAAGGGCCCGTCGGTGGTGGACACCTTGCCGCCGCGGACCCGGACGGTCCGGGCGGTCCGCGCGCGCTGCAGCGCGTTCGAGACGATGTAGTGCCCGCTCCGGCGGATCTCCTCGTCGTAGTCGAGGGCGCTGTCCACGAGGGTCTGCATCTCCTTCGCGGGCAGGGCGTCGAGGGTCTTCTCCTCGTGATAGATCAGGAACACGAACTTCATCGGATCCTCCTCACGGACGGCTTCAGCTCCTTGATCGGCCGCACCTCGATGGACCCCCGGCGCGCCAGCGGGATCCGCGACGCGGCCTGGATGGCCTCGTTGAGGTCCCGGGCCTCGATCAGGATGAAGCCGCCCAGCTGTTCCTTGGTCTCGGCGAACGGGCCGTCGGTGGCGGTCAGCTTGCCCCTCCGGACCCGCACCGTCGTCGCCGTCTCGACGGGCGCGAGGGCCTGGGCCACGATGAGCTGGCCGCTCCTCCGGAGAGCCTCATCGTACGCCAGGCTCTCGTCGGTGCACGCCTCCGCCTCGATCTCGGACATCGCCTCCATCTCCTTCTCGACCAGGTAGACCAGGCACGCGTACTTCATAGGCCCTCCTCGGCGCGCGTCGAATGGGATGCGGACACCGGATAGTCGCCCGGAGCGCCCGAAATCGACACCCACTTCCGCCCTTGCCAAGCATGCCGCGGCTCCCGGATCCTGTCGATCGCGGGTGCCCCGTTCGACCATGTACTGAAGCAGGTAGTGAAGCAGGGAGTGAACCCCGACCCCATAAGGAGACCACGATGATCAAGGGACTGAGCGCGGTGTCGGTCTGGAGCGCGGATCTGAAGAACCTGCTGCCGTTCTACCGGGACGTGCTGGGGCTCAAGGTGGTCATCCAGTCCGAGCGTTTCGTCGTCCTGGGCGAGGCCGGAGGGCCCAGCGTCGGGCTGGGGACCCACAGCGACGTCCGGGGCCGCAACGCCGACCCGGCGAGGCACATGATCGGCCTGACCACCGACGACCTCGCGGGGGACTGGAAGCGCCTGAAGGCGGCGGGGGTCGAGTTCGTGGAGGCGCCCACCGACTACGACACCGTCTCGATCGCGACCCTCAAGGACCCCGAGGGCAACCTGATCCAGCTCATCCAGCGGCGTCCGTGATAGGGTGAGCCCGCCATGAAGATCTTCTACGGCTGGATCATCGTCGGCGTCGGGATCGTGGTCACCTGTATCGGCATGGGGGCGATGCTGTCGCTCAGCATCTTCCTCCAGCCCATGACCCAGGCGATGGGGTGGACCCGGACCGGGATCTCGACCGCCGCGCTGGTCAACTGGCTCGGGATGGGCGTGGGCGCGTTCCTCTGGGGTGCGCTCTCCGATCGGCTCGGCACCCGCACCGTCCTGCTCCTGGGCGGCGGGCTCCTCGGGCTCGGGCTCGTCACCGCGAGCCAGGCCACCACGCTCGGCCAGTTCCAGCTCCTGTTCGGGGTGCTGGTGGGGCTCGCCTCGGGCAGCTTCTACACGCCCCTGACCGCCACCACCACCCGCTGGTTCACGGAGCATCGGAGCCTGGCGGTCGCGCTGGTCTCGGCCGGCATCGGGCTCGGCGCCTCCACCGTCGGGCCCCTGGCGCGCTACCTGATCACCGCCTACGACTGGCGCACCGCGATGTTCGTGCTCGGCAACCTGGCGTGGCTGGTCATCATCCCCGCCGCGCTGCTGGTGCGAGAGCCGCCCGCCGCGCTCGGCACGGGCGCGCCCGGCATGCGGGGGGCGGACGGGCGCGAGCTCACGGTGGGGCAGGCGCTGCGCACGCCCCAGTTCGCGGCCATCGCGCTCGCCTACTTCGCCTGCTGCGCGGCCCACTCGGGCCCGATCTTCCACATGGTGACCCACGCGATCGATCGCGGGATCACCGCGATGGCCGCGGTCACCGTGCTGAGCGTGGCGGGCCTCGCCTCGCTCGGCGGCAAGATCGTCTGCGGGCTGATCGCCGACCGCGTCGGCGCCAAGCGCACCCTGGTGGTGGGGCTCGCCATCCAGGCGCTGGCGATCACGTTCTACATCGTCACGCGCGACCTCGCGAGCTTCTACGCCCTCGGGGTGGTGTTCGGCTTCGCCTACGGCGGGGTCATGCCCCTCTACGCGATCCTGGTGCGCGAGTACTTCGGGGCCCGCATCATGGGGACCGCGTTCGGGGCGGTCGCGCTCGTCTCCACCCTCGGCATGGCCCTCGGGCCGCCGGTGGGCGGCTGGCTCTACGACACGTACGGCACCTACTCGTGGCTCTACCTGAGCTCGTTCGCCATCGGCCTGGCCGCGGTGGCCATCGCCTCCACGTTCCGGCCGCCGGGCCATCCCGCCCCCGCGGTGCCGAGCCCGAGCCCGGCCCGCTGAGGGCAGGGCACTCCGCGATGCGCTTCCTGCTGCTCATGTACCGTGAGGAACGGATCTGGGACGCCAAGCCCGAGGCGGAGCGGGTCGCGATCCGTCAGCAGGCCATCGACGCGTCGAGGCCCCTCCGCGCGCGCGGGGTCTTCCTCGCCGGCGATCCGCTGCTGCCGACCAGCACCGCGGTCACGGTGCGTATCGCGGAAGGCAAGCCGGTCGCGACGGACGGCCCGTTCGCCGAGACCAAGGAGCAGCTGGGCGGCTACTCCATCGTGGACGTCCCGAGCATGAAAGAAGCGGTCGCGATCGCGCTCGATCATCCACTGGTGCGGGTGGGCGGCCACTCGATCGAGGTGCGGCCCATCCGGGAGCTGCCGCCGCAGTAGGCCGGCTCGCGGCGGGGGGCCGGCTCCGCTACAATCTCCTGCAGAGGAGACCCGCCATGGCCCCGACCGCGACCGAGGCTCCCCCGAGCATCCACCCGCTGGATCCACTGACCGCGCCCGAGATCGAGCGGGCGTGGGAGATCGTGCGGGGAGAGCGCCCGCTCGGGCCGCGCGTCCGGGTGATCTTCGTGATGCTCCACGAGCCGGCCAAGAAGGTCGTGCTCGATCACCGGCCCGGCGATCCCGTGGAGCGGGCCGCCCTCGTGGTGCTGATCGACTCCGCCGCGGGCAAGACCTACGAGGCGATCGTGTCGCTCTCGGAGGGGCGCGTACTCTCGTGGGAGCACGTCGCGGGCGCGCAGCCCGCCATCGTGCTCGACGAGTTCACCGATTGCGAGGCGGCGGTGCGCGCCGATCCGCGCTGGCAGGAGGCCCTGCGCAAGCGCGGGGTGACCGACCCGAGCCTGGCCATGGTGGATTCCTGGTCGGCCGGCAACTTCGGCTTCCCGGCCGACGAGGGGCGGAGGCTCGTCCGCGCGCTCACCTGGGTGCGTCGCCACCCGGGCGACAACGGCTACGCCCGCCCGGTCGCCAACCTGCTCACCGTCGTCGATCTCAACGAGATGAAGGTGGTCGCGGTCGAGGACGGCGGCGTCGTCCCGCTGCCCCCGGAGGACGCGAATTACTCCGCGGAGGCGGCCGGGACGCGCGCCGGCCTCAAGCCGATCGAGATCCGCCAGCCCGAGGGCCCGAGCTTCACCCTCGCGCGCCACGAGCTCACCTGGCAGAAGTGGCGGCTGCGCGTCGGCTTCACCCCGCGCGAGGGGCTGGTGATCCACACCGTGTCCTACGAGGATCAGGGCCGCGAGCGCCCGGTCCTCTACCGGGCCTCGATCGCCGACATGGTGGTGCCCTACGGCGATCCGCGTCCGACCTACTTCCATCGCAACGCCTTCGACGTGGGCGAGTACGGCATTGGCACGCTGGCCAACGCGCTGGTCAACGGCTGCGACTGCCTGGGCGAGATCGCCTATCTCGACGCGGTGGTCAACGACGGGCACGGGCGCGCGGTGACCCTGCCCAATGCGGTCTGCATCCACGAGGAGGACGCGGGCATCCTGTGGAAGCACGTCGACTGGCGGCTCGGCACCACCGAGGTGCGCCGCTCGCGGCGGCTGGTGGTCTCGTCCATCTCCACCGTCGGGAACTACGAGTACGGCTTCTACTGGTACTTCTACCAGGACGGGACCATCCAGCTCGAGGTCAAGCTCACCGGGATCATCTCGAACGGCGCGGAGCGGCCGGGCGACAAGCCGCGGTGGGGCGAGATGGTCGCGCCCGGGGTCTACGGGCCGATCCACCAGCACTTCTTCAACGCCCGGCTCGACATGATGGTGGACGGGCTCGAGAATTCGGTCTACGAGGTGAACACGGTGGCCGACCCGCCGGGGCCCGAGAACCCGCACGCCAACGCGTTCCACGCCGAGGCCACACTGCTGCGCTCGGAGGGGCAGGCCCAGCGGATCGTCGATCCGCTCGCCGGCCGCTTCTGGAAGATCGCCAATCCCCAGGTGCGCAACCGCCTGGGCGATCCGGTCGCCTACAAGCTGATGCCCGGCGAGAACGTGCTACCGTTCGCGGGCCCGGACGCCTCGGTGACCCGGCGCGCCGGGTTCATGACGCGGCACCTCTGGGTGACGCGCCACGATCCGCGCGAGCGGTACGCCGCCGGCGAGTACCCGAACCAGCACCCGGGCGGCGCGGGCCTGCCGAGCTACGTGGCCGACGACGCGCCGCTGGAGAGCACCGACCTCGTGGTCTGGTACACGTTCGGGGCCCACCACGTGGTCCGTCCCGAGGACTGGCCGGTGATGCCGGTGGTCACCATCGGCTTCATGCTGAAGCCGGCCGGCTTCTTCGATCGCAACCCCGGCCTGGACGTGCCCCCGTCGGCGCCGAGCGTGGCGTGCTGCCACTCCGGCTGAGCGCGCGCCCCGCTAGAGCGTACCCACGACGGCGGCTGGCCAGGCCCGCGCGTCGACGCGCGCGTGCCACTCCTTGATCTTGCCGTCCGGTCCGATGATGACCCCGACGCGCTGCGCGCCCTTGGCCGGGTCGGCGTTGGCCCCGTACGCGGTCCCGATGGCGCGGTCGGTGTCGGAGATCAGGGGGAAGTTGAAGTGGAACTTCTCGGCGAACGCCCGGTTCTCGGCCGGCGTGTCGAAGGACACGCCGAGGATCACCGCGTTCTTCCGGTCGTACTCGGCCTTGAGGTCGCGGAACCCGCAACCTTCGGCGGTTCAGCCGGGAGTGTCGGCCTTGGGATAGAACCAGAGCACGACCGTCTTGCCCTTGAAGTCGGCCAGCTTCACGGTCTGTCCGTTGTGGTCGCGCCCCACGAAGTCGGGGGCCTTGTCTCCGGGATTGAGCATCAGCTCTCCTTTGGTCAGCGGGCGCGCACGATCTCGGCCGCGAAGGCCTCGAGCGCGTCCCAGTCGTACGGCCCTTCGCGGAATGCGATGCAGAGCCGGGTGCAGCCGAGCGCGCGGAACTGGTCCACCATCGCCCGTGAGTCCTTGACCGTCCCCCGCAGATAGCCGCTCCGGTCGGCGCGGTCCGGACTGCCGCCCCAGTGGCGGCGAAAGACCTCCTCGGCCCGCGCGGCGCCCCGCGCGTCGGCGCCCAGATAGAAGCCGAGGTTCACGGTGCGCATGATGGTCTTCGGGTCGCGCCCTTCCGTCTCGCACCAGCGGTCGAGCACCGCGCTCTTGTGCGTCCAGTCCTCGGGGCCGATGTAGGCCCCGTTCCACCCGTCGGCGTACTTGGCGGCCGCGCGCAGGGTGCGCTTCTCGCCGCGGCCGCCGATCCAGATCGGGATGCGGGGCTGGAGCGGCTTCGGGTTGTTGGGGGCGTCGACCATGCGGAAGTGCTTCCCCTCGAACGTGACGCGCCGGCGCTCGGGGTCGAGCAGCAGCCGCATGATCTGCGCGTACTCCTCGAGCATGTCCTCGCGCGGCCCGATCGAGGGGAACGGGTAGCCGAAGGCCTTCGCCTCCACGTCGTGCCAGCCCGCGCCGAGCCCGCAGTCGACGCGACCCTGGGAGAGGTGGTCGATGGTGGTCAGCGACTTGGCGAGCAGCCCGGGGTTGCGGTAGGCGACGCAGTAGACGCCGCTGCCGAGCCGGATCTTCTGGGTGTCCATGGCCGCCGCGGTCAGGGTCGCGATGGCCTCGTAGCAGTCCAGGTCGCCGCCGCGCGGCGGCGACTCCTGGAAGTGGTCGGAGACCGAGAACCAGTCGAAGCCCTGCGCGTCGGCGAACTTCCACAGCTTGCGCATCTCGTCCAGGGGACCGCCCATATGACCGATGTGGATACCGAACTTCATCGCGCCCTCCTGCGGGCTCCTCAGAATTTTTCCTGTGCGCCGCCGCCGCCGAACCGGCCGCCCTCGCCCGCGAAGCCGGGGTCCGGCGCCGATGGGCGCGCCTCCGGGGTGAAGGCGGCCACCGCCGGCGCGATCTGGAGCACCTGCTGCCGGCGCTCGTCCGAGAAGAGCGGGTCGGCGGTGAACCCGGCGATCTCGCCGTCCCGGGCGCGGCGCAGGGCCCGCTCGACCGCCAGCGCCAGGACGACGAGGAGGGCGCCCGCCAGGATGAGCACGACCCAGAGGGGCGCCACGTGGACGTACCGGCGCATGGTCACGAGCGACAGCGCGAGCAGGACGATCCCGGTGTCGAGGAGGAAGGTCCGCCGCGAACGGAGGCCCCACGCGAGCACCGCCAGGGGCAGGAGCGCGGTGGCCGCGGCCGCCGCCAGACGCGCGCCGCGCGGCAGATCCTCGCGGCCCGGGGCGAGCCGCGCGAGGTGCTCGAGCGATGCCTCGTCGAGCGAGTACACGTTCGCGGCGGCGTAGACCGCGCCGATCCCGACCACGGTCAGGACCGCGGCCCCGATGCGATGGGACGGGGCGAGGCGGACCTCGTCGAGCCCCCAGGCCGCCAGCCCGGTCAGCGCCGCGCCGGCCAGGAGCCAGAGGATCCGGCCGTGGGGCAGCCGGGCGAGGGAGCAGAAGAGCGCGACGCCGCCGAGCCCCGCGAAGAGGGGGCTGCCCCAGCGCCAGGCCGCGAGGCCGCACGTGAGCACGGCGGCCACGAGGAGGAGATCGATCGCGTCGTCGCCGTGGAGCCGCACGCTCTCGACCAGCACCAGGCCGAGCCCCAGCAGGAAGAATCCCACGCCGAGCACGGAGGTCGCGCCCGCGGCCCCGCGCCGAGCCGATCGGGGCGAGGCTTCCAGCACCTCGGTGGCCACGAGGCACGCCGCGCCCCAGAGCAGCAGCAGGATCTGGATCGCGGTCGAGCTGCGCCAGAGCCCGAGGGCCGCCGCGGCGAACGTGCACAGCACGATGGCCGCGACCATCCCTCCGGTCAGCACGCGCCAGACCGCCCCGGGCGTCACGCACGGATCGGGGAACGCCTCGCGGATGCGCTGATGGGTGGCCTCGTCGATGGCGCCGGCCCGCCGCCAGCCCCGCGCGGCCGAGTCGACCTCCGCGGCCCGCTCCCAGCCGATCGCCTCCGGCCTCATCGCTCCCGCATCCGCCGGTGCGCCCAGAAGATCACCGCGAGCACCGCCGAGCCGAGCAGCGCGGCGAGCAGCAGGGGAATGCTGTCCGCATGCCGCCCGTAGCGGAAGGGCTCGAAGAGCAGGCGCACGAGCGCGATGTAGGCGGCCACCAGGCCGACCGCGAAGTAGAGGGAGCGGCCGAGGCGGAACGCGACCGCCATGACGCCGCCCGCGGTGAGCAGCACCGCCGCGAGCCACATGCTCCATGCCTGGCGATCGTCGAGCACGCCGGAGAGCAGCCCGCCCAGCAGGAGCAGCAGGCCCGCGTTGGCGAAGACCTCCTCGAAGTGGGCCTTGCGCGCGAGCCAGGCCGAGAGGGCGGCGGCGGCCACGTAGAGCGCGCCCAGGACGATGGCGCTGGCCCGCAGGTCGGCGGCGACGCCGAGCCCGAGCGCGGCCGGCACCAGGCTGAGCGAGAGGCCACGCCACGCAGCGAGTGTGGTCAGCGACAGGCCCAGCGCGGTGCGCGAATCCCAGCGGTAGGCGGCCAGCAGGTAGAGCACGCCGACGATCAGCAGATGGTAGGCCCAGCGCGGACCGAGCACCGTGAACTGCACTTCCACGTATGCCAAGTCAGCCGCGACCAGCAGCAGGCCCAGGAGCAGCACGTAATCGAAGGCCACGTTGGGGGACGGGACCTCACCCCACGAGAACGGCGCGGCCCGACGGACGACCCAGATCAGGCTGCCGGCCGCCGCGAGGGCGATGCCGACCGCGATGGCCAGCGGTCCGATCTCCTCCTGGTGCAGGGCGACGAGGACCCCGACTCCCGAGGTGAGCAGGAGGACCCCGACGTAGAGGAGGGTCCGGATCTCGAAGCGAACCGACACGAGCCCGCGCCGGGCGACGCGGTCGAAGAAGGCGGCCTGCCCGGTCGAGAGGACACCGCCCGCCCTCAGGCTGGCGATGGCGCGGACCACGTCGGGGTTCACGTCTGGGCCCCTGGGCGCGCCGGCATGCACCATGGTGCGCCCAGGGTCCGGCTCGAGTCAACGCGCCCGGCTCAGCGGGCGGGGCTGACATTTTGGGGGCGCGCTTGCTTCGACGCTTATTCGACGATCTCTTTCTTGAGGCTCTGAACAAACGCGACTACGTCGCGCCGTTCGGCTTCGGGCACCTGGAAGTTCGCTAGGGTCGCCGCGGCATGGCCGAGGAACACATTCCAGTCGCTCTCGCTGATGCGCATGCCTCGGTGGCACAGCGTCATGTCCCGGCCGCGATAGTACATGGGACCGCCCGCGCTCGCGCAGAGGAAGTCGATCAGGAGTTGCTTCTCACGCTTGACACCGTCCTCTCCGCGATGTGCCCAGAAGCGGCCGAGCTGCGAATCGGCCTGGAGCCGGGGCAGCAGGTCATTCGCCACCGCCGCGATCGCGCCATAACCACCAAGGCGCTCGTAGAGGGTCTTCTTCTCGTCGCTCATCGCGTTCTCCTTGCCCCGGCGTTGTCACCTCGCCGCCACGGTTGCTACGCCCGGATGCTGAGGGGGCACAGTTGAAGGCCGTCGATCGTGATGGCGTACATCGATCCGCCGCAATCGTAGTAGCAGATTTTCTTCGTCCCTGAGATTTGCTCGCTCCTGAACAAGCAGATCACGTCGGCCATGGCCTGCCCGGCGAGGATGAAGGCTGCCATGAGGGCGACCACGGCGACGAGATGCCTCATAGGGCAGGTCCTCCTGGAAGGTAAGCCTACACCGCGGTGGGCGGCCCGCGCCGTACTACCTCGGACCCAGCTCTACCATCGCGGCCGAGACGACGAACCACACGATCATCGCAGCCAGGACCAGCAGCATGTCGTAGAACACGGTCAGGATCTCACGTCGCCGGGCTCCGATGATCGGATCGCCATAATCCTCCCTGGACTGGAAAACGAACCACACGGACCAGGTGAGTCGCTCCGTCCACGGCAGCCGCCGCCACCGGTGCGCATGATGCTTGATCAGGTGCGCGCGGAGCTGCGCGTCAAGCCAGGCGAGCCGAGCAATGAACGCGGCCCACAAGGCGATCCAGAGGCCCGTGCCGGCCCAGAACAGAGTGGTCGCGCCAATCTGGCTCATGTCCATTGATGCATGGCCATACTATTCGATCACCTGATCCGCGCGCTGCAGGAGTGACGCGGGGATCGTGAGACCGAGGGCCTTGGCGGTCTTCAGGTTAATCACCAACTCAAACGTTGTCGGTTGCTCAATGGGAAGGTCGGCGGGCTTGGCACCTTTCAGGATCTTGTCAACGTAGGTGGCGGCGCGGCGGTACATGTCGGGGAAATTCGTCGCGTAGGACAGAAGGCCTCCAACGCTCGCCGCCTCGCGCCACGGATACACTGCCGGCAGGCGGCTCTTTGCCGCATGCGCCACGATGCGCTCGCGTGACTCGAACAGCATGGGGTTCGGAAAGACGAGGAGCCCCCCCACGCGAGCTTCCCTCATCGTGGAGAACGCGGGCTCGAAATCCTCCGGCCGCCGCGCCTCGACGAATCTTAGCTGCAGGCCTAGCGTCCGGCCTGCGACCTGAGTCTCCTCCACCATGTCTCGCATCGCGCGTTCCCCAAGTGCGCCCGGCTGCCAGAGGATGGCCATGCTCGTCGCCCCCGATGCGACCGCCTTGAGCAACTCCAGCCGTTTAGCGACCAATCCTCTCGCCAGCGTGGTCAATCCGGTAATGTTCCCGCCCGGCCGGGCCAGGCTCGCCACGAGGCCGCTTCCCACGGGATCGGCGGCGAACGTCACGACAATGGGGATGGTCGTAGTCGCTCGCTTGGCAGCCTGGGCAGCCGGCGTCGACGAGGTCACAATAACGTCCACCTTGAGCCGAACGAGCTCGGCCGCCAAGGCGGGGAGTTGATCCTCCCGGTTTGCCGCCCAGCGGTACTCGACGACGATGTTCTGTCCCTCGATCCATCCCATGTCCATCGTGGGGGTTGGGCCAGAGGAGAGCGAGAGAAAACCTATCCGAGCGGTCCTCGGCCGCCGCTGCGCCTCGACGGCGAGCGGCACGGCGATGAGGCCGCCGGTCAAGGTCCCGAGGAACATCCGTCGGTCCAATCCGATCCCTCTCGCTGGGCCGTGTCGTATCGAAGGGACGGGGAGGGACGGCCAGTGGGGTGAATCTATACCAGCAGGCGTGAAACGGGCTACAGCTTCTTGTCCGCCTTGGCGGGGCGCCGTGCTCAGACACGGAAAGCCCGTAGGCCTAAGGTCTACTACCGCGTCGAGCTGGCCGAGGGCATCCTTCGAGGAGCAGAGCGCGACCCCCACCTACATCTAAGCCCGTCACGAGCGGCGAAGGAGGCGAGTGATGTATATCCTCCTGGAGACACTGGGCGCGCTCGTCTGGCTCCTCATTGGATTCCTAGGCGTGGTGGCATTCAGCAGCGCCGCTCGAGAAGGAGCGGGTCTATACGGTGATCCGTCACCGCCGCCGAAGCCGCAGCGCGTGCTGGTGCTCGACCCAGCCGAGGCGCGGGTGATAGAGGCAGCGCAGCGGCTGCTCGCGGAGCTTCGGTAGGCCGACGCGTGGATCGCTCACTCCGTCCCGCGCATCGCCCTGAGGTCAGCCCAACTCGAGGCACCCCTCGCGCACTCTAGGACGTCCTACACTCGTCCATCGACCCCACTCAAGCGCCCGCTCTTCTTTTCCCCTCGCGCCGCGAAATTCGCCCCGGCTGGGGGCGCTCCCTCGCGATACGGAGTGAGACCGAGCGGCCTGGGGGATCGCCCCGTCGATCGCTCGAGGTGCCCGATCGGGAGGGGGGAAATCTACTCAGCGACGCGCGCGAGCGGCCCGCGGAACTCCTGCGGCGTCATCCCCAGACGCCCGCGGAACGCCTTGTCGAAGTGCGGCAGGTCGTAGAAGCCCGCCTCCGCCGCGATGGCCGCGAGCGAGAGCGTGGTCGTCATCATCAGGTGGTGGGCCCGGGCCAGGCGCCGGGTCCGCCGGTACTCGCGCAGCGGCATGCCGACCACGGCGTGGAACCGGGTTGAGAAATACGAGCGGCTCAGTCCGGCCCGCCGGGCCAGATCGGGGAGGCGGCAGCGGGAATCGTCGTGCTCGTCGAGGAACGTTCGCACCCGCTTCATGGCCGTTGCCCCGGGTCGCGGGTCCCGGCTCGGCGCCCGGCTCAGGATCCCTCGGACGGCTCGCTTGAGCGTGGGGCCGGAGGCGGGATGCGGGAGGACCGCCCGGACCCCGCTCAGGAGGACGTCCGCCCGCAGGCCCGTGTGTGGGCCCGGGTGAGCGAAGACGAGCACCGGGATCCACAGCCAGTGCCTGAAGATGTCGGTCAAGAGGGTGACCCCCGCCACGTAGGGCGTCCCGCCGGCCTGGGTCAAGCCCATGACGATGACCAGATCGACACGCCGGGTCTGGTCGCGGAGGAGGGCCAGCCCGCGGCGCAGGCCCTGGGCTTCGAGGATGTCGTGCTCGACTCCGAGCGCGCGAACGATGCCACGGGACATCCGGCGCCCGACTTGGACCACCACGATGCGTCGTCGACGTCTCGGGCTGGGCACGCTCCTCGGTCCCCACCGCATCGGGAGTCCCGGTCGCCCCGCACGGCAGAACCCAAGGGCGTAAGGGCATCTCCGACAATCTTTCCTGGAGGTGCCTCCCCGCCTGACCGTCGGTCCCGGGAGGGACGGTCAGCAACCCGACGATACACCCCGGAACGAGCCCCCGGGCAGATAGTTTCCGCCCCGCCGACGGCCTCCGCGACGTACCATCGAACACCGTGCCGACCTTTGCGGGCTACCCGGCGAGCGCTGATCCGATCGGGCCGTCGATCGGGGTCCTCGGCATCCCGGAAGGCACGCCGTACACGGCGGGACAATCCAGTCACTCCGCGGGCGCGCCGGGTGCGCTGCGGGCGATCTTGAAGGGATATGCCACCGCGCCGGAGCAGTACGACTTCGACATCGCGAGCCTGCGCCCGTCCGCGGTCGTCGATTGCGGGGACCTGGTGGGGGACCCGTCCGATCCGGCCGCCACGCGCGAGCGCATCCGGATCGCGGTCGCGCGCCTGCTCGAGGCGGGTGTCGTGCCCGTGGTCCTCGGCGGCGACGACTCGGTGCCGATTCCGATGTTCCAGGCGTTCGCCGGCCGGGGGCCTCTCACGGTCATCCAGGTCGACGCGCATCTCGACTGGCGAGACGAAGTTCGTGGGGAACGGTTCGGGTGGAGCAGCCCGATGCGCCGGGCGTCGGAGATGGACTGGATCGCGGGAATGGTCCAGGTCGGTCTGCGCGGCATCGGCAGCGCTCGGAGCGCCGAGGTGGCCGATGCGCGCGGGTGGGGCTCGTCGATCG
>DATGBR010000007.1:0-3234 GCA_035312605.1 Candidatus Methylomirabilota bacterium
TGGGCACGAACATGCCCACGTAGCTGTACCAGAAGACGGCGGCCGAGGACACGGACCGCGGCACGAAGCGCGAGTAATCCGAGGCCCAGGTGACCCACGAGATCCCCCAGCCGACGCCGATCGCGGTCATCAGCAGCGAGAGCATCGCCAGGTGAGCCGCGGGAGGCAGCGTGCTGGTGAGCCCCCAGTCGACGACGCCGGGGCGGCTCCAGGCGAGGAGGCTCATCAACACCATGATCGCCGCCGTGACCGGCACCGTGTACTTCTCGAAGGTGCGGATGGCGTAGAACCCATAGATCCCGATGAGGACCTGGATCACCATGACGACCGTGGCGACGACGAGATTGCTGAGCCACGTGTCGCCGATCCCGAACTGGCCGAGGATGGCCACCGCGATCTTCACCGGGAAGTAGGTGTTGACCCCGATCCAGCCGAGGGTCATGAGGAACATCAGCGTGCTCGGCAGGTAGGCGCCGCGCCGGCCGAAGGCGGAGCGGCTCAGCACCATCTGGTTCACGCCGGTCTTGTGGCCCATCACCGTGAAGGCGGAGAAGATCGCGCAGCCCACCAGGTTGCCCAGCACGATGACCGCGATGGTCTCCCAGAGGCCGAGCTTGAGCACGATGCCGAGCGCGCCGAGCGCCCAGTTGATCGGGGCGATGTTGGCGCCGGCCCAGATCCACATCTGCTGCGGGCCGGTCGAGTCCTTGTCGGACTCCGGAATGGGTTCGATGCTGTGAACGTCGGCCCTGAGCTCGCTCTTGGCTTCGATCGCCATGGTGCCCCCCCTTACCCGTGTCGATGTGACTGGGCAATGCTGGGCTCGGACGACGCCGTCGCGGCCGGCGCGATACTGCGCCCGCCGGCCCGCGCATGTCAAGACGGAGTCGCCTTGCCCTCGCGGGCCGGCCCCTCCTATACTCGCGCCGACCGCATGCGACGATACCTGACGCACCGCCTCCTCTCCGCGCTCCTCGTCCTGGTCGGCGTCTCCTTCGTGGTGTTCCTCGCGCTGCACCTGGCGCCCGGCGATCCGGCCCAGGTCCTGCTGGGCCCGATGGCGACCCCGAGCGAGCTCACGAACCTCCGGACCCAGCTCGGCCTCGACCGGCCCATGATCGTGCAGTACGGGCGCTGGGCCGGGCGCGCGGTGCAGGGCGACCTCGGGCGCTCGATCATGCTGCGTCGGCCGGTGCTGCCGGAGCTGGCGCGGCGTTTCCAGGCCACGCTCATCCTGGCCGGCGGCGCGCTGGTGCTGGCCTTCCCGACCGGGATCCTGCTCGGGATGCTGGCCGCCACGCGCCCCGGATCGCCGATCGACGGACTCTCCCGGGTCGTGGCGATGGTGGGGATCAGCATGCCCGCGTTCTGGGTCGGGCTCCTGCTGATCATCGGCTTCTCGGTGAAGCTCGGCTGGCTGCCCGGCACCGGCATGTACTCGCCGGCGGGCGACGGCGGCGCGCGGGATCTCCTCGCGCACCTGATCCTGCCCGCGGTCACCCTGTCGCTGGTGCCGCTCGCCATCGTGTCGCGGCTCACCCGCTCGAGCATGCTCGACGTGATCGCGCAGGACTACGTGCGCACCGCGCGCGCCAAGGGGGCCTCCGAGACGCGGGTGATCGGCTGGCACGCCTTCCGCAACACGCTCGTCGCCCTCGTCACCGTGCTCGGCCTGCAGGTGGGCTACCTGCTCGCGGGCGCGGTCTACGTGGAGACGGTGTTCGCGTGGCCGGGCATCGGCTTCATGATGGTCAACGCCATCCTCACCCGCGACTTCCCGCTGGTGCAGGGGGGCGTGCTGCTGATCGCGGCCACCTACGTGGCGATCAATCTGGCGACCGATTTTCTCTACGCGGTGGTGGATCCGCGGGTACGCCATGTCCACTGAGGCGTCGCCCTCGTCCGCGCCCACCGTCCGCTCGGCGCCCGTGCGCCGGCGCCGGCGTGGGCGGGCCGTCGGGGTCCTGATCGTGACGGTGGTCGCGGTGGTTGCGGCGCTGGCCCCGGCCCTCCCGCTCGCCGATCCCAACCGCACGCAGCCGAGCCGGCGCCTGGCCCCGCCGCTCAGTCCGGACCACGCCCTCGGCTCGGACCACCTGGGCCGCGACCTGCTGAGCCGCGTGGTGTGGGGCGCGCGTGTCTCCCTGGTGGTGGGCGTGCTGGCCACGCTCCTGGCCATGCTCGCGGGCACCGCGATCGGCCTGGTGACCGGCTTCTACGGCGGCCTCACCGACAACTTGGCGATGCGCGGGATCGACCTCATCATGGCGTTCCCCTACATCCTGCTCGCGATGCTCCTGGTAGCCGCGCTCGGGCCCGGGCTGGTCAACGCGATGGTCGCGGTGGCGGTGGTGAACGTCTCGTTCTACACCCGGGGGGTGCGCGCGGCGGTGCTGCTGCTGCGCGAGCAGGAGTTCGTGGAGGCGGCGCGCGCGGTCGGCTCCACCGAGGGCCGCATCCTGCGCCGGCACATCCTGCCCGGCATCGCGGGGCCCATCCTGGTGTTCGTGTCGATGAACATCGGGGTCATGATCACCGAGAGCGCGGGTCTCTCCTTCATCGGCCTCGGCGCCCAGCCGCCCACCGCGGACTGGGGCACCATGCTGGCCGACGGCCGCCAGTTCATCACGGTGGCCGCGCACGTGGCCGCGATTCCGGGCCTCGCGATCTTCGTCCTGGTGCTAGGTTGTAACCTCTTGGGCGACGGGCTGCGCGACGCGCTCGACCCGAGATTGCGGTGACGCGGTTCTGGGCAGAGGCGGTTCTAGGCAGAGACCCCGCAGGAGGAGGACACCCGATGAGAGGATGGCAGACGCTGGTCGCGATGATGGGGACGCTGCTCGCGGCGCTGGCGGGTGCGAGCGCGCCGGACGCGGACGCGGCGGCCAAGACCCTGGTGGTGGGGCTCGTCGCCGAGCCCACCTCGATGGATCCCGGGCAGCTCACCGACATCAACTCGATGCGGGTGCTCTCGAGCGTCTACGACACCCTCGTGCGCTTCAAGGAGTCGTCCTTCACCCAGGAGCCGGGGCTGGCCACCGCGTGGAAGATGTCGCCCGACGGCCTCACCTACACCTTCACCCTGCGGAAGAACGTGAAGTTCCACGACGGCACCCCGTTCGACGCGGACGCGGTCAAGTTCACCTACGACCGGCTGCTCGACCCCAAGCACCCCCAGGCCGAGACCGGGCCCTTCCCGTTCGCCTCGTTCTACTACGGGGCGATCAAGGAGGT
>DATGBR010000008.1:0-14347 GCA_035312605.1 Candidatus Methylomirabilota bacterium
CGCGCTCATGTTCCTGGCGCCGCCGCTCGCCGCGTTCGCGCTCCGCTTCGGGCCGCCGGAGTACTTCGCGCTGCTGCTCCTCGGATTGCTCGTCCTCGCGTACATGAGCAGCGGCTCGATGGTGAAGGCACTTGCGATGGCCGCCTTCGGCCTCCTGCTCGGGATGATCGGCATCGACCAGATGAGCGGGTACTTCCGCTTCGCCTATGGCATCACCGAGCTGGGCGACGGGATCGGGGTGGTGCCGGTGGCGGTCGGGCTCTTCGGGCTCGCCGAGATCCTGCTCACCGCGGGGCAGGAGAATCCGCCCGCGGTGATCCGCCCCCGGCTGCGCGATCTCCTTCCTTCTCGTCAAGAGTGGCGTGAAGCCCACCTGCCGATCTGGCGCGGCACCGGGATCGGGTTCCTGATCGGCATCATCCCGGGCTCCGCGCACGTGATCTCGACGTTCGTGTCCTACGCGGTCGAGCGTAAGATCTCGAAGCACCCGGAGGAGTTCGGCAAGGGCGCGGTGGCCGGCGTGGCCGGGCCGGAGTCGGCCAACAACGCGGCGACGTCGGGCGCCTTCGTGCCGATGCTGGCGCTGGGCGTGCCGGGCGTGCCGGTGGCCGCGCTGCTGCTGGCCGCGATGATGGTGCACGGGGTCACGCCGGGGCCGCTCCTGATCCAGCAGGACCCGCGGCTCTTCTGGGGCTTCATCGCCTCGATGTACGTGGGCAACGTCATCCTGCTGATCCTCAACCTGCCCCTGGTCGGCCTGTTCGTGAACCTGCTGCGGGTGCCGTACCCGGTGATGTACCCGATCATCCTCGTGTGCTCGATCCTCGGGGTCTACGCGGTCAACAGCAGCGTGGTCGACGTGTGGATCATGCTCGGCACCGGCGTGCTCGGCTACGTGCTCCGCAAGCTCGACTTCGAGACCGCGCCCATCGTGCTGGGCCTGGTCCTCGCGCCCATGATGGAGCTGTCTCTTCGCCAGGCGCTGGCGATGTCCGCCGGGAACTACACGATCTTCGTCACCCGGCCCATCTCGCTCGCGCTCCTCACGGTCGGTGTGGTGCTCGTGGGGCTGGCCCTCCGCCCCCTCATCTCCCGGACGCTCGACTGGCGCTCCCGCCTCCCGTCTGAAACCTGATGGGGCGACGCGATGGCTGAGCACGCCGGGGTGGTGCGGCGGAGGGAGGACCCGCGGCTGATCACCGGGGCGGGGGAGTTCGTGGACGATCTGCGGGTGCCGGGGTGCCTGCACGCCGCGATGCTGCGGACGCCGCACGCGCACGCCCTCATCCGCTCGATCGACGCGGCGGCCGCGCGGTGCGCGCCCGGGGTGGTGGGGGTCTTCGTGGCGGGCGACCTGGGCGCGGTGGGCGACCCGATGCCGATCTACGCCCCGCATCCCGCGCTGCCGGTGCCCTGCAAGATCCGCCCGCTCGCGAGTGACCGGGTGCGCTTCGTGGGCGAGGCGGTGGCCGTGGTGATCGCAGACGACGTCTACCGCGCGTACGACGCCCTCGACCTGATCCGCGTCGAGTACGAGCCGCTGGGCGCGGTGGTCGACGTGGAGGCCGCGCTGGCCCCGGGCGCGCCGATCCTGCACGAGGAGATCGGCAGCAACGTGGTCGCGGAGTGGCGCCAGCGCGTGGGCGACGCGGAGGCCGCGCTCCGTACTGCGCCAGTGGTGGTGCGCACGCGCATCCGGCTGGCCCGCGGCGGCGCGCACCCGCTCGAGCCGCGCTCGCTCGTCGCCGAGTGGCGCGACGGCCGGCTGACGATCCGCGGCGCGGTGCAGATGGTCCACCGGCACCGCGGCGTGATCGCGGGCCAGCTCGGGCTACGCGAGGACCAGGTGCGCGTCATCGCGCCGCCCGACGTCGGCGGCGGCTTCGGCACCAAGGGCATGTACTACCCCGAGTACATCGTGGTGGCCGAGCTGGCCCGCCGCCTCGACCGGCCGATCAAGTGGGTCGAGACGCGCCGCGAGCACACCCTGGTGGCCTGCGTGGAGCGCGACCAGGTGCACGACGTGGAGATCGCGGCCACCCGCGAGGGCACCCTGCTCGCCCTCAAGGACGACTTCCTCCACGAGATGGGGGCCTACACGATCTCCGGCCTCAACCTGCCGCAGAACGCGATGATCCACTCGGTCGGTTCCTACGTGATCCCGACGCTCGACCTGCGCTTCCGCGGCGTGGTGACCACCACCACGCCGGTGGGCGCCTACCGCGGCGCCGGCCGGCCGTACGGCACCGGAGTGATCGAGCGGGCGATGGACGCCCTCGCGCGCGAGCTGCGCCTGGACCCGATCGAGCTGCGCCGCCGCAACCTGGTGACGGCCGACCGGCACCCGTACGCCACCGGGCTCACCACCGCCGGACGGGGGCCCGTCGACTACGACAGCGGCGACTACCCGCGCTGCATGGCCCTGGCGCTCGAGGCGCTGGACCTGCCCGCGGCGCGCCGCGAGCAGGCGGAGGCGCGCGCGCAGGGCCGTTACCTCGGCATCGGCCTCGTCAACTACGTGGAGGCCACCGCCACCGTTCCGAACGAGAGCGCGGTGGTGCGCGTGCACGCCGACGGCCGCGTCACCGTGGTGAGCGGGGCCGCGCCGCAGGGGCAGGGGCACGTGACCATGTTCTCGCGCCTGGTCGGCCGGCAGCTCGGCGTCGACGCCGACGCGATCGAGGTGCTGACCGGCGACACTGCGCTCGTCGAGACGGGCGGCGGCACCTACGGCAGCCGCACCGCGGCCATCGGCGGCAGCGCGGCGCTGCTGGCCTCGCGCGCGGTGCTCGACAAGGCGCGGCGGGTGGCTGCGCACCTGCTCGAGGCCGCTCCGGCCGACGTGGTCGTCGAGGCCGGCCGCTTCTCGGTGCGCGGGCTGCCGAGCCGCACCCTCGGCTGGTCCGACGTCGCGGCGGCAGCCCACGGCGGACACGTACCCGGCGAGGCGGCCGGGCTCGAGGACACGCAGGTCTTCGCGGTCTCCCAGTCGAGCTTCGCCAACGGCAGCCACGCGGTGGTGCTCGAGGTGGACCCGGAGACCGGCGCGGTGACGGTGCTTCGCTGGATCGTGGCCCACGACTGCGGCCACGTCCTCGAGCCGGGCATCGTGGACGGCCAGATTCACGGCGCGGTGGTGCAGGGGCTGCCCGACGCGCTCAACGTGCAGCTGGCCTACGACGAGGGCGGGCAGCGCCTCACCGCCACCCTGATGGACTACGTGCTGGCCACCGCGGCCGACGCCCCGCCCAGCTTCGAGCTGCGCCACCTGGAGTCGCCCACCCCGCTGAATCCGCTCGGGGCCAAGGGCGCGGGCGAGGGCGGCATCATGCCGGTACACCCGCTGATCGCGCAGGCCATCGAGGACGCGCTGGCCCCGTTCGGCTGCGGCCCGATCGAGCGCGTGCCGGTGACGCGCGCGGACATCCACGCGATGGTGGCTGCCGCGCTACGGAATCGAGACGCGTCCTGAGGTGGAGACCGACACGGTCACGGTCGAGCCGGTCGTGGAGTTCGTGATCGTGTACGTGGTCGCCGGGAGGGCGCGGCCCAGGTAGTCGAACACCGGGTTCGCGGAGGCGGTCAGCGTGTAGCCGGCTTCTAGATTCACGTTACCCGCCGCTTCGGTGATGGGGCCCGTCCAGGGCGTGCCGCTGCAGGTGCCGTTGAGATAGAAGGACATCTGCGTAGGACTCGGCACCTGGACGCACACGAACCCCTTCTGATTCATCGCGAGCTGGCGGGCCTGGTTGAGGAGGGTGCGGACGTACTGGGCTCCGGCGGTCACCTGGAGGCTCTGATGATACGTCACGAAGAGAGGAATGCTGACGCCGATCAGCACTCCGCAGGCGGCGATGACGATCAGGAGCTCGACGAGACTGAAGCCCCCTGTTCGTCCGCCGATCACCGGACGGTAGTGCCGCATGATCGACGACAGATGGGCCCGCGAGTCTTGCGAGAGTGTACTACCTCGCTTGAGCCTGCGACTCCGGGAATTCGTCCAGTGAGGCCGTGCTGTTGGCCGGGGTGAGCTCCAGCACCTTCACCTCGCTGGCCTTGAACTCGACCCGAAGGCGCCAGATGGGCTGACCGGCCACGCGGTCGGTGAGCTTGTAGGGCCCCGGGACGACATCCGGGAACTTGAAGTTGCCGCGCTCGTCGGTCCGCAGGTTGTAGCGCTCTCGCTGGGTCGGGCTGTTTGGCTGCCCCACCAGGAAGAGCTGCTGCCGTGGCATCGGCTGGGGCGTCTGCCCGCCCTCGGCGAATACGGCGCGCCCTTCGAGGCTCGCGTTGCCGGCCGCGCGCTCTTTCTCCGGGCCGGCCGGACTCGCGGTGTAGGCCGCAGGCGGAAGGGCTCCCGCCCGGATGAGCCATTGCCGGGATGCGTCGACCTCCGCAGCCTTCGGGGACCCGTACTGAAGGACCCACCTGAACTCCCGGATCGCGTCGTCCCGGCGATCCAGGTATGAGCTGGCCACGGCCAGCCCATAGTGGAGCTCCATCTTGCCAGAGGCCTCGCCGAGGGCCTCCCGGTACAGCAGCGCCGCGTCCGCGTAGCGACCGGCCGCGAGAGCCCGGGCGGCCAGCACCTCGGGAGTGTCGGATGACATGGACCGGGCTGGCGGCGACGGAGACTGGCACGCGGCCAGGATCACGAGAACGACGAGCGCTGCGCAAACCCTCGATCGGCTCATCTCAGTAATCCGCGACCTCTTTGTAGGTTCCCGGCTCGATCGTGTAGCCCTGGGGCATCTGGCCACCCGGGTTCCTCACGTAGCCACAGTTGTAGTTGATGGCGGCGTTGCCGCCCGTGTTTGTATCGATGGTCGTCGACGAGGTGTCCCGGATATTCCGGCTGAATACCGCCCCGTCGATCTCGCCGTTACCGGTGCCCGTGTACGTCAAATCGTTGACCACGTAGACCATGCCGTGCATGTGGAAGTTGCCGCTGATGGCCAGCGCACCCGCGACAACGATCATGCCGCTGAAGATCCCGCTCGCGTTGCCTTCCGCACCTCCATGGATGGCGACGCTCGCAAAGTCAGACGTCGGCGTGCATCCCGTTCCACCCAGCTGGCAATTCGTCCCCACGGGGGCGTTGGCATCGATGTTCTGGCCGCTCACGGTGTCGATGAAGATGATGCCGTTCGGCAGCTGGTTGCCCGAGTTGAAGTTGAGGTTCGTCACGCTGGAGCCCGAATAGTAGGTCCCGTTCGCTTTGGCCAAGGCCTTGAGGCTGTTTAGATCTGCATTCTTGAGCGTGTAGGGATCAAACGCGGAGGCGGGCACGCTTTGCCGAATGTCAGTGGGCGGGCTGCTCGAGGTCAAGCCTGAGACGGTCTGGTTGTTCGTGTTGTTGCCGTCGGCTCCGTAGACAGCCCCCGAACCTCCGTAGGCCGTCGCGCCCTGGCTCCACGTGCCGTCCTTTGCGCCGCAGCTGGTATCGGCACGGGAGTCGATGTTCGCGTTGCCACCGACGTTGATCTCGCCCGCGACCGTCAGGGAGGCCGGCGGGGGAGACCCCCTGAACAGGAACTGGGAGACGGTCGCCTGGATCTTCTGGTGCGCCGTGGGCGCGCTACCCGTGTTCGTCGGGACCCAGCCCACGGCGCTCACCGTGCGCTCGTTCGCGTTGAGCGTAGGGTCCTGGATCGGCCCCTTGACGGTTACGAATACCACGCCGATCTGCGTCCCGTTGAGCGAGATCGGAATCGCTGCGCTGCCGTCGTAGGGGGCGGGCACCGTCGCCAGCGATGTGGGCAGGCCGTTCGGGTCGGCGGGATTGTTGAGGGCCCAGATGGTGCGCTCCAGGCCAGACTCGGCCACCGCCCGCGCCTGAGCCACCATCTTCTGGTTGGTGGCGATGAGGGGCTCAGAGGTCGCCAGCAAGGCGAACGCGATCACGAGCGTCGAGAGAATGAGAAGCGCCAGCAGGGCCATCGGGAGGGCGATCCCTCGCTCGTCCCGTAGCAGGCGGAAGGCCGGGTGATGTATGCGCACACGCGTCTCCTTGTCGCTACGGAATATTTCGCAAGCGCACCAGAGTCTCCATGGTGGCGCTCTGATTGCCGGGCGAGCCTGAGCTCACCTGGTCCTCGGTCCCGGTGACCAGCTGGAGCCGGATCAGCTTGACCTGGGCGGGCGTCGTCGTGGTGGTCCCGGTATTGGTCGCGCCGTTCCAGTCCGAGTAGTAGGCCAGGGCCAGCGTCTGGACGCCTCCGATCAGCGGCGTGGTCGTGGTCGTGGCCGTGGCCGCCACCGTGACGGTGCGGTTCAGGATGGCACCCGAGATCTGGTACTGAATGGTGTTGCCATTCTCGTCCAGGAAGGTCAGATTCGTGGCGCTCGGGACCGCCGTGACGGATGTCGCCGATCGGAGCTCCCGGACCATCAGCTCCAGGGCCGCCCGGTTGTTCTGTTGCACCTCGACACGATGCGAACCGAAGATGTAGGCTTGCTGCCCCTGTTGCTGAACCAGCACGACGGCGGCCAGGATCATGCCGAGCACGGCCGCCACCACCAGCAGTTCGGTCAGCGTGAATCCCCGTTGATCCCTGAGCGTGGTCTGCATCTGGCTCATCGCTGGGCGATCTGCATAGTGACGCTGACCGACCGCGTCCCGGAGATCGCATTCGTTCCCGTGGCGCTGAGCGGCGTGTAGCTCACGGTTACGGTGACCTGCCGGATCCCGGTGCCGCTCATGTTTCCGGCCGCATCGCAGGTCGCAGCCGCAACCACCGAGTCAATGATGCGCACCTGGCGCGAGTACCCGCTGTAAGGCGCCGCGATTGAGCTCTCGTCGGCAAAGGTCACGGCAGGGCTCGGATCCTTCGGGGCTGCCGTGGTTGGGGCCGAGACGCCAACCCTGTCGTTGGTGGCGTCCACTATGGCGGGGCCGGCAATGACCACGCCGGAGCCGTCTACCTGGCACGTGGCCGTCCACCGCGCGTTCCGGACCTGCTCGAGCCGCTGATTCGCGAGGAAGGTGGCGGTCGAGGTCTGCCGACCCTCCTGGGTCGCGTAGGTGGAGAGCGGGATGGCCGAGAGCAGCGCCAGGAGGCCGATCGTGATGATCGGCAGCGCGACCAGCACCTCGGCCAGCGTCATGCCGCGTTGATCGGAGACGACTCGTCGCATCGGGCTTGCTCCTGTCACGGGCCGACCGTGACCCGGCCGGAGGCCGCCACGGATACCGTGAGAGTGGCGCCGGTCTGGGTATTGGTGAGCGTGAAGCCGCCCGCCTGGGTGGCGGCCGATCCGACGTAGTCGAAGATCGGGCTGGCGACGAGGACCGCCGCGGTGATGCTCGGCGGAAGATTGATGTTGCCGGCCGCGTCCGTGCCGGGCCCCACCCAGGCGGTGCCCGCACAGTTGATGCGCGTATACATCATCTGAGTGGGGCTCGACATCTTGACGCACAGCTTGCCGTTCTCCTTGATCGCCAGCTCCCGCGCCTGGTTTACGAGCGTCGCGAACTGCTGGGCGCCTGACTTCAGCGTGGCGGCCTGGTAGTAACGCAGGAACGAGGGGACCGCCATGACGGAAAGGATGCCGATCACCGCGATCAATATGACCAGCTCGGCGAGCGTGAAGCCTCGCTCCGCCTGCTGGGGCGAGAAGGGCCACGTCCGGTCCGCTTGCATGGTTTTCATGGAGGTCCACGGCTCGGTGGCTGCAAGGGAAGTGCCGCTGGAGCCCGGGGAGAGAAACGCCATATCCACCGGGCGTTAGGGGGCGCCCGTCATCGCGATGACGACCCCCCCGAGCCGCCGCGACGACAAACGGCGTCACTTGGCCGACAGGCCTTGTTGGCTCAGCCGGTCAGGACCACCACGCCGAGGACGATCATCACCGCGCCCACCACTAGCCGCCAGTGGAGGCGGGCCCCCTCGCGGGGCATGAAGTAGGTGATGAGCAGGACGAAGAGCGGCGCGGTGCCCGCGAGCGGGATCACCACGCTGACATCGCCGAATCCGAGTGCGAGCAGGATCAGGAACACGCCGGTGTTCTCCGCGATGCCGCCCGCGACGAACCAGCCGAGGCTCCGCCGGTCGCAGCGGAGCGAGGTGAGATGGCCGGAGGCGGCCACGAAGGTGGTGGACGCGACCAGCGCCGCGGTGACGTTGATCGCCGCGTCGAAGAGCGGGCCCGCGGTGCTGAGCCCGAGCTTGCGCACCACCGCGACGGTGCCGAAGCACGAGGCGGCGATGAAGGGGTAGGCGAGGTGGCGGACGCGGAAGCCCACGTAGCGGCCGCTCAGCGAGAGCAGGATCGTCCCGGCCACGATGACCAGGGTGCCGCCCAGGATCGGCAGCGTGACGTGCTCGCCCAGCAGCAGGATGGCGAGGCCGGTGGCCACGAGCGGGGCCAGGTTGTTGACCGCGGCCGCGACCGGCGCGCCGACCTTCTGGATGGCGAGCACCCGGAAGAGCCGGCCGCCCGCGGTGCCGACCACGCCGGAGAACACGAAGTAGGGGACCGCGCGCCAGGTGTAGGCGTGCCACGGCACGAGCAGGAGCGTCGCCGACCACGCGGCGACCGCGCCCACCACCACGTTGATCCAGGCCCCCGCGTAGAAGTTGGAGCGCTGCAGCCCGCGCTGGATGAGGAGGGTGGCGCACGCCGCGCAGAGCGCGCTCCCGAGCGCCATCAACTGCGGAAGCGGAGTCAATGCGGCTCAGCCCACCTCGGCGCGGATGCGATCGTGCAGCCGGTGGAGCTCGGCCGTCATCGCCTCGACGGAGCGCGCGCCGGACTGGAAGATCGCGGTGGCGTTGAGCGCGACCCAGCCGAAGCCCATCGCCTTGAGCGCGGCCACCCGGGCCACCACCTGGTCGTGGTCTCCGTAGAACGTCTTGCCCGCCGCGTCGCGCGGTGGGGGGGCCACCATGCTCTGGAGCCCGATGGCGCCCGGATCGCGGCCGGCCGCCTCCGCGTGCCGATGGATGGCCTCGATGGCCTGGCGCGCGCCGGCCGCGTCGGTGACGCGGCTCGCGAGCCAGCCGTCGCCCAGCTGCCCGACGCGGCGGAACGCGGCCTCCGAGAGGCCGCCGATCCAGATCGGCAGGCCGCCGCCCTGCGGCGGCTTCGGCTCCATCGCCATCGACACCGTCGGGTAGTGCGCGCTCGCCATGCTGACCTCGGCGTCGGTCCAGTAGGCGCGCAGCAGCCGGATCGCCTCGTCCATTCGCGCCCCGCGGTCGCGGAAGCTCTCGCCGAGCGCCTCGTACTCCGACTCCTGCCAGCCCACTCCGACTCCGAGCCGCACCCGGCCGCCCGAGAGCGTGTCGAGCGTGCTCACCTGCTTGGCCACCAGGGTGGGCTGGCGCTGCGGCAGGACCAGCACCTCGGTGCCGAGCGTCACGCGTGTGGTGACCGCGGCCATGTAGGCGAGCGCCATCAGGGCCTCGAGGATCGGCATCTGGGGATTGTAGGGGCCGCGCTCCCGCCCCTCGATCGGCACCCCCATCACCACGTGGTCGAAGATGTCGATGTGGTCGTAGCCGATGCGCTCGATGGCGCGGGCGAGCGTGGCGACCGCGGCCGGGCCCTCCCGGTAGGACACGCTGGGGAACTCGACGGACAGCTTCATGCGGACGCCTTCATGACGGCCTCCTTTGGCCAGGCGCGGCTACGATATCACGAGGTGCTCGGAGGCTTCCGACCGGTGCTACGATGCGGGGTATGGGCGGGCGCGGGTTTCTGACGATGCTCCGGTCGCGGGCGGCGGCCGATCTCGTCGAGCCGGTTGCCGCGCGACCGACGCCGCGACTGCTGTCCCTCGACGTCTTCCGCGGGCTCACCATCGCGGCCATGCTCCTGGTCAACAACCCCGGCACCTGGAGCCACGTCTACCCGCCGCTCGAGCACGCGGAGTGGAACGGGTGGACGCCGACCGACCTGGTGTTCCCGTTCTTCCTCTTCATCGTCGGTGTCGCCACCGCGCTCTCGCTCGGCGGGCTGAGGGACGCCGGCACGGGACGGGCCAAGGTCTTCCGCAAGGCTTTCGTGCGCGCCGCGATCATCTTCGGGCTGGGCCTGCTGCTCCAGGGCTTTCCCCACTACAACCTCCCCCACCTCCGCATCCCCGGCGTGCTGCAGCGCATCGCGATCGCGTACCTGCTCACCGCGATCGTCGTCCTGCTCACCGGGGTGCGGGGTCAGGTCCTCACCCTGCTCGGCCTGCTGCTCGGGTACTGGACGCTCATGATGCTGGTGCCCGTCCCGGGAGTCGGGCGCGGCGTGCTCGAGCCCGAGAAGAACCTCTCGAACTGGCTCGACTTCCGTCTGCTCGGGGTCAACCACGTCTGGCAGGAGACGCGGACCTGGGACCCGGAGGGGTTGCTGAGCACGCTGGGTGCGGTCGCCTCCGTGCTCTGCGGGGTGCTGGCCGGCCACTGGGTCCGCTCCCGCCGTGGGACGGACGCGAAGGCCTTCGGGCTGTTCTACGCGGGGAGCATGACCCTGCTGCTCGGGTGGGTCTGGAGTCACATCTTCCCGATCAACAAGAGCCTGTGGACCAGCTCCTACGTGCTCCTCTCGGCGGGGCTGGCCTGCCTGGTGCTCTCCGCGATCCTCTGGCTGGTCGACATCGAGGGCTACCGCCGCTGGACGGTTCCGTTCCTGGTCTTCGGGACCAATGCGATCACCGCCTACTGGCTGTCGACCCTGTGCGGGATCGTGCTCGACTGGATCACGCTGGGGCCGGTGGAGGGGGAGCAGATGGTGCTGAAGACCTACCTCTACGAGACCTTCTTCGCCTCGTGGCTCGCGCCCGCGAACGCGTCGCTCGCCTACGCCGTCGCCTACGTCATGGTCTGGCTGGGGCTGCTGAGCTTCCTCTACCGGCGGCGCATCTTCATCCGGATCTGACCTGGGCGGATCTGACGACCTAGCGCGCCTCCCGGGACATCCGGTTGTAGTCGCGGTAGCTGATCAGGCGGATCCCTTCCTCGCTGATCGTCTTCTTGACCTGCTCGTCGGTCAGCGTCTGCAGCTCGACCTCCCGCTCGCGGTTGTAGATCGCGTCGGGACGCGCCTCGGCGTAGCCCGGATGACAGGAGATCTCGGTGACCCCGGGCTTCACCGCCCGGAGCATCGCGACCATGACCTCCACGCTGATCTTGGTCTGGTCGGTCTTGCCGAACTCGGGCTGGCCGTAGAACCGCCCCACGAATACCACGTCCGAGAAGCCGCGCACCGGGACGTTGTAGCGCCGGCCCGCGGCGAGGAAGAGGCGCGCCACGTTGAAGAGACGGTGCATGTGGTGGTGCGAGTCGATGTGATCCGGCGGGCTGCCCACCATCCGGATGAAGGCGGCGAGCTGCCGGTCGATCTGCTGCTGGACCGCGGGGAGATCCTGCATGTCGGTGAACAGCTTCCCCCGGTCGTCGAAGGAGACGTGGATGCCGATCCCGAGCTTTGGGCGCTGCCGCACCTGCTGGATCGCGGCCTCCGCGTTCGGGCCGTCCACCAGGAGGCTCGCGCTGGTCACGATGCCGGCGTCGTGGGCCTCGAAGAGGCCGCGGTCGACCTCGGGGGACAGACCGAGGTCGTCCGCATTGACGATGAGGAATCGGTCGGGGGCCGCGCCACCCGATCGGCGCGGGGCGACGAGGGCGCCGGCGGCGGCTCCGAGGCCGGAAGCGAGGAAGCCGCGTCTCGACAGGGTCGAGTCCATGGTTCTTTCAAGATAGCCCGACCGGGTAAAAAATGCCCTGGATAGTGTCGGTTGCCAGTCGTGCGATGATCTCCCGTATGAGGCTCGTCGTGGTCGCCCTGGCCCTCGTCCTGACCGTCGTTATGAGCCTCGGGGCGCCGGGCGTCCGGGCCCAGGCTCCGCGGGTCTACGAGCCCGAGCAGTCCCGCCCCTGGGCGGTCTACTTCTCGCCGGGCGGCGGCGCGGCCCAGGCGGTCGTGGAGGCGATCGGGCGGGCTGGCCACACCGTGCTCGTGCAGGCCTCCTCGCTCAGCTCGCCCCAGATCACCAAGTCGCTCGCGGACGCCCAGCAACGCGGCGTCAAGGTCGAGGTCATCCTGGACCGCAAGCACGCCAAGGGGCGGCCGTCATCGGCCGATGCGCTCATGCGGGACGGGGTCGTGGTGCTGATCGACCGGGCGCATCCCGCCAACAGCAACGTGATGGTGATCGACGCGGAGGTCGTGCTGACCGGGAGCTTCGGCTTCACGGTCGCGGCGGACCGGGAGAGCGCGGAGAACCTGTTGATCATCCACGCGCCCACGCTGGCCGCGCGCTACGGCGAGAACTGGCAGGCCCACGCGGCCCACTCCGTCCGTTACACGAGCACCACCCCCTGAACTGCCACGCGCCCGGCGGCGATCGCCACCGGGCGCGCAGTGGCTAGCGGCAGAACCTGGCCGCTACGCTTCGACCCACGGGGTCCAGAGCTGGAACCATTCCTCTGGCGGGTTGACGAAGCCCTTCACCTTCGGGCTCAGCACCACCAGGTTGAGGTCGTTGCAGATCGGGAAGAACGAGGCGTCCTCCTCCATGATGATCCGGTCGATCTGCTTGTAGACCGCGGCGCGCTTCTTCTCGTCGAGCTCGGCGCGGGCGGTGTCGAGGAGGCCGTCGACCTTCGGGTTCGCGTACCAGCCCACGTTGACGCCCTTGTCGGGCTGGCGCGTGGAGCGGGCCACGATGTCGATCCAGAAGTTGCTCGTCATGCCCCAGGAGAGCTGGTAGGCCCCGTGGCCCGGCCGTAGCCCCTGGAACATCTTCGAGAGATAGGTGATCCAGTCGAAGGTCTCGAGCTTGACCCGGATGCCCACCTTGGCCAGGTCGCGCTGGATCCACTCCGCCATCGCCACCGGGATCATCTGACCCGAGCCCGACGTCGACGTCCAGAAGGTGGTCTCGAAGCCCGACCCGAGGCCCGCGTCCTTGAGCAACGCCTTGGCCTTCTCGGGGTCGTACGAGTAGGGCTTGTACTTCGGGTCGTAGGCGACGGTGGCGGGGGAGATCATGCTCCACGCCGGCTTCGCGGTGCCGCGCAGCAGATCCTTGCACATCCGGTCCTTGTCGACCGACATCTGGAGCGCCTTGCGCACCCGCACGTCCTTGAACTTCTCGTCCTTCATGTTCAGGTGCCAGTACCAGATGTGGGGCGCGTTCGACTGCAGCACCTGGAACTTCTCCTTGCGGAGCGCCTCCACCTCGTCGGGCGGGGGCGCCAGGATGAAGTCCACCTCGCCGGTGCGGAGCGCGGCCACCCGGGCGGCCGGGTCGTCGAGACGGCGGAAGACCAGCTTGTCCACGTTGGCCTGGGTGCCCCAGTAGTCCTTGAAGCGCTCGAGCACGATCCGGTCGCCGGGCACGTTCTCCACGAACTTGAAGGGCCCGGTGCCGACCGGGGCGTCGGCGAACTTCTCGTTGCCGGTCTTCTTGACCTGGGTCGGGCTCACCATCATCGGCTCGCCCCAGCTCTGGAGCGTCATGCGCTCCCACTCCGAGTACGGCTTGCTGAACGTGAGCTTCAGCGTGTACTCGTCGACCGCCTCCGCCCCCGTGATGTACTCGACCACGTAGGAGGTGTAGCTGTTGGCCCGGGCGTAGAAGTGGGGCGCGTCCTTCTTGTACATGCGCTCCCAGGAGAAGACCGCGGCGGCCGCGTTGAACGGCGTGCCGTCGTGGAACTTGACCCCCTTGCGCAGCTTGAAGGTGCGGGAGAGACCGTCCTTGGCGGTGGTGTAGGACTCGGCGAGCTTCGGCACCACCTTCGGGATCGCGACGTCCGCGGTGGTCAGGTCCTCCGCGAGGAGCCCCTCGAACATCTGGAACGTCACCCGGTAGGTGAGCCAGCAGCCGGTGGCCTGCGGGTCCAGGATGTCGGACGGCCCCTCCATGCCGTAGACGAGCGTGCCGCCCTTCTTGGGGGTCTGCGCCCGCCCGCGCTTGGGCAGGGCCAGCGTGCCCGCCGCTCCGGCCGCGCCGGCGGCGGCGGTGCGGAGGAAGTCCCGCCGGCTCACGCCGTCGGGCAGCATGCGCATCATCAGATCGATCTTCTCGGCGTCCATGACTCTTCTCCTTGGGCTCGACCCGGGGGTCTACCGGCGCGCGCGAGGGTCGAGGGCCTCGCGCAGACCGTCTCCGACGAAGTTGAACGCGAGCGCGGCGACGACGATGACGATGCCGGGGATGGTGGCCACGTGGGCGGCGCGGTAGAGCACGAGCCGGCCGTTGCCCACCATGACGCCCCAGTCCGGGGTGGGGGGCTGCACGCCCAGGCCCAGGAAGCTCAACCCGGCCGAGGCCACGATCATCATGCCCACCAGGGTGCTGGTGTAGACCAGGAGCGGCGGCAGCACGTTCGGCAGCAGGTGGCGC
>DATGBR010000009.1:0-6400 GCA_035312605.1 Candidatus Methylomirabilota bacterium
CCCCCGTCTTCCCCGTGGCTTCCGGGGTGGTTAGTCGGTCGGGAGGGGCTCCCACGGGAACCGCTGCTCGGCCGAGCCCTCGGTCCGGCTCAGGACCGCCCGGCGGGAGAACAGGGCCGTCCCGGTGACCGCGGACACCCAGGTGACGTCGAGATAGGTGACCCCGCGGCGCTCGATCAGCACCGGGACCAGCCAGCCGGTGACCTCCAGGGTCTTGCCGGAGGTCTTGGCCTTGCCCGGGCTGACCAGCAGCTCCTCGCTGCGCGTCTTCTGGCTCAGCAGGTGCTCCTGGACCGTGGAGGGATCCGCGACCTGGAAGCGCTTGGTCAGCTCGAGGGCGTGCGCGAGCATGAACGGCACCCGGCGCAGGTCCGCGTTCGCCTTGGTCAGATCGGTGGCCGGCGCCACCGCCACCCGGATGCGCCCCTTCGTGATCCGGACCCCGTCCTCGGGCTGGACCGGCGCCTTGCCCTCCGCGGGCACGAACAGGGCCTCGGAGTACTGCGGGTGCACCCGGACGATCTGGGCATAGCCCAGGACGTCCTCGTAGCGGCCGAGGGGCCGGCCGTTGATCGGATGGCGGAAGACCTCGCCCTTGCGGAACACCGAGAACTCCTGGCCGGGCTGGACGCCGTCCTTCGCGGTGAGGTCGAGGAAGAGCCGCTCGTCCTCCACCTGGACCACCAGGCCCTCCACCGCCGGGAACGCGGCCACCACGTCCTGGATCAGGAGGCCGAAGGTGGCGCCCACCTGGTCTGCGGTCCCCGCACCCGCCGGTGTGCTGAGCGCGAGGACCAGCAAGGGCAGCGCAACGAGCCGAGGCCAGCCCACCCTAGAAGACCACCGACGGCTGGTGCGTGCCGAACACCCGCCGGAGCGTATCGCAGATCTCGCCGAGCGTCACCTGGGCCCGCACCGCGGCCAGGATGGGCGGCAGCAGGTTGTCGCGGCCGCGGGCGGCCCGGTCGATCTCGTCGAGCGCCTTCGCGGCCACATCTCCGTCGCGGCGCCGGCGCAGCTGGGCCAGGCGCTCGGCGAGGGCCGCTCCCACCGCGGGATCGACCTGGAACAGGTTGGCGGGCGGGGGCTCGTCCATCACGAACTCGTTGACGCCCACCACCAGGCGCTGCTTGCCCTCGATCTCCTGCTGGTAGCGGTAGGCCGCCTCCTGGATCTCGCGCTGCATGAACGGGATCGCGTGCACCGAGCCGCCGAGCCCGTCGATCTTGGCGATGTAGGCCTCCGCCTCCTCCTCGATCCGCCGGGTGATCCGCTCGACGGTGTAGGAGCCGCCCAGCGGGTCCGCCACGTCCGCCACCCCGGACTCGTGGGCCAGCACCTGCTGGGTGCGCAGCGCGATGCGCACCGCCTCCTCGCTCGGCAGGGAGAGCGCCTCGTCCATCGAGTTGGTGTGCAGCGACTGGCAGCCGCCCAGCACCGCGGCCAGGGCCTGCACCGCCACCCGCACGATGTTGTTCTCGGGCTGCTGCGCGGTGAGCATGCTGCCCGCGGTCTGGGCGTGGAAGCGCAGCATCTGGGAGCGGGGATCGCGGGCGTCGAAGCGCTCGCGCATGATGCGGGCCCACAGGCGGCGCGCGGCCCGGTACTTCCCCACCTCCTCGATCAGGTTGTTGTGGGCGTTGAAGAAGAACGACAGCTGGGGCGCGAAGTCGTCCACCTTGAGCCCGGCCTCCTGGGCCGCGGTCACGTAGGCGACGCCGTTGGCCAGGGTGAAGGCCACCTCCTGGGCCGCGGTGGAGCCCGCCTCGCGGATGTGGTAGCCCGAGATCGAGATGGTGTTCCAGCGCGGCACGCGCTCCCGGCAGAACGCGAAGGTGTCGGTGATGAGCCGCATCGAGGGGCCGGGCGGGAACACGTAGGTGCCGCGCGCCACGTACTCCTTGAGGATGTCGTTCTGGACGGTGCCGGAGAGCCGCTCCGAGGGCACCCCCTGCCGCTCGGCGACCGCGATGTAGAGACAGAGCAGGATCGAGGCGGTGGCATTGATGGTCATCGAGGTGGAGGCGCGATCGAGCGGGATCGCCTCGAACAGCGCGGCCATGTCCTCCACGCTCGAGATCGCGACCCCGACCTTGCCGACCTCGCTGCGGGCGATCTCGTGGTCCGCGTCGTAGCCCATCTGGGTGGGCAGGTCGAAGGCCACGCTGAGGCCGCCCTGCCCCTGCTCGAGCAGGTACCGGAACCGGCGGTTGGTCTCGGTGGCGGAGCCGAACCCCGAGTACTGGCGCATGGTCCAGAGCCGCCCGCGGTACATGGTCGGCTGCACGCCGCGGGTGAACGGGAACTCGCCCGGGAAGCCCAGGTCGCGCACGTAGTCGAGCCGGTCGACGTCGGCCGGCGTGTCCAGCCGCTCGAGGGGCGCGCCGCTCGAATCCGCGAACGGTCCCGGCCGCTCGGGGCCGCGGCCCAGCGCGGGCCTGAGCGTCCGCTCTTCCCACTGCCCGCGGGCCTCCTCGAAGCGTGCGCGCTCCTCCGGGGTCATCACGACCGGCTCATAGCGGGATATTCCCGTGCTTCTTGGGCGGATTGCTGTCGCGCTTGGTGTGCAGGATCTCGAGGGCCTGGATCAGCCGCCGCCGCGTGTCCCGCGGCTCGATGACCTCGTCGATGTACCCGCGCTCGGCGGCCGCGTAGGGGTTCGCGAACTTCTCGCGGTACTCGCGGACCCTCTCCTCCTTGAGCCCGGCCGGATCGGACGCCGCCTCCATCTCCCGCCGGTAGAGGATGCTCACCGCGCCGTCCGGACCCATCACCGCGATCTCCGCGGTGGGGAACGCGAAGTTCGCGTCGCCCCGGATGTGCTTGGAGGACATGACGCAGTAGGCACCGCCGTAGGCCTTGCGGGTGATCACGGTGAGCTTCGGCACCGTCGCCTCGCAGTAGGCGAAGAGCAGCTTGGCCCCGTGCTTGATGATGCCGCCGAACTCCTGGGCGGTGCCGGGCAGGAAGCCGGGCACGTCCTCGAAGGTCACGATCGGGAGATTGAAGCAGTCGCAGAAGCGCACGAAGCGGGCGCCCTTCACCGAGGCGTTGATGTCGAGGCAGCCGGCCAGGTGCGCGGGCTGGTTGGCCACGATCCCCACCGGGCGCCCGCCGAGCCGCCCGAAGCCGATGACCAGGTTCGGCGCGAAGTCGGCCTGGACCTCGAAGAAGTAGCGGTCGTCGAGGACGGGCCGCACGATGTCCTTGATGTCGTAGGGCCGGTTCGGCTGCTCCGGCACCACCGTCTGCAGCTCCTCGTCGACGCGATCGACCGGATCCAGGCTCGCCCGCACCGGTGGGTCTTCGGAGTTGTTCTGGGGCAGGAACGTGAGCAGCTCGCGGATGAGGGCGAGGCACTCCTCCTCGTTCTCCGCCGCGAAGTGGGCCACCCCCGAGGTGCCCCCGTGGGTGGCGGCGCCGCCCAGCTCCTCGAACGAGACCTCCTCGTGGGTGACCGCGCGGATCACGTCCGGCCCGGTCACGAACATGTAGGAGCTGTGCTTGACCATGAACACGAAGTCGGTGATGGCGGGCGAATAGACCGCGCCCCCGGCGCACGGGCCCATGATCGCCGAGATCTGCGGGACGACGCCGGAGGCGAGCGTGTTGCGGAGGAAGATGTCCGCGTAGCCGGCCAGCGAGACCACGCCCTCCTGGATGCGCGCGCCGCCCGAGTCGTTGAGCCCGACGATCGGCGTGCCCGTCTTGAGCGCGAGGTCCATGATCTTGCAGATCTTCCGCGCGTACGCCTCGGATAGCGAGCCGCCGAAGACGGTGAAGTCCTGGGCGAACACGAACACCGGCCGCCCGTGGATGCGGCCGCCGCCGGTGACCACCCCGTCGCCGGGGATCCGCTGCTCGTCCATCCCGAAGTCGTGGGTCTGGTGGACCACCAGGCGATCCATCTCGGCGAACGAGCCCTTGTCGAGCAGCAGCTCGATCCGCTCGCGCGCGGTTTTCTTGCCGGCCCCGTGCTGGCGGGCGATGCGATCAGGGCCGCCGGCGAGCTCTGCCGCTTCGTTGCGGCGCCTCAGCTCGTCGAAGCGATCGTGGAGGGACATGGCAGGGGGACCTCTGCTGCTGGAGTATAGGGGTCCGGAAAGCGGAAAGTCAATGAATGCGGGCGCTTCTTGCCCGGTTTGTTTGACTTGCCCGGGAGCCCCTGCCATACTCGAAGCCCGATGACCCCGCTGGCGGTCGCTGTGATCCTCGCCTGCATCGTGGCCCTCACGGTCGTGCTCATATCCATGCTGATCTCGTTCAAGCGCGCCGCCCAGCGGGCGGAGGGCGTCCTGGCCATCGTGGAGCGCGATATCCGCCCGATGACCACCGAACTGGAGAACCTGACCGCGGAGCTGCAGAAGCTCACTCACAAGGCCAACGACAGTCTCGACCGCATCGGCTCGGTGGTGGAGCGCGTCGAGGACATCTCGGTGACCGCGGCGCGCGTGGTGGGCGCGGTGGGTGGGCTCACGCGCATCGGCCAGTACGCCGGCGTCGCGGCGGGGGTGAAGCGCGGGGTCGAGGTGTTCCTCACCCGGCTCAAGCACCGGCACTGAACGACCGAGCGGCGAAAAGGAGAAGACCATGAGCGAAGAGCGTGGAAACGACGCGGCGGGCTATCTGGGATGGTTCTTCCTGGGCGCCATCGCGGGCGCGGCGACGGCGGTACTGCTGACGCCCAAGACCGGGCGGGAGACGCGCGAGCTGCTCGCCGAGCACAGCGGCGACCTGTTCAAGCGCGCCCAGGAGGCGGCGGGCCAGGCGCAGGATCGGGCCGGCGACCTCTTCGACAAGGGCCGCGAGTACTTCGAGGAGCAGGCACAGCGGCTCACCTCCGCCTTCGAGGCGGGGCGCTCGGCCATGAAGGACGAGATCACGCGGGGCCGCTCCAGCAACTGAGCGCCCTGGTCCGATGGCCGAGGTCGAGCTTCCCAAGCCCGAGGAGCTGCACGAGCAGGCCGAGAATCGGTTCAGCCGGCGGGTCGCGCTGGTCACCGCCGTCTTCGCGGTGGTCCTGGCCATCGCGGCCCTCGGCGGCAACCACGCGATGAAGGAGATGCTGCTGTCGCAGCAGCAGTCCTCCGACCAGTGGGCGTTCTACCAGGCCAAGGTCATCCGCGAGCACCTCTACCGCGGGCAGAAGCTCCGGCTCGAGGCCGACCTCGTCGAGCGTGACGCCACCCTCAAGCCCGAGGCCCGGAAGAAGCTCGAGGGCCTGCTCGCCAAGCTCGAGGAAGAGGAGAAGCGCTACAACGTCGAGAAGAAGGACATCGAGAAGGCGGCGAAAGCGCTCGAGCACCAGCGGGACGGCTTCGCGGCCCGCGATCCGTACTTCCTCGTGGCGGAGGCGCTGCTGCAGATCGCGATCGTGATGGCGTCGGTCTCGATCCTGGCCCGCTCCGGGCTGATCTTCTCGTTCAGCCTGGGGCTGGCCGTGATCGGCGCGGCGCTCACCCTCAACGGCTACTTCATGCTCTTCCAGCTCCCCTTTATGCAAGGCGGCCACCCCTGACCTCTCCCTCTCCCCCCTGGGGAGAGGGCAGGGTGAGGGGTAAGAGGGGGAGGGCGAGGGGGGAGGGGCGAAAGGGTGAGGGGCGCCAGCCCTACCGCCGGAAGTCAGCCCGCGTAGGCAGCAGCCGATCGGCGATGAGGTTCCGCATCATCTCCACGGTGCCGCCCCCGATTGCGAACATGCGCGCGTCACGCGCCATCCGCTCGAGCGGCAGCTCGCGGCCGTACCCGGCGGCGCCGTGGATCTGCAGCGCCTGGCCGGTCACCTCCTGCGCGATCTCGGCCGCGAAGGTCTTGGCCTTGGCCGCCTCGAGCGCATCCGGGAAGCCGTCGCCCGCATTCGCGGCGGCGCGATGGATGAGGAGCCGGGCCGCGTCGAGCCGGATCGCCATGTCGGCGAGCTTCCAGCGAATGCCCTGGAACTCCCCGATGGCCCGCCCGAACTGCCGCCGCTGCCCCGCGTAGGCGAGCGCCAGCTCGTAAGCGCCCTGGGCCAGCCCGAGCGCGACGGTGGCCGCGCCCAGGCGCTGGCTGTTGTAGGCCTGCATCAACTGCTTGAACCCCTCGGGCGGACCCACCAGGACCTGATCCTTCGGCACGCGGCAGCCGTCGAAGTGCAACCGCCCCTCCGGGATGCCGCGGAGACCCATGGTGTGGTCGCGATCACCGATGCGGAAACCCGGAGCGTCGCGCTCGACGAGGATGCCGCCGATGCCCGCGGCGCCCGGCGCGCGGCTCATCCGGCAGTACACGAGGTAGAGCCGCGAGGTCCCGGCGCCGGTGATCCAGCGCTTCTCGCCGGTGAGCGCGTAGCCCTCCGGCGCCTCGTCCGCGCGGGTCACGAGATCGGTGGCCGCGGATCCCGCCTCCGGCTCGGTGATCG
>DATGBR010000010.1:0-10360 GCA_035312605.1 Candidatus Methylomirabilota bacterium
CCGTCCGGCGAGGCGAGCGCCGTCCCGCTCCTCGGTCGAGATGATGCCCTCCTGCGCGCCGTGGTCGCGCAGGTGGCGGGTGAGCGCGCGGGTGTCGATCCCCTGGATGCCCACGATGCCGTTGTCGCGCAGGTAGTCGTCGAGCGGGATCCGCGAGCGCCAGCTCGAGGGGAACGGGCAGGCCTCCTTGACGATGAATCCGCTGAGCCAGGGGCGGCGCGATTCGACGTCTTCCAGGTTGATGCCGTAGTTGCCGATGAGCGGGTAGGTCATGCAGATCATCTGCCCGCGGTACGACGGATCGGTGAGGATCTCCTGGTAGCCGGTCATCGAGGTGTTGAAGACCACCTCGCCGTGGCCTTCGCCGGCGGCGCCGAGGGCCTCCCCGCGGAACACGCGGCCGTCCGCGAGCGCGAGCAGGGCCGGGCGCGTCACGGCGTCACCTTGACCCCGCCGACCAGCGTCATCCACGGCGCGCCGGTTCCGGTGAAGCCGGCGAAGGGCGTGTTCCGGCTCCGCGAATGGAACGCGGCCGGGTCCACCGTCCAGGTCCGCTCCAGATCGAGGATGGTGACGTCGCCCGCCGCACCGGGCGCGAGGCTGCCGCCGGGCAGGTTCAGCAGGCGCGCGGGTCCGGTGCTGAGCCGGGCGACCAGGGTGGGCAGGTCCACCACGCCCGGGCGCACCAGCCGGTCGAGCAGGAGCGGCACCGCAGTCTCGAGCCCGACGACGCCGCTGGCCGCCTCCGCGAACTCGCCTTCCTTCTCGGAGGTGGCGTGGGGGGCGTGGTCGGTGGCCACGCACTCGATGGTGCCGTCGATCAGGCCCTCCAGACACGCCTCGACGTCGCGCTTCGTGCGAAGCGGCGGGGCCATCTTGCAGTTGGGGTCGTAGCTGCGCACCGCCTCGTCGGTGAGGACCAAGTGGTGCGGGGTCACCTCCGCGGTGACCCGGACCCCGCGCGCCCGGGCCTCGCGCACGAGGCGCACCGCGCCCGCGGTCGAGATGTGGGCGATGTGCAGGTGGGCGCCGGTCAGCTCGGCCAGGATGATGTCGCGCGCCACCATCACGTCCTCGGCCGCGCCGGGCTGGCCGGAGAGCCCCAGTTCGGTGGAGACGAGGCCCTCGTGCATGGGCGCCCCGTGGGCCAGGTGGCAGTCCTCCGCGTGGCTGATGATCGGGGTGCCGAAGGGCAGCGCGTACTCCATGGCCCGGCGGTAGAGCTCCGCGTTCATCACGCAGTTGCCGTCGTCGGAGAAGGCGACGCAGCCGGCCTCGGCCTGCTCGGCCAACTCGGCGAGCTGCCGACCCTCCAGGTTGCGGGTCACCGCGCCGATCGGGTACACGCGGACGACGCCCTCGACCTTCGCGCGGGCCAGGATGTAGTCGGTGACCGCGCGGTTGTCGTTGACCGGGAAGGTGTTGGCCATGCAGGCCACCGCGGTGAAGCCGCCCGCGGCCGCGGCGCGCGTCCCGGATGCGATGGTCTCCTTGTACTCGAAGCCCGGCTCCCGCAGGTGCACGTGCATGTCGATGAAGCCGGGGCAGACGACTTTGCCGGTGGCGTCGATGGCCTCGGCCCCCGCGGGCGCCTTCAGCCCCCGGCCGACCTTCTGGATGCGGCCGTCCACGATCAGGACGTCGGCCACCGCGTCGGTGCCGCCGGCCGGATCGACCACGCGCCCGTTCCGGATCAGCAGGCTCATGCGCCGCCCTTGCTCCCGGCCAGCAGGTAGAGCACCGCCATCCGCACCGCGACCCCGTTGCCGACCTGGTCGAGGATGACCGAGAAGGGGCTGTCGGCCACCTCCGGCGACAGCTCGACGCCGCGGTTCACCGGCCCGGGGTGCATGATCAGCACGTCGGGCCGGCAGGGCTTGAGCCGGGCGAGGGTGAGGCCCCACACCCGCGAGTACTCGCGGATCGATGGGATGAAGCCGCCCTCCATCCGCTCGTGCTGCAGGCGCAGCATCATGATCACGTCGGCGCTGGCGATGGCCTCGTCGAGGCGATGGCTCACCTTCACGCCCAGCTCCTGGCACTGGGCCGGGATCAGGGTCGGTGGGCCCGCCACCGTCACCGTGATGCCCATCTTGCGCATGCCGAAGATGTCGGAGCGGGCGACCCGGCTGTGGGTGACGTCGCCCACGATCGTGACGTTGAGCCCTTCGAGATGGCCTTTCTTCTCTCGGATCGTCATGAGGTCGAGCAGGCCCTGAGTCGGGTGCTCGTGGGCACCGTCGCCCGCGTTGACCACCCCGCAGCGCAGGTGCCGCGCCAGCAGGGCGGGGGCCCCGGAGGCCTTGTGACGCACCACCACCACGTCGGGGCTCATGGCCTCGATGTTGCGCGCGGTGTCGAGCAGGCTCTCGCCCTTGTCCGCGCTCGAGCCGGAGGCGGAGAAGTTGATGACGTCGGCGGAGAGCCACTTGCCCGCGATCTCGAACGAGGTGCGCGTCCGCGTCGAGGACTCGTAGAACAGGTTCACCACCGTCTTGCCCCGGAGGGTGGGGACCTTCTTGATCTCGCGGCTCGCGATCTCCTTCATCGACACCGCGGTGTCGAGCACGTCGGTGATCTCCGACGCTTCCAGGTCTCGCATGCCGAGCAGGTCCTTGCGCTTCCAGCTCATGGGCTCATTCCTCCTGGATGACGACGCGATCCACGCCGTCGTGCTCGCGGAGCATCACGGCCACTTTCTCGCGGCGGCTCGTGGGCAGGTTCTTGCCGACGTAGTCGGGACGGATGGGCAGCTCGCGATGGCCGCGGTCCATCAGGACCGCGAGCCGGATGATGCGCGGACGCCCCAGGTCCATCAGCGCGTCCATGGCGGCCCGGATCGTCCTACCGGTGAAGAGCACGTCGTCGACCAGCACCACCGTGCGCCCCTTGATCGGGAAGCCGATCTCGGTGCTGCGGACGATGGGCTGCGCGGCCTTGAGCCCCAAGTCGTCGCGGTAGAGGGTGATGTCGAGCGCGCCCACCGCGGGCTTGGTGCCCTCGATGGCCGCGATCTTGGCCGCGATGCGCTCGGCGAGAGTCACCCCGCGGGTCTTGATGCCGACCAGGGCCACGCCCTCGCCCCCGCCGGCCTGCTCGACGATCTCGTGGGCGATGCGGGTGAGGGCCCGGTCGAGCCCGGTCTCGTCGAGCACCTGCGCCTTCTCGCGCGCGCTCACGGGACCCTCGGGCAAAAAAAATACCCCTCACGGGGCGGGGGTCCAGACATGCTCTTCGGGTACCGCATCGTGCGCTCCTTGCCGGCCTCGCAGGGCCCGCTTAAAGGAGTGATTCGTGATGTGCCCGTACTCTACGACGCGGGGCGCACCCTGTCAAGGCGGAGCGGCCGCTCCGCGACCACGATGAGACGCCCGGTCGCGCCCGCGCGATAGCGCCGCCCGTCGTAGCCCGAGTAGGCGTGCCGGAAGCGCAGCCCGGCCACGCGGAGCATGCGCCGCCACTGGGCGAGCGAGAACTGCTGGAAGCGCAGGCGACGCTGCCGGACCAGGCGCGACCCGGGGGCGATGACGAGCTGGGTGCTCTCGGTGATCCGGGTGCGGCGATCGAACCACCGATCTTCCAGGATGAAACGGGTTGAGCCCGCGCGGTACCACGGGCGGCGCGGCAGCGTCGCGTCGTAGACCGGGTCCCGGTGATCGACGAGGAGCGTGCCGCCGGGCCGCAGCGCCCGCGCGAGGCGCCGCAGCACCGCCTGGTTCTGGGCCGGCGTGAAGTAGCCGAAGCTGGTGTAGAGATTGACCACCGCGTCGAACTCGCCGCGGAACGGGATCCGCCGCATGTCGCCCCGCACGAAGGTGAGCCGTGGCCGCTCCGCGAACCGACGACGCGCCTCCGCGATCATCGCGCGGGAGAGATCCACCCCGACCACCCGGAAGCCGCGCCGGGCGAGGGCGGCCGCGTGGCGGCCGTAGCCGCAGGGGACGTCGAGGATCCGGGCTCCCGGCGCCGGCCGCAGCGCGCGCAGGAGGAAGTCGACCTCGCGACGGGTCTGAGCGGGGGGCTTCTCCTCGCGGAGCTGGGCCACGTAGGCCGCGTCGAAGAAGCTCGTGAACCATTCCGCCGTCCCGTCGCGGTTGCGGCGCTTCATCGCGGCGAGCCGAGCCCCATCGCGGCGTAGTATACTCCGCCGTGGTCATGAGCCGGCTTCACGACGCATCGCGCACCGGCGCCCCGACGGTCGCCGTGTCGGTCACCCTGTCCGCCGCCCTCCGCCGCCGGCGGCCCGGCATCGGGGATGGCCCCCAGCGCCACGTCCTCGCGGCGGGCGCGAGCCTGGGTGACCTGCTGGACGCCCTCGGCCTCGGCGGAACGATCGACCTGACCGCCGCGGTGGACGGCGAATTGGCGGAGCGGGATACCCCGCTCCGAGAGGGCTCCGACGTTATGTTGCTGGTGGCAATGGAAGGGGGAGCCGCAGCCAAAGCAGGGGGAGCTGCAGCCGAAGGCGAGGCGACCATAAGAAGGGCAGTAAAAGGCAGTAGCAGTAAACCAACGAGTGCCAGGCTTTTGCAGTAAACCAACGAGTGCGAGGCAGTAGCAGTAGAGCGAAAGGCGAGCACTAAACCGTAGCAGCCGGCAACGCCCCAAACCCATCACTCTCACCGAAGCGAGGACACCATGGCTCAGCTGACGATTCCGATCGACGCGAAGCGCTTTGCCACCGGGTTGACCTGGAAGGACTACATGGCCCAGATGGGCGACACCCGGGCCCGCACCGAGCAGAACTACGCCAACTCCAAGCTCACCGACGAGGAGCAGAAGTTCTTCGCCGGGGCGACCGGGGTCAAGCACGTGATGATGCTCGCCGAGAACTGGTGCGGCGACGTGCATCGCAACTCGCCGCTGATCGCCCACATCTGCGAGGCGATACCCGGTGCCGAGCTGCGGGTGTTCTTCCGCGACCAGGTGCCGGACCTGCGCGACACCTTCCTCAACAACGGGTACCAGTCCATCCCGGTGGTGGTGTTCTTCGACAAGGACTGGAACGAGATCGGCCGCTGGATGGAGCGCGCCCACGGCGCCACCGGCGCGGCCACCGGTATCCGGGCCCGCACGCTCGGCGCGGTGCCCCAGGGCGCGTCCAAGGAGCAGCAGGACGCGGCGATGAACGAGTTCCGCAAGCAGGTCCAGGCCGAGTACGACAAGCCGGGCGGGGCCCTCTGGCGCGCCGCCGCCGCGGAGGTGAAGCTCCTGCTCGAAGCTCGCGCCAAGAAGTAGCGGGCGACCCATGCGCCCACGGAGGCCTCGATGACGGTCAAGCTCGGCATGTTCACCATGCCGTTCCACCATCCGGACCGCGAGTACTCGGCCATCCTGGAAGAGGACCAGGAGGCCATCGTCCTGGCGGACCGGCTGGGCTTCACCGAGGCCTTCGTGGGCGAGCATTTCTCGTCGTGGAGCGAGCGCATCACCTCGCCCCTCATCTTCTTCGCCACCCTGATCCCGCGCACCACCCAGATCCGCTTCGGCACCGGGGTCATCAACCTGCCCCAGCTGCATCCGGCCACGGTGGCCGCGCACGCCGCGATGTTCGACCAGCTCTGCCGCGGCCGCTTCATCATGGGCATCGGCCCCGGCGGCCTGGTGAGCGACCTCGAGATGTTCGACGTGGGCCAGGCCGAGCTGCGCCCCCAGATGGTCATCGAGTCCATCGAGACCGTGCTCAAGCTCTGGGCTCAGGACCCGCCCTATGAGATCGACGGGCGCTTCTGGAAGATCTCGCTCACCGACGGCATCTGGCCCGAGTTCAAGGTGGGCTACGTGCCGCGGCCCTACCAGAAGCCGCACCCGCCGATCGCGCTCTCGCTGCTCACCCCCAACTCGAACAGCGCGGCGACCGCGGGGGAGCGCGGCTGGATCCCGGTGTCCGGCCAGTTCTTCCACCGCCGCTATCTCAAGGGCCACTGGGAGAAGTACGTGGAGGGCTGCGAGCGGGCCGGGCGGCGGCCCGACCCCAACGTCTGGCGTGTGTCGCGGAGCGTGCTGGTCACCGAGAGCGACGCGGAGGCGGAGGAGTATCTCGCGGACCCGGACAACGGGCTCTCATTCTATTATCACTTCTTCCATCACAGCTTCTCGAAGGGCCGCAAGGCGCTCTTCATGCTGAAGCCCGATCTGCTGATCCCCGACGAGGACGTCACCGAGGACATGATCAAGCGGGCCCTCGTCATCGCGGGCAGCCCGCGCCGGGTGCTCGAGCAGCTGGTGGCCCTCCGCGAGGAGACGGGTCACTTCGGCACCCTGCTCATGGGCGGCCACGACTGGGATCGGCCGGCGCTCTGGCGCCGCTCGATGGAGCTGCTCGCCACCGAGGTGATGCCGAAGTTCTCGCAGCACGCGACCGCGCCCCGCCCGTGAAGGTCGCCACCTGGCGCGGCGGCAGCCGGTTCAGCCTCGACGAGGCGCCCGATCCGGTCGCCGGCCCGGGGCAGGTGGTGGTCGAGGTCACCGCGGCCGGCATCTGCGGCACCGACGTGCACGCCACCCAGGGCCTCTTCCCGTGGACGCCGCCGATGGTGATGGGCCACGAGTACTCGGGCGTGGTCCGCGAGGTCGGCCGCGGCGTCAACCGGCGGCTTCTCGGCCGAGCGGTCGCCTGTGAGCCCTCCTACGGCTGCGGCAGCTGCCTGCACTGCAACCAGGGCCGGATCAGCCAGTGCGCCAAAGCCACCCGGGTGGGCGGCTTCGCGGAGCGGGCCGCGCTCCCGGCGCACTGCGTGCACCCGCTGCCGAAGGGGCTCGACGAGGTCACCGCGGCGCTCGCGGAGCCGGCCTCCTGCTGCCTCTCCGGGCTCGAGATGTTCACGATGCCGCGGGATGCCACCGTGGTGGTCATGGGCGGCGGGATCATGGGGCTCCTCACCATGGTGCTGGCCCGACGCCGGGGCGCCGTGCGCCTGATCCTCTCCGATCCGCTCGAGGAGCGGCGGCAGCTCGCGCGCAAGCTGGGCGCGCGCGTGGTGGTCGATCCGACCCGCGAGAACCTGCCCGAGCGCGTGATGGCGCTGACCGGGGGCCGCGGCGCCGAGGTCGTGTGCGAGGCGGTGGGCAAGCCCGAGCTGGTCGCCGAGGCCTTCGCGATGGTGAAGCCGACCGGCGTCCTGCAGCTGGTCGGGGTCAACCCCAAGGGCAGCCGGATGCCGATCGACCTCTTCGACGCGCACTTCCGCGAGGTCCGCATTCACGGCGCCTACGGCCGCGGCACCGCCTTCCGCCGCGCGCTGGCGCTGCTGCCGAAGCTCGGGGTGAAGCGGCTGGTCGGCGCGAAGTTCCCGCTCGCGCGCATCGAGGAGGCCTTCACCCATGCCGCGGCCGGGCGCGGAGCGAAGACCGTGATCACGCCGGGCGTCGTGTAGCGGGGGTGCCGGAGCTCCCGTCGCGCATCACCGCCCTCGACGCGCTCCGCGGGCTGGGCGTGCTGGGCATCCTGCCGGTGCACATGCAGTCGTTCGCGATGGTGGTGGCGGCCCGGGTCAACCCGACCGTCTCCGGCGACCTCCAGGGCCCGAACGGATGGATCTGGCTCGCCGCGGCCGTCCTGGCCGACGGCAAGTTCATCTCGATCTTTGCGATGCTGTTCGGCGCCGGGCTCCTGCTCCTCTCGGGCCGCGGGGGTGACCGGCTCTTCGCGGTCGAGCGCCTGCACCGCCGGCGCATGGCCCTGCTCCTCGGGGTGGGCCTCCTGCACGCCTATCTCCTCTGGTACGGCGACATGCTCGTCACGTTCGCGCTCTGTGGCGCGGTGGTGTTCGGGCTCCGGGCGCTGCCCCCGCGCGGCCTGCTCACCCGCGGCGCGCTGGCCCTCGCGTGCGCGTCGCTGATCGCGCTGGGGGTGGGGTGCTCGCTGCCGTGGTGGTCGCCGGACACGAAGGCGCGGTTCGTTCACGTCTGGGCCCCGTCGCGCGAGATGGTCGAGCGGGAGGTCGCGGCGTACCGGGGCGGATGGTGGGGGCAGATGGCGTATCGCGCCCCGGAGGCCTTCCAGATCGAGACGTCGCAGCTCGTGCTGCGCGGCTTCTGGCAGACCAGCGGTCTGATGCTGGTGGGGATGGGGCTGTTCAAGCTGGGTGTGCTGAGCGGGACCCGGTCGGCGCGCTTCTACGCGGCGATGACCGGGCTCGGGTTCGGGGTGGGCCTGCCGATCGCGTGGTACGGCGCCGCACGCGCCCGGGCCCTCGACTGGGATCTGGCCGACTTCATGGTCGTGGGAACCCAGCTCTCGTACTGGAGCGACCTGGTGGTGGGCCTCGGGTGGATCGGCCTCGTGATGCTCCTCTGTCGCGCCGGATGGCGGGCGCGCGCCGTCGCTGCGGTGGGTCGGACCGCGCTCAGCAACTACCTGCTCCAGACCGTCCTCTGCACGACGATCTTCTACGGGCACGGCCTCGGCCTCTTCGCGCGCGTGGAGCGTGTCGGCCAGCTGCTGATCGTGCTCGGGATCTGGATCGTCCAGCTCGCCTGGTCGGTCTGGTGGACCCGTCGCTTCGCGGTCGGCCCGCTCGAGTGGATGTGGCGCCGGGCGGCCCAGGGGAGCGCGGTGTCCGCGCGCTAGCCAGCGGTCGCCCGTTGACCCGCCCCGCGCCCCACCGTATGTTGATTCGGTGAATTGTCCGCGCTGTAACGCCGAGAACCGCCCGGACCGACGCTTCTGCGGCGCGTGCGGTCTCTCGTTCGTGTCGCGCTGCCTCGCGTGCGGATTCTCGAACGAGGCCTCCGAGCGATTCTGCGGCGGCTGCGGCACCGCGCTGGCTCCCGCCGCTCCCGGCGGGGGGACCCGCTTCGGCCCGCCCCAGGCGTACACCCCTAAGCACCTCGCCGCCCGCATCCTCGACTCGAAGGCGGCCCTCGAGGGCGAGCGGAAGCTGGTGACCGTGCTCTTCGCCGATCTCCAGAGCTCGATGGAGCTGCTCGCCGACCGCGACCCGGAGGAGGCGCGCCGGGTCCTGGACCCGGTCCTGCAGCTCATGATTGCCGCGGTGCACCGCTACGAGGGCACCGTGAACCAGGTGATGGGCGACGGCATCATGGCCCTCTTCGGCGCGCCGCTCGCCCACGAGGATCACGCGACGCGCGGCTGCTACGCGGCGCTGCAGATGCAGGAGTCGATCAAGCGCTACGCGGAGGAGGTCCGGCAGTCGCTCGGTGTCGCGGTGAGGATCCGGGTGGGCCTGAACTCGGGCGAGGTGATCGTGCGGACCATCCGCAGCGACCTGCGGATGGACTACACCGCGGTGGGCCAGACCACCCATCTGGCCTCGCGCATGGAGCAGCTCGCGGATCCGGGGCGCATCCTCCTCACCCCCGGTACCCTCGCGCTCGCGGAAGGGTTCATCCAGGTGACGCCGCTCGGACCCACGCCGGTGAAGGGGCTCGCGGGACCGGTCGAGGTCTACGAGCTGACCGGGGCCGGCCCCGCGCGCTCCCGGCTCCGCGCCTCCGCGACGCGCGGCCTCACGCGATTCGTGGGGCGCACCACCGAGATGGCCCACCTGATCGGGGCGATGGGGCGCGCCCGCGCCGGGCACGGGCAGCTCGTTGCGGTCCTCGGGGAGGCGGGCGTCGGGAAGTCCCGCCTGTGCTACGAGTTCACCCACTCACCGGACGTACGCGAGTGGGTCGTGCTCGAGACGGGCGCGGTGTCGTACGGCCGCGGCACGAGCTACTCGCCGGTGGTCGATCTCCTCAAGCAGTACTTCGGGATCGAGGGCCGGGACGATCATCCCCGGGTCCGGGAGAAGGTCGCCGAGAAGCTGATGGCGCTCGACCCGGCCCTGGCCCGCTACCACGCCGCGCTGCTCTGGCTCCTCGACGTCCCGAGCGACGATCCGCACTGGGCGGATCTCGATCCCACCCAGCGCCGGCGGAGGGCGCTCGATGGGGTGAGGATGCTGCTCGTGCGGGAGAGCGCCCGGCGGCCGGTGCTGCTCCTGTGCGAGGACCTGCACTGGATCGACACCGAGACCCAGACGCTCCTCGACGAGGTGGTGGCGAGCCTGCCGACCGCGCGCCTGCTGCTGCTGGTCACCTACCGGCCCGAGTACGAGCACGGCTGGGCCAACATCTCGGTCTGCACGCAGTTTCGCGTGGAGGCACTGCCCGCCGAGACGACCGACGAGCTCCTCGAGACCCTGCTCGGCCCGGACCCGGGTCTCCGCCCCCTCAAGCGGCTCCTGGTCCAGCTGACGGATCGTAACCCCTTCTTCCTCGAGGAGACGGTCCGGACCTTGAGCGAGGTCGGTGTGCTCGCGGGAGAGCCCGGCGCCTACCGGCAGGCGCGGGCCATCGAGGCGCTCCAGATCCCGCATACCGTCCAGGCGATCCTGGCCGCCCGCATCGACCG
>DATGBR010000011.1:0-3355 GCA_035312605.1 Candidatus Methylomirabilota bacterium
CAACGCCGAGCTCGTCGCGGACCACGCGGGCCAGCGCGGGGCTCGCGCCGCCGGTGGAGACCGCGACCGTCAGGTCGCCGCGCGTCAGCACCGCGGGGAGGATGAAGTCGCAGTGCGCCGGATCGTCGGCGGCATTGATCAGCACTCCCGCCGCGCGCGCGTCTCGCGCCACCTCGGCATTGACGAGCCCGTCGTCGGTGGCCGCGAAGACGATCGAGTGGCCGGCGAGGTCATCCGCCGCGTACTCGCGCAGCGTCATGCCGATCCGGCCCGCGCGCGCCCAGTCGAGCAACCGCTCCGTCGCCGACGGGCTTACCACGGTGACCCGCGCCCCGGCCCCCAGGAGCCCGTTCACCTTGCGCTCGGCCACCGTCCCCGCGCCGACCACCAGGCAGCGGCGACCGGCCATCTCGAGACAGACCGGGTAGTACGCCATCAGCGGCCGGCGACCATCTCCCCCGGAATCGACGCAATCTCCGCGGTCGCGGGCGCGGGCGCCCGCTTGCGATACGTCAGCTGAAGCGCCATCCCGGTGAAGAGCATGCCCCCCACGATGTTGCCGAGCGTCACCGGGATCTGGTTCCAGAGCCACCAATCGCGGACGCTCACCTCCGCGCCCATCATCATGCCCGCCGGGATCGCGAACATGTTGACGACCGAGTGCTCGAAGCCCTGGGCGAAGAACGTGAGGATCGGCAGCCACATCGCGGCGATCTTCCCCGAGGTCGACTGCGAGGTCATCGCCATCACGACGCCGAGCGTGACCATCCAGTTGCACAGGATGGCCTTGGCCACCGCGATCACCACCCCGTGCCCCCCGAGCTTCGCGTAGGCGAGGGTCTTGGCCTGAGCGACGGCTACGAGCTGGCGCGCCATCTCGGAGTCGGGCGCGACGGTCAGCGTGAACAGCCAGGCGTAGAAGAGGCTGCCGACCAGGTTGCCCGCGAAGACCAGCCCCCAGTTGCTCAGCAGCTCGCCCAGGCCGGTGCGCCCGTCTCGCACCGCCAGCGGCAGCAGGGCGAAGTTGCCGGTCACCAGCTCGAGCCCCAGCAGCACGATCATCACGAAGCCCACCGGGAAGACCAATCCGCCCACGAGACCCACGTGGGTCTGCAGCGTGGCGGTGAAAGCGAGCGTGGTGGCGAAGCCCAGCAGCGCGCCGGAGAGGAACCCGCGCACGAGCAGATCGCGGGGGGCGAGCCGCGCCTTGGTGGCTCCGGCCTGCACCATCTGATCGAGCACCGCGTCGGGTTTGACGTAGGACATGTCCGGGTTGCTCCTTTCGCGCGTCGGCCGACGCTATTCCTGCACCGTGAAACCCGCGCCGTCCGGGACGAGCCGGTAGGTCTTGAGCCGGAGCTGCGCGTCGGTGGCGCAGGCGCCGGTCCGGAGGTCGAAGCGGTAGCCGTGCGCCGGGCAGACGACGGCGCCTCCGTCCAGGGCGCCGGCCGCCAGCGCGGAGCCGGCGTGGGGACACCAGTTCTGGGTCGCATAGAGCTGCCCCTCGCACTTGAAGACCGCGATCTCGGTCCCGCTCACCGTGATCGCCTTGCCGCTCCCCTCGGCGATCTCGTCGGGGCGGATCGTCGAGACCGGCGGCGGGCTCGCGCGCTCGGGCGGCGGGGCGGCCGGGCTGGTCGGCTGGAGCATGCGGATCTGCCGGCGCACGCGGTCGAACTCGCCGAAGCGGACCAACCCCTCCAGCACGCGCGGCAGCTCGTCGCAGGGCACGCTCTCGAGCACCTTGACGCCCTGGCTCGCCTGCGGACCCGAGGCGCCGCCCATGAAGACGTCCACCGCGTCGACCACCTTGCCGTCGACCTTGGTCCGGGTGCCCAGGAGCCCGATGTCCGCCACCGTGTGGTTGCCGCAGCCCGCCGGGCAGCCCGACCAGTGGATGCGCACCGCCTTGGTGGCCGGCACCTTGCGCTCCAGCGCGCGGGCCACCTCGAGGGCGCGGCCCTTGGTCTCGATCACGGCCAGGTTGCAGAACTCGACCCCGGTGCAGCTCACCAGGCCCCGGAGCACGCCGGGCGGATCGTAGCGGAGCGTCTTCAGCAGCGGCTCGGCGGTCATCTGCCCGAGCCTGGCGTCGGGAACATTGGGGATGATGACGTTCTGGTCCACCGTCAGACGGCTCTCGCCGGTCCCGTACTGCTCGGAGAGGCGGGCCAGCTCGACGAGCTGATCGCCGGTGACGCGCCCTACCGGAACGAGCAGCCCCACGTAGTTCAGCCCGGGCTGCTTCTGGCGGAAGACCCCGACGTGATCGGTGGACTGGGCGAGACGCTGGTCCGCGCCGGCCTTCTCGAGCCGCCGCCCCACCCGCGCCTCCACCGCCTCGCGGAACCGCGCCTCGCCCCACTCGTCGAGCAGGAAGGCCAGGCGGATCTTGTTGCGCGCGTCGCGGGAGCCGTGGTCGCGGAACACCAGCACGATCGCGCTGCAGATCTCGGCCGCCTCCTCCGGTCGCACGAACACGTCGAGCGACGAGGCCACCCGGTAGCCGCCGGAGCCGTTCTTGCCGCCGACGAGCACGTTGAAGCCCTTGACCTCGTCGAGGCCGGAGGTCTTCACCGCCGGCACCAGCGCGATGTCCTGGGTCTCGGAGTGGGTGCAGTTCTCGCGGCAGCCGGTGATGCCGACGTTGAACTTACGCGGCAGGTTCGTGTAGGCCTTGTTCCCCACGAACATGGCGGTGAAGGCCCGGGCCACCGGGGAGGCGTCCAGCACCTCGTTCGGAGTCAGGCCGAACGCGGGGCAGCCGATGATGTTCCGGATGTTGTCCATGCCGGTCTGCAGCGTGACCAGCCCGACGTCGAGCAGCCGATCCAGGATCTCCGGGACGTCCTGGATGCGGATCCAGCGGAGCTGCACCTGCTGGCGCGTGGTGATGTCGACCAGCCCCCGGCCCATGCGGCTGGCGAGGCCGCCGATGGCGCGGAGCTGACCGGCGGTGGTGACCCCGTTCGGGATGCGCAGCCGCATCATGAAGTGACCCGGGGTCTGCTTGCGGATGAACACGCCCCACCACTTCAGGCGGTCGAGGTCGCCCTCCTCGATCGACTCCAGGCCGAGCCTCGCGTAGCGCGGAATGTCCGCGCCCACGTCGAGCCCGTCCTTGCGCGCCTTCAGCTCCTCGATCTTGTTCATGGGCTCCTCGGCGATGAAACACGAACGGCGCCGTCCGTTCAGGACAGGCGCCGTCGCCTACGGATCCCGGCTTCCAGGGCCGGGCCGATCTTCGTGTGTCTGGGATCATGCGGGCAACTGCCGTACCAACCGCGCGTTCCAAGGACAAACGGCCGGAACTACGTATTTCACAGTATCCAGCTCGGGTGAGGGCGAGGCCGTG
>DATGBR010000012.1:0-4908 GCA_035312605.1 Candidatus Methylomirabilota bacterium
TGACGCCGACATCTCGTTCGACCTCCCGCCCAAGGACTTCTCCGAGATCGCGGCGGCCGGCAAGCTCGCGGTGGTGGCCCATCCGGTGGAGAACGCCCACGCCTACGTCGGCATGAACGTCAAGAATCCACCCTTCAACAACCTGAAGGTGCGCCAGGCGGTGGCCTACGCGATCCCCTACGAGAAGATCTTCCACTCCGTGATGTTCGACCGGGGCGCGCTCCTGATGGGCAACCCGATCGCGACCAATACCTTCGGCTACGACGCCAAGCTCTCGCCCTACAAGACCGACATGGCGAAGGCCAAGGCCCTCATGGCGGACGCGGGGGTGCCGAACGGCTTCGAGACCCAGCTCTACTTCGACCAGGGCTTCGCCACCATCAACGAGCCGGCCGCGGTGCTGGTGCAGGAGTCGCTCGGCCAGATCGGCATCAAGACCACGATCAACAAGATCCCGGGAGCGAACTGGCGGAACCTGATGCTCAAGAAGGAGATGCCGATCTACGTGAACGCATTCGGGGGGTGGCTCAACTACCCCGAGTACTTCTTCTTCTGGAACTATCACGGCCAGAACGCGGTGTTCAACACCATGTCCTACCAGAACCCGGACATGGACAAGCTGATCGACGCGGCCCGCTTCGAGACCGATCCCAAGAAGTACGCGGACCTCGTCCGCGGCTTCACCAAGCTCGCCATCGCGGAGGTGCCGCGGGTGCCGCTCTTCCAGCCCAACCTCGACGTGGCGATGCAGAAGGGGATCACCGGCTACCAGTACTGGTTCCACCGGCAGCTCGACTTTCGCCAGCTCTCGAAGAGCTGACGCCGGTCATGCTGCGGCTGATCGGGCGCAGGCTCCTGGCGGCCGCTCCCGGCCTCGCCGGGGTCATCGTGGTCACGTTTCTCCTGACGCGGGCACTGCCGGGTGACCCCGCTGCCTTCTTCGCAGGTCCCGCCGCCACCCGGGAGGCCATCGAGGAGATCCGCCGCAGCCTGGGCCTCGACAAGAGCCTGACCGTGCAGTTCGGTCACTACGTAAGGGATCTTACGCGGGCCGACCTCGGGAAGTCCTTGACCACCGGTCAGCCGGTCCGGAGCGACCTGATCAGCCGCCTCCCGGCCTCGCTCGAGCTCACCGCGTGCGGCCTCCTGCTGGCCGTCGCGGTCGCCCTGCCGCTCGGTGTCCTAGCCGCCACCCGGCCCGGATCGTGGGTGGATCACCTCTGCCGCATGCTGACCACCGCCGGGGTGTCGCTGCCGATCTTCTTCACCGGCCTGCTGCTCGTCTACATCTTCTACTTCCTGCTCGGCTGGGCTCCGGCCCCGCTGGGCCGCCTCGACGCCTTCATCTCGCCGCCGCGCTCGATCACGGGGTTCTTTCTGGTAGACGCGGTGCTGGGCGGCGATTTTGGAGAGATCGGGGCCATCCTCCGTCAGCTCGCGCTGCCCGCCATCACTCTGGGTCTCTTCGCGATGGCCCCGATCGCCCGGATGACCCGCGCGGCCATGCTCGGGGTGCTCTCGAGCGACTTCATCCGCACCGCGCGGGCCAGCGGGCTCGACCGGCGTACCGTGCTCGTCACCTACGCGTTCCGCAACGCGATGCTCCCGGTGGTGACGACGCTCGGCATGGTGTTCTCGTTCCTGCTGGGCGCCAACGTGCTGGTGGAGAAGGTCTTCGCGTGGCCGGGCATCGGCTCCTACGCGCTGGAGGCCCTGATCGTCTCCGACTACGCGCCGGTGCAGGGCTTCATCCTCACCATGGCGTCGCTCTACGTGCTGCTGAACCTCCTGATCGACGTGCTGTACGGAGTGATCGACCCCCGCGCGAGGATCGAGGCGTGACCGCGCTCCTCCGCCACGGCCGCTACGTGCTCGGGGAGAACCCGGTCACCGGACTGGCCTTCGCGCTCTTCGTGCTCCTGGTGGTGTTGGCGGCGGCCGGGCCCTGGCTCGTGCCCTACGATCCCCTCGCGAGCAACACCGCGGAGGCACTCAAGCCACCCTCGCACGCCCACTGGTTCGGGACCGACCAGCTCGGCCGCGATCTGTTGAGCCGGGTGGTGGTGGCCACCCGGCTCGATCTGACGATCTCGATCTGCGCGGTGATGATCGCGTTCGCGGTAGGCAGCGCGGCCGGGGTCACCGGCGGCTTCTACGGCGGATGGACCGACCGGTTGATCGGCCGCGTGCTCGACACGATCATGGCCTTCCCGCTCTTCGTGCTGGCGATGGGCATCGTGGCCGCGCTCGGCAACACGGTGGCCAACATCGTGTACGCCACCGCGATCATCAACGTGCCGTTCTACGCGCGCCTCGCCCGGTCCGAGGTCATGGTGCGGCGCGAAGCCGGCTTCATCGAGGCGGCGCGCCTCGCCGGCAACCGCGGCCCGCGGATCCTGGCCATGCACCTCTTCCCGAACTGCCTGCCGCCGATGATGGTGCAGATCTCGCTGAACCTGGGCTGGGCCATCCTGAACGCGGCGGGCCTGTCGTTCATCGGGCTCGGGGTGCGGCCGCCCACGCCCGAGTGGGGGATCATGGTGGCGGAGGGCGCGGCCTTCATCGTCTCGGGCGAGTGGTGGATCGGCCTCTTCCCCGGCGCTGCGCTGATGCTGGCGGTGTTCTGCTTCAACCTGCTCGGCGACGGGCTGCGCGACCTGATCGATCCGCGGAGACGGACGTGAGCGATCCGCCGATTCCCCTGCTGGCGGTGCAAGATCTCTCCGTCGAGTTCCGCACGCGGGCCGGGGTGGTGCACGCGCTGGACCGGGTGAGCTTCGATGTCCAGCGCGGGGAGACCGTCGGGGTGGTGGGGGAGAGCGGCTCCGGCAAGTCGGTGACCGCCTTCGCGCTGCTCCGCATCCTCGATCCCTCCGCGCGCATCAGCGAGGGCCGCGCGGTGTTCGGCGGGCTCGATCTGGTCACCGCCACCGAGCACGACCTGGGGCTGCAGCGCGGGCGCGAGCTGTCGATGATCTTCCAGAACCCGCGCACCGCGCTCAACCCGATCCGGCCGGTGGGCCGGCAGATCGCGGACGTGCTGCTGCGCCACGGCAACGTGGCCCGCGCCCAGGTGAGGCGCCGGGCGGTTGAGCTGCTGGCCCAGGTGCAGATCCCGGACCCGGAGCGGCGGTACGCGGCCTATCCCTTCCAGCTCTCCGGCGGCATGTGCCAGCGCGTGATGATCGCGCTGGCCCTGGCGTGCTCGCCGTCGCTGCTGATCGCCGACGAGCCGACCACCGGCCTCGACGTCACCACCCAGGCCGCCATCATGGACCTGATCCGGGAGCTGGCCGAGCGCACGAACATGGCCACCCTGCTGATCACCCACGACCTCGCGCTGGCCGCCGAGCAGTGCGACCGGATCGTGGTCATGCATGCGGGCCACGTGGTCGAGGTGGCCCCGGCCGAGGCGCTCTTCGAGACGCCTCGGCATCCGTACACCGCCAAGCTGGTCGCCGCGACGCCGCACGGGGCCGAGCGGCTTGCCGATCTCGCGGCCATTCCTGGCGGCCTGCCCGATCTGCGGGGGGAGCTGCCGCCGTGCCGGTACCGCTTCCGGTGCGAGCGCTACGCCCCACTCTGCGACGGGCCGCTGCCCCGGGTGGAGGTCCTGCCCGGCCACATGGTGGCCTGCTGGAAGCCGCTATGAGCCGGACCGGTGAGCGGAGCATACTGCTGGACGTGAAGGCGCTCGAGCGCAGATTCCCGGTCGGCAAGGGGTGGCTGCACGCGGTGGACGACGTGAGCCTGGAGATCGGAGCGGGGGAGTGCGTCGGGCTCGTGGGCGAGTCGGGCTGCGGCAAGTCCACGCTCGTCAAGCTCATCACGCGCCTGCTGGACCCGACCGCGGGCCGTATTGCCTTCGACGGCCATGACATCGGCGGGGTGCCGGCCGCACGCTTCGCCCGGGCCCCCGAGCGCGCGCTGATCCAGATGGTGTTCCAGGACCCGACCGACAGCCTCAACCCGCGCTTCACCGCCTTCGACACGATCGCGGACCCGATCCGCCGCCTGGGCGGCGGCCACGGCGCGGCCGCGGTCTCGACGCGCGTGCGCGAGCTGGCCGAGATGGTCGGGCTCCCGGAGGCGCTGCTCGGCCGCTTCCCGCACCAGCTCTCCGGGGGCCAGAAGCAGCGGGTGGGCATCGCCCGCGCGATCGCGCTCGAGCCCAAGCTCCTGGTCCTGGACGAGCCGACCTCGGCGCTCGACGTGTCGGTGCAGGCGGTCATCCTCAAGCTGCTCGACGAGCTGCGCCGGCGGCTCGGCATCAGCTACCTGTTCGTCTCGCACGATCTGGCGGTGGTGCGCCTGGTCGCCGACCGGTTGATCGTGATGTACCTAGGGCGCGTGGTGGAGACGGGGCCGGTCGAGCGCGTGTTCGCGAACCCCGGCCATCCCTACACCCGGGCCCTGCTCGCCTCGGTGCCGATGCCCGAGCGGCGGGGCGAGCGGCGGTTCCGCCTCACCGGCGAGCCGCGCAGCCCGATTGATCCGTCACCGACCGTCTGTCGCTTCTACGGGCGCTGCCCCGACGGCTTCGAGCGCTGCGAGCGCGAGATGCCCGTGCTGCGGAGCGACGCCGCCGGTCACGCGGTCGCCTGCCATCTGCATGGCTGACCCCGGGCAGACGCCCGGAGTCGGCGAGCTTCTCGCCGGCTACGCGGCGGGCACGCTCCGACCCGAGGCCGTCCTACGCGACGCCTACGCGGCCATCCACCGCCGGGGCGCCGACTCGGTGTGGATACACCTGCTGTCGCTGGACGACGCGCTCGGTCAGCTCGAGGCGGCCGACCGGCACCGGCGAGAGGGCGGCGTGCTTCCCTTGCTCGGCGTCCCGTTCGCGATCAAAGACAACATCGACGTGGCGGGCCGACCGACCACCGCGGGCTGCCCGGCCTTCGCCTA
>DATGBR010000013.1:0-5799 GCA_035312605.1 Candidatus Methylomirabilota bacterium
GCGCGGCGGCGAGCGCACCGTGCGCCGCCTTGGCGAGCAGCCAGGTGGCGCGCGTGTTCACCGCGAACATCCGGTCCCAGTCCTGGACCGCGTAGCTGACGAGCGGCCCCGGACGATTCACGCCCGCGTTGCTCACGACGCCATCGAGTCCGCCGAAGCGCGCGACCGCTTCCCCGACCACCCGCGCCGGCGCGTCGACCGTCGCCATGTCGCCGTGGAGCGGCAGGGCCCCGGCGCCCAGATTGCCCAGATCCCTCACGAGCGAGTCGAGCGCGGGGGAAGGGCCCAGGTCCACCGCCGCGATCTGCGCCTTGCGCCCGGCCGCCTGGGCGTCCCGCGCCAGCCGCAGGCAGGTGGCCCGGCCGATCCCGCTCGCCGCTCCCGTGACCAGGGCCCGCATCGCCTCAGGCCCCGGTGAACGTCTTGCCTTCGGTGGCGAGCCGGTCCAGCAGGGGCGCCGGCTTCCAGTCCTCGCCCTGCGTCTTCCGCCACTCCTGCATCCGGTCGCGCATGGTCTTGAGGCCGACCTGGTCCGCCCAGAACATCGGACCGCCCCGGTAGACCGGCCAGCCGTAGCCGTACACCCAGATCACGTCGATGTCGCTCGCGCGGATCGCGATCTTCTCCTCCAGGATCTTGGCGCCCTCGTTCACCATCGGGTAGAGGAGGCGGGCCAGGATCTCGTCCTCGCCGATCTTCCGGCGGGTGATGCCCATCTCGCTCGCGACCTCGACGATGATCTTTTCCACGTCCGCGTCGGGGATCGGGGTGCGGTCGCCCTTCTCGTAGCGGAAGTAGCCCGCGCCGGTCTTCTGGCCGAAGCGGCCCAGCTCGCAGATGCGGTCGGCCACCGCCGACTTCACGCCCTTGCCCTTGCGGATGCGCCAGCCCACGTCGAGGCCGGCGAGGTCGCCCATCGCGAACGGGCCCATCGGGAAGCCGAAGTCGGTGAGGACCTTGTCCACCTCGTGGGGCAGCGCGCCTTCCAGGATGAGCTTCTCCGCCTCGCGGCCGCGCTGGTGCAGCATGCGATTGCCGACGAAGCCGTAGCAGACGCCCACGCAGACCGGCACCTTGGCGATGCGCCGGCCCACGCTCATCGCGGTGGCCACCACGTCCTTGGCGGACTTCTCGCCGCGCACCACCTCCAGCAGCCGCATCACGTTGGCGGGGCTGAAGAAGTGCATGCCGATGACGTCGTCCGGCCGCTTCGTCGCGGAGGCGATCTCGTCCACGTCGAGGGTGGAGGTGTTGGAGGCGAGCACCGCGCCCGGCTTGCAGATCTTGTCGATCTTGGCGAAGACCTCCTTCTTGATCGGCATCTCCTCGAAGACCGCCTCTACCACGATGTCGGCGTCGGCGATCTTCGACCAGTCGGTGGTGCCGGAGATGAGGCCCATCCGCTTCTCGACGTCCTGCGGAGTGAGGCGGCCCCGCGCGGCGGTGGCCTCGTAGTTCTTCCGGACCACCCCGAGGCCGCGGTCGAGCGCGTCCTGGGCGACCTCGACCACCGTGACCGGGATACCCGCGTTGGCGAAGTTCATCGCGATGCCGCCGCCCATGGTGCCGGCGCCCAGCACCGCGGCCTTCTTGATGTCGCGGCTCTTGGTGTCGCCGGGCACGTCGGGGATCTTGGCCGCCTCACGCTCCGCGAAGAAGAAGTAGCGCTGGGCCTTCGACTCGGGCGAGGTGATCAGCTCCTGGAACAGCTCGCGCTCGCGCTTCAGCCCCTGGTCGAATGGCAGGTTGACCGCCGCTTCGATCGCCTTGACGCAATTCTCGGGGGCCCGGAAGCCGCGCGTCTGGCGCGCCACCGACTTGCGGAACTCGGCGAAGACCTCGGGCTTGCCGCGCACCGCCGCGACCTTGTCGTCCAGATCGCGGATCTTCTTGAGCGGCCGCTTCTCCCGCACCACCCTTTCCGCGAACGCGACTCCCGCCGCGGTCAGGTCGCCGTCGACGATCTCGTCGATCAGGCCCACCTTCAGGGCCTCGTCCGCCCCGATCGGATCGCCGCTCACGATCATCGAGAGCGCCTTGGGGACTCCGACCACGCGCGGCAGCCGCTGGGTGCCGCCCGCGCCGGGCAGGATGCCGAGCTTGACCTCGGGCAGGCCGAAGCGCGCGGTCTTCACGCCCACGCGGTAGTGGCAAGCCAGCGTGACCTCGAGGCCGCCGCCGAGCGCGGTGCCGTGGATCGCCGCGACCACCGGCTTGGGCGAGCCCTCGATGAGGTCGAGCACCTCGTGCAGGCCCGGCTCCTTCGGCGGCTTGCCGAACTCGGTGATGTCCGCGCCCGCGATAAATGTGCGGCCCGCGCAGACGATCACCACTGCGTCCACGCCGCCGTCCGCGGCGGCCTGCTTGAGCCCGTCGCGGAGGCCTTGGCGCACGTGCTGGCTCAGCGCGTTGACCGGCGGGTTGTTCACGGTGAGCACCGCGATGCGGCCTCGGCGGTCGAGATCGACGGATTGGCTGATGGCGGTCATGGCTCTCTCCTCGGTGAGCGGTGAAAGTGCCGCCATGATAAGCGCCTTGCCGGGCCGCGGGAAGGGGGAAGCGGAGAGGTAGGAATTACCACGTTGGTCCTTCTCCCTCGGCCTGGTCGGTAACAAAGGACCGCGCGTAACTGCCCGGGTCCATTGCAATTCCCTGCGAGTTTTCCCGGACCCGCATCCGGCATCCCCCATGCGTACTCCAATAGGTAGGAGGACGACACGTATGCGTATCCCGTCTATCGTGGCCTTGCTCGTCTTCGCCGTCCCGCTTGCGCTGCTGCCCGCACGCGCCTCCGCGGACTCCCTCGATCTCAAGACGCATCCCGCCGAGCGCGAGCGCGTCGCGCCGGCCTTGCCGGATCGTGATCTGTATCCGCAGCGCCAGTCGCTGCCGCAGCAGCCGCGGTTCATGAAGCCGCTCTCGCGATCGACCGCGACCGGCCAGGCCGGCGTGGCCGGCTACACCGCGCCGAATCCTCCGGTGGGCTCTCGCGTGGCGGGCGATCACGACACCGTCGGCTGGCCGGCGGTGGGCTTCGCGATCGAGTGGGGCCGCGCCCGGCCTAACTAGCGTAGCTCGCGGGCGGTCTTCTCGACGAAGCGCGCGAGGCCGTCGGCCTCGAGCGAGCGAGGAGGCATCAGGATGAGGCGGTGGACCCCGAGCGCCTCGAACCGATCGGCGCTCGGGCGGTCCATCGCCTCGCCGCCGCGGGTGGGGCGTGGCGTCACGCTGATCTCGAGCGGACCGAGCGCGGCCGGCCGCTCGTAGCGGCTCCCCGCGTCGCGCAGGCCGTCGAGGCAGCGGCGGACGCCGGCCTCGTCGAGCGCGAATCCGTACCAGCCCCGCCCCTGCTCCACCGCGCGGCGGAACGCGGCGGGCGTGTGCCCGCCGACCACGACGGGCGGACCCGGCCGCTGCACCGGCTGGGGATGGGCCTGGACATTCTCGAAGGCCACGAAGCGCCCGCGATAGGCCGGTCGCTCCTGGCTCCAGATCGTGCGCATCGCGGCCAGGTACTCGTCGGTCATCGGGCCCCGCGTCTCGAACGGGATGCCGAGCGCCCGGAACTCGGGCTCGAGGTATCCGACGCCCACGCCGAAGATCAGGCGGCCGCCGGAGAAGACGTCGAGCGTCGCGAGCTGCTTGGCCAAGACCAGCGGGTTGCGCTGGGGCAGGATGATGATGCCGGTGCCGAGCCGGATGCGGGTGGTGTGCGCGGCGAGGAAAGCGAGCGCCACGATCGGATCGGTGATGCGGTCCTCCGGCGCGAGGGGCGACGGCGGAGTCTGCGGGTCCGGGAGCACCACGTGCTCGCCGCCCCAGAGCGAATCGAAGCCGGCCGCTTCCGCGGCGCGCGCCACCCGGGCCGCCCCCTCCGGGTGCGAGCACGGCCCGGTGGTCATCGAGAAGAGGCCGAGCGCGAGCGACATCAGGGTGCGGGCAGCAGCAGGCCCAGCGCGCGCTCGCGCAGGGGTGGGGGGAGCGGGGCCGGCCGACGCGCGTCCTGGTCGAAGTGCACGCCGGACTGCTCGAGCGAAGCCACCACCTCGCCGGCGGGCTCGCGGGTCATCACGTGTAGCAGCCGGAGCGAGGAGCTGCCCACGTGCAGGACGCCGGATCGCACCCGCACGAGGTCGCCCGCGCGCAGGGGAGCGCCCAGCTCGAGCTGAAACTCGAAGGTCGAGAAGCCGCGGTGCTCGCCGCGCATGTAGGCGGGGGTCATGCCGAACGAGGCGATGGCGTGGCCGTTGGCGGCCGAGAAGCGGTGAATGTAGTGCGAGAGCGCGGCGCCGCCCGACACGTCCAGCTCGGCCAGCTTCACGGTGTCGCGCGCGCTATCGCGAAAGCCGGCGAGCCCGGTCGGACGGGACCGTCGCTCACGGGCCGGGCCGTCCCAGGCCACGCGCCGCGCATCGACCCGCCGCGCAGTATCGGGCGGCAGCGCGGCCGGCACGCGCACCCGCTGCTCCACGGTGGTGCAGAGCGCTGCTGCGCCCGTGTCGAAGAGCCTGTGCCCGAGCACGATCGCGCCCGGCTCGGCGTGGACCACCCCGCTCTCCATGTGCATCACGTCACCCACCCGCAGCTCGCGCTGGTAGCGCACGAAGCAGTCGGTGGTAGGGGTGTCGAGCGGGCTCAGGCCGAGGTCCGCGAGCATCCCGAGGCCCGCGTCGGCGATGCGGGCGAAGTAGTACGCCACCGTGAAGTGGTCGTTGTGATCCACCTCCCAGCGGAAGACGGTTCCGCGGTAGGTCTCGAGCCAGTCGCCCACGCCGGCGCCGGCCTAGATGTAGACCGACTTCATGGCGGGTGCCGGGTAGCGGGTGCCGGCGGCGGCGCCGGTGGGCACCGCGTCCTGGAGCGCCGCGACCTCCGCCGGAGTGATCGGCACCGCGGCGGCGGCCGCGTTCTCGTCGAGGCGGGCCTTCCGCTTGGTCCCCGGGATCGGCACGATGTCGCGCCCTCGCGCGAGCAGCCAGGCCAGCGCGAGCTGGCCCGGGGTGCAGCCCTTCTGCTTCGCCATGTCGAGCAGCGGCCTCAGCAGATCCAGGTTCTTCTGGAGGTTCTCGTCCTGGAAGCGGGGGTGATCCCGCCGGCGGTCGTCGGCCGGGATCTCGGCCGCGGTGCGGGTGCTCCCGGTCAGGAGGCTGCGGCCGAGCGGGGAGTAGGCGACGAACGAGATGCCGAGCTCGCGGAGGACGGGCAGCGTCTCCTCCGCCTCCACCCGGTAGAGCAGGGAGAACTCGGACTGGAGCGCGGTGATCGGATGCACCGCGTGCGCGCGGCGCACGGTGGCCGGGGAAGCCTCGGAGAGACCGAGGTACCGCACCTTGCCTTGCTCGACCAGGCGGGACATGGCGCCGACCGTGTCCTCGATGGGCACGCCGGGGTCTACGCGGTGCTGGTAGTAGAGGTCGATGCGGTCGACGCCCAGCCGCTTGAGGCTCGCCTCGCAGGCCTGCGGGACGTACTCGGGCCGGCCGCTGACCCCGGCGGTGCCGTCCGGCTTGCGCAGGTTGCCGAACTTGGTGGCCAGCACCACCCCGTCGCGCTTGCCCCGGAGGGCCCGGCCCAGCAGTTCCTCGTTCTGTCCCCACCCGTACATGTCGGAGGAATCCAGGAAGTTGACGCCCAGGTCGAGGGCGCGGTGGACGACCGCGATGGACTCCGCGTCGTCGCCCTTGCCGTAGACGTTGGACATGGACATGCAGCCGAGTCCGATGGCCGAGACGGCCAGTGCGCTCTTGCCGAGGGTACGCTGCTCCACGAGATCCTCCTCCGGGTCGGGAAAGTTGGTTA
>DATGBR010000014.1:0-7329 GCA_035312605.1 Candidatus Methylomirabilota bacterium
TCGTGGGGCCGCCGACTGATACGCCCTGGGCGCCTACAGTGCGCGCGCTGGACGCGCAGGCTTGCTTGTACTGCTTGCATCCTGAGGTGCTCAGGTGAGCTTCCATGGCGCTCCGCCTACCTCATTTCTGCCTTCCTGCCCCGAATAGCCCGTAAAATCAGTCATCGTTAGGTTCTTCGCCCTTGCCGATCAAGTTCGGGCTGGGAGCGATGGACGAGATCGGCTTCGACGCCGGCCGGCTCGGCATCAGGAAGGCCCTGATCTTCACCGATCGCCACGTAGCGGAGCTGGGCCTGTCGGAGCGGGTGCGCGCCCTGCTCGAGGAGCAGGGCGTGAAGGCCGACGTGTGGGACGGGGTCGAGGTGGAGCCCACCGACCGGTCGATGGAAGAGGCGGGTGAGTACGCGCGCTCCAAGGAGTTCGACGGCCTCATCGCGGTCGGCGGCGGGAGCACCATCGATACGTGCAAGGCGGCGAACCTCCTCACCTGCTACCCGGCTCCGCTGCTCGACTACATCAACAAGCCGGTGGGGCGGGGCGTGCCGGTACCCGGCCCGATGCGCCCGCTGATCGCGGTGCCGACCACCGCGGGAACCGGCAGCGAGACCACCGCGGTGGCGGTGACACACGTCGTCGATCAGAACGTGAAGGCGGGAGTCTCCCATCGGCTCCTGCGGCCCGCGCTCGGAGTGGTCGATCCGCTCAACACCCTGAGCGCGCCGCCCGAGGTGACCGCGGCGGCGGGCGCCGACATCCTCACCCACGCCATCGAGTCCTACACCACCCGGCCCTACAACGCCCGCGCCAAGCATCACCCGCCGGATCGGCCCGCCTACATCGGCGCGAACCCGGCGAGCGACATCTGGTGCGAGAAGGCGATGGAGTACGCGGCGCGCTACCTCCGCCGCGCGGTGCTGAACGGCCTCGACGTGGAGGCGCGCCTGCACCTGGCGCTGGCCGCCAACTACGCCGGGATCGGGTTCGGGAACGCGGGGGTGCACATCCCCCACGCGGTGGCGTATCCGATCGCGGGCCTCGTGCGCGACTACGTCCCGAGCGGCTACCGCACCCGCCACCCGATGGTGCCACACGGCATGTCGGTGATCCTCACCGCCCCCGCCGCGTTCCGCTTCACCTACGCGACGTCGCCGGAGCGCCACCTCCGCGCCGCCGAGCTGCTCGGGGTCCCGGTGGCCGACCTGAGCGAGGCGGAGCGGCGCGAGGCGCTGCCGCGGGCGCTGCTCTCGATCATGCGTGATATCGGCATTCCCAACGGCCTCACCGCCATCGGCTACGCCGAGCGCGACGTGCCCGCCCTGATCGAGGGCACGCTGCGCCAGCCGCGCCTGCTGTCGGGGGCGCCGCGGCCGGTGGGTCAGTCGGAGCTCGAGCTGATCCTGCGCGACGCGATGCAGTACTGGGGCTAGAGCTAGAGCTGGCCGGAATCCCCCCACTCGGCGAGCAGCGTCCGGTAGGCGGGGTCCCGGTAGCGATCGAGACGGAACGCGGGCGCGTACCGGGGGAGCGGCCGCTCCGCGATGTAGTCGGCCAGGAGATCAGCGGCGCCGTTCGAGGACATCATCCCGTAGCCGGAGAGGCCTCCCAGGACGTACGCGCCCTCGACCGGCAGCGGTCCCGACAGCAGCCGGTTCTCCTCGGTCTTGGTGTAGTAGCCGCCGTCCACGAAGTGCTTCGGCAGACGCGGGACGTACGTTCCCAGGCCGGGGATCAAGCGGGTCATCCCGCGGATCACGATCTCCGCGTACGCGGGATCGAACTCCACCGGGAAGCGCGGCTCCATCGGCTCCACGTCGTAGGTCCACACCCCGAGCATCACCGGGCTGTCCCCGCCGCCCTCCGGCCGGCCGTGGACGCCCGCGGGCATCTCGTCCAGCAGGTGCCGGAGCCCCTCCGCCTGCCCGAGCTCCTCGCGCTCGTCGTCGGACCACGGCAGTCTCACCGGATCCGTCCAGATCATCATCGGCGCGTGGCGCGGCACCACGCCGTGCGTATCGTGGAAGGCAACCTTGGCGTGCCGCTCGCAGAACACCGGGATCTCGACGTCCAGGAGGCGCCCGATCTCCTTGACGTACGGTCCCGCCGCGTTCACGAAGCGTGGCGTGCCGATGGTGCGGCCGCCTCCTGCGCCGCTCACCCGCACGCCGGTGACGCGTCCCCCTACCGTCTCCACCGCGTCCACTCGCCCCTCGGTCAGGCGCACGCCCGCTTCGCGCGCGCGCTCGAGCATGTACATACCGAGCTGCTGGCCGCTGAACCAGCCGCAGCGACGCGCGTGCAGCAGCGCGACCGTCTCCTCGGCGAGGTAGGGGAAGTGACGGCGGATCAGGCTCCGATCGGTGACGACGTCCGTCCCGCTGGGCTGCCCTTCGTAGCCGGTCGCCGGCGACGGCTGATAGTCTCCGCCCGCCGATCGGTGCAGGCGCAGCGGGCCGACGCCCCGTGCGGCGGCGTCCTCCGCGGCCTTCACGTAGTCCTCGATCTGCCCGGGCTGAGCGGTCGCGAAGAGGTAGCCGCGCCGATTCATGAGGAACACGTTGTCGCTCTCGCGCGCCAGCTCCTCCATGAGGTCGATGCTGCGGTTCATGAGGGCCGCCATGTCGTCGCCGGGACCCGGCCACCAGTTGCGGTAGGATTCCGCCGACTTGTCGCTCGTGAGCGAGAGCGGCGGGCGCTCGTCGACCAGCACCACCGAGCGGATGCCCCGCCGGACCGCCAGGTAATACGCCGCCGCCACGCCGGCGATACCGGCCCCGCAAATCACGACCTCCGCTGTCGGGACGCTCATTGGCGGGACGACTCTACACGCTTTGAGCGGGCAAGAAAACCGGCCGCCGCGTGGTGGACACTGTCAGCGTCACGACGGTATGGTGACGCTCCAATACTTCCCTGACCATAGTCCAAGTGGCTGCAAATCCTGTCTTCCGAGTCCAGGCACGTCGGTTGCTCCAAGCCGCGCCCATGATGACACGACAGAGCGATCGCCGCCGGCATCCCCGCTCGGACGTCTCCTGGCTCGTCGTGGTGGAGGCCGGGAAGCGTCGCTTCCTCCTCCAGACGGTCGACATCTCGGCCCGCGGCACGAAGGTGCGGCCGCGGGAGCGGCTGGACATCGGCACGCCGGCCCAGCTCCGCTTCCGGCCCCCGGACGGGACGCCGTTCAACGTGCCGGCCCTGGTCTGGCGCACGGATTCCGACGGGCTGGCCTTCCTCTTCATGGGGGACATCCAGGATCGTCTCCGCCGCTACGGCCGGCTGCTCGCCAGCTGAGCGGCGGGCGGCGGCTACTTCTTGAACCAGTCCCAGACCTTGTCCCACCACCGGCCGATCTGCTCCGACACGCCCCCGTGCTCCTCGCACGGCGGCGGCTCCGTTCCGGTCAGGAAGACCTCGGTGATCACGACCGGGCAGTACGGCGTCGCCTTCCGCCCGTTGGTCGCGTCGATCTTCGCGTAGGTGATACCCGGCGGCTCCGGGAACGCGCCTCCCGGATAGATGTCGAGGGCCTGGCGCATGAACTCCGACCAGATCGGCAGCGCGCCCTCCGCCCCGGACAGTCCCGCCGGCGCTCCGTCGTCGAAGCCCACCCAGACGAGGGCCAGCAGGTTCGACGAGTAGCCCACGAACCAGGCATCGCGTCCGTCGTTGGTGGTGCCGGTCTTGCCCGCCACGGCGCCGGGCACGCCCAGCGCGCGCGCCGAGGCGCCGGTCCCCGAGTTGATCACGCCCTCGAGGAGCGAGGTGACGAGGAACGCCTCGGGCGCGCCGATCACCGGCCGCGGCTCCCGGCTCGCGCTCCAGATCGCGCGGCCCGAGTCGTCGGTGACGGTGTCGACCACGCCCCCGCTCGGCGCGATCCCGCCGTTCGCGAGCGGCAGGTACGCGCGCGCGAGATCGAGCGGCGTGGTCTCGAACACACCGAGGGCCAACGCCGGCACCGGCTTGAGGTCGCCTTCCACCCCCAGGCTCCGCGCGGTTCCGACCACGGTGTCCAGGCCCACCGCCTGGGCGAGCCGCACGGTCGCGGTGTTGAGCGAGCCCTCGAGCGCCCGCCGCACCGTGACCTGTCCCTGATAGCGCTCGTCGTAGTTCTTCGGGCTCCACGGCTTGCCGTCCACCATGACCGTGATCGGAGCGTCCTCGATCAGCGACGCGGCGGTGAACCGCGGCCCGTCCGGCCGCGGGGTCAACGCGGCGAGGAACACGAACGGCTTGAAGGCCGAGCCCGGCTGGCGACGCGCGAGGACCGCGCGGTTGAACTGGCTGAGCCGGTAGTCGCGGCCGCCCACGAGCGCGCGCACCTGGCCGGTGGAGGTATCCAGCACGATGAGAGCGGCCTGCAATCGCTCCTCCGGGCTCGGGCGGCGCAGGCGCGGCCGCGCTGTCTCGAGCCGATCGATTCCCTTGACCACCGCGGCCTCGGCCAGGCGCTGCAGCACCGGATCCAGCGTGGTGTAGACCCTCACCCCGTGCTGGTCGGCCAGGTCCATCTCGGTGGAGCGCTCGAGGTCCGCGCGGACGTAGTCGACGAAGTAGGGCGCCACCAGCCCGTTGCCGGGCGTGATGCGGGCCTTCACCGGCTCGCGGCGCGCGCGCCGGTAGTCCGCCTCCGAGATCTTGCCCAGATCGCGCAGGCGCGTCAGCACCACGTCGCGCCGCTCCCGCGCCCGATCGGGATTGGCGGCCGGCGAGTAGTTGTTCGGGCCACGAATCATCCCGGCCAGGAGCGCCGCCTCCGGGAGGGTCAGCTGGTGAACCTCCTTGCCGAAGTAGGCGCGGGAGGCCGCGCCAACCCCGCGCACCGCCGAGCCGCCCGCCTGTCCCAGGTAGATCTCGTTCAGGTACGCCTCGAGGATCTGGTCCTTCGAGTACCGCCACTCGAGCGCGGTGGAGAGCAGGGCCTCGTTGAGCTTGCGCGAATACGTCCGCTCGGGGGTGAGGAGCCGGCTCTTCACCAGCTGCTGGGTGATCGTGCTGCCGCCCTCGACGACCCGTCCCTTGCGGACGTTGGCCCAGAGCGCCCGGAGCACGCCGCGCGGGTCGAGCCCGCCGTGCTCGTAGAAGCGCTCGTCCTCGATGGCCAGGATGGCGGTGCGCAGCCCCGGAGGCACGTCGGCCAGGCGCACCGGGCGAATGCTCTCTCCCATGACGGCGCCCGCGCTCGCGAGCAGCTCGGGCGGAAGCGCCACCGTCTGCACCTCGGTCCCGTTCTGGCGCAAGTGGGTGATCCGCCCACCCGACACGGTGAGACTGACCCGGCCCGCGCCGCCGGCCCCGGAGCCCACGTAGATGTCCCAGGCGCTGTCGGATCGGGAGAACTGTCCCGGGCCCGCCGCGGTCCGGGCCTCGCGATAGCCGAGACGGCCCAGGATGCCGGCCAGGTCGAGGGCGCCGACCGAGACGCCCGACCGCAGCACCGGCGGAGCCGCATAGAGAAGGGTCGAGCGGCGCGCCTCGACGCGCTCGAACTTGGAGAGGGCGCGCAGCGAGTAGATGGCGAGCCCACCGCCCACCACGATCAGGATCCCGAGCAGCGCGGCCGCGAATAGCGTGAGGCGACGCAGGACCCGGAAGCGGCCCTCCCACAACGCGACCATCACGCGTCCGCGCGCACGCTCTGGGAGAGCGGTGAGAGGCTCAGGAGCCGGCGCCCCTCCGCAGGGTGACCATCACCAGCCGGGCCACCTCGGGATCGTCCGACAGCTCGACCACCACGAAATCGCCGATGCGGACGTCTCCGAGCGTGATGGTGCTGTCACGGAACGCGTCCTTCAGATCGCGCCCCGCCTGGTTCCGCTGCGACCAGACGACGAGCGCGTCGCGCGGCACCTGGAACCGGAGGGCGCGGCGCTCGCCGCCGACTCCGAACTCGTCGACGGTGAGCGTGCGCGCCTGCGGATCCACCGCCAGCACCGTCCCCGCGTGTCGCTCCCCCGCGGGCGCCGGGGCCGGCGTCCCGGTCAGGGCAATCAGGCTCATCAGCAGCGCGGCCAGGGCGCTTCCGAACTTTGCAAATGCCCGCACCGGGGCAAGCCCCCACACCGGGCGCATCACGACCGGGGTGAGGGGGGAGCCCCCACCTCGGCCGCCTTCATCTTCCGGACCAGCTCGGCGTACGAGGAGGTCTGGATGATCTTGTCGAACTGGGTCCGGTAGTTGTTGATCAAGCTCACTCCCTCGACGGACACGTCGTACACGAGCCACCGATCGCCCCGCTGCTGCATGCGGTAGTCGATCGGCACCTCGGTCCCCTGCTTGGTGACGAAGCGGGTGCGCACCGTCGCGAGCCCGCCGTCGACGACTTCGCCCGAGTAGGCGATGCGCTCACCACTGTAGCGCTCGATCTTCGAGATATACGCCCGCTCGATCAGGTCGGTGAAGAGCCCCGTGAACTCCTCGCGATCCTTCTCCGAGAGATTCTGCCAGTGGCGTCCCAGGGCCCGCTTCGCGGTCTCGGTGAAGTCGAAGACGCCCTCCGCCTCCTTGCGGATGGCGGCCCGACGGTCCTTCGCGCGAGCCTCCTCCTTGAGCGCAGGATCTTCCAGGACCTTGAGGATCTGCTCGACCGAGGCCTTGAGCTGATCGGTCGGCGCCCCGGCGCCCGCGGACGCCGGGGCGGAGACCACGAGTCCCGCGACCGCCACCAGCAGGATGCGCGCGACGCGACCGAGGCGCATCCTCAGGCGGCCACCTTGATCCGGTCCTCGATCCGGAAGTCGGACCGGCTCCGCGAGATCTCCCGCGTGGCGACGTCCACCGCGGCGCGCCGGAATTCCTGACGGGGCACCGCACCGGTGATCTCCACCACCAGCGGTGTGCCCTTCCAGAGCGGCAGATGAGCGGTCGGAGTGAGCGGCAGGCCCGACAGCGCGGCGTCCATCAGGAGCGCGTCGGAGACTCTCGCCTGGGCCGCCACCGCTTCCTCCTCGCGCTTGCGCTTGAGATCGTAGAGCTTCACCGCGATCCCCAGCAGTACGACCAGGGACAGCATCGCTGCGACGACGATGATTTCCATGGTGGTCTCCTCCCTTGGCCCCGGAAACTGCATCGGGCATGCCACGGATCACGACCAACCCTCGGCTCCCAAGTTACCATCCCGTAAGCCGTCGGCCACCACAACTGGACGCGCCATCCCGACCGAGTAGGAAGTTCCAGTCCGACCGTGTAAAGCTTTCTCGGGCACGCGCCGCGTCAACGCGCCCCCTGCGGTAGCGGATCCCAGGTCCACTCCTCCGCGAGCACCGCGCGCGCCACGTCGCCGAGACGCTGCCGGGAATCCATTGCCTGCTTTCGCAGCCAGCGGAACGCCTC
>DATGBR010000015.1:0-18969 GCA_035312605.1 Candidatus Methylomirabilota bacterium
GTGGTGGTGGACGCGGGGCAGGGCCCCGCGGTCGCGGCCTGGCTCGCCGCGCGCGGGCGAGGAGAGCCGGCGAGCGTGCTGGGCGCCTTACACCTGCCGCTCTCCGGCGAGGAGCTGGCCGAGTTCGCGCGCGCGTTCCCCTCGCTGCGCTACGAGGTGCGCGGGCCGACGCTCGACGACCTCTTCCTCAAGCTGTCGCTTGCACCATGAGCTGGCTGGCCGCGGCGCTCGAGTGGCAGAGCCGCGCGGTGGTGGGCCGCCACCTGCGCGTCTACATGCGCAACTGGCACACCGCGTTCCTGCCGCCCGCGGTGGAGCCGGTGACCATGCTGGTCGCGTTCGGGGTCGGGCTCGGCGGCTACGTGGCGACGCTGACCTGGCAGGGTCGCCCGATCGAGTACATGACCTACGTGGCGCCGGGCCTGCTGGCCTACGCGACCTTCATGACCGCGATCTTCCAGTCGCTCTTCGCGGCCTTCATCCGCATGCGCTACCAGCGCACGTGGGAGGGCCAGCTCACCACGCAGGTCGAGCTGACCCACGTGGTGTGGGGCGAGGTGCTGTGGGCGGGCCTGCTCGCGACCATGTACGTGGTCATCGTGTCGGCGGTGCTGATCGTCATCCAGTGGGCGGGGCTGCTCGCGCTCGACCTGCGGTGGCTGCCGGTGCTGTGGCCGATCACCTTCGTGGCGGGCTGCGGCTTCGCGGCCCTCGGGCTCTGCTTCACCGCGATCGTGCCGACCATCGATCACATGAACCTGCCGGTGTTCCTGCTCGTGCTGCCGATGGGGCTGCTCTCGTCGACCTACTTTCCGCTCGAGCACCCGGTGCTGGTCGCGCTCAACGCGGGCAACCCGCTCTATCACCTGGCCCAGGTCTTCCGCGGCATCCTGATCGGCGGCCCGGTGGCGGGCCACCTGGCCGGCGTGGTCGGATTGTCTGCGCTGATGCTGGCGATCCTGGTGCCGCTCGACCTGCGTCTGCTGCGCCGGCGCGTGCTCGGCGACTAGGCTACGGACTCTCCACCCGGTCGGGCCGCCCGGTCGGCTGCACCAGCGCGGCGCGGATGCGGTCGAAGCGCTTGACGATCTCGCCGCGCAGCTGCCGCCGCCCGATCGTGCGCTTCAACTCGCCGCCGAGACCCGCCACCTGGTCGGTGGACACGCGGTTGCTCGAGAGGATCAGCACGCCGTCCTCGTAGGGCACCGCGGCGCAGAGGATCTGGCTCGCGTTGTACGTGTGGCCCACGTAGAACTGGCGCTCCAGGTAGAGCGCGAGCGCCGGGGTCACGTCCACCAGGTGGTGGAGCAGGATCGGAGTCGGCCGCCCCTGGACCTGACGCTTCACCCAGTAGACCTGGCTGATCGCGGTCGGGCTCTGCTCGGCCGGATAGCGGAGCAGGACCTCGCCGAGGCGCGGGGCCAGCGAGGAGACGATGCGCGCGTCCCCCGCGGCCACGCGGAGCAGCGCGGCCGGATCGCTCGTGCCGCTACGGCGCGCGTAGGGGGTGACGCCGTCGAGGCCACGCGTCTGGAAGGCCTGCGCACGCTCCAGCAGGAGGGCGCGCCACTGCCCCGTCGCCGCGTCCAGCACCGCGGCGCGGTCGTTGGGCCGCACCGTGCCCTTGGCCGCGCGAAAGACGTTGATCTCGGGCAGCGTCATGTTGAACCGCGAGCCCGCCGCGGCGTCGAGCGCGTCTTGCGCCTCGCCGATCTCGCCGGAGGAGAGCTTGAAGCCGTGGAGGGCGGCCACGGTGGCGCCCGCGGGGATGAGCCCCGAGGCGGTGATGCTCGGCTCCTTCAGGACGACGTCGGCGCTGGTGAGGACCTCGGCCGCGCGCGAGGGCGGGACCGCCAGGTACATCGCGACGCCCGCGCCCAGCTCGGTCTCGCTGGTCTCGGCCACCTGGTACGCGATGGTGTCCCCGGCGAGGAGGCGGCGGCGCTGCTCCGGGGCAAGGCGGCGGACGTCGAGGGCCTGGCCTTCCTCCGACGCCGGGGCGTCGGCGGCCCAGGCAGGGTCCGGCAGGACGAGCAGTCCCGCGAGGGCGGCCGCCCGGCCGAGTCGAGCGAGCATGGCGCTATCTTAGGCGACTTCGTCCGGAATATGGATGAGCCGGCGCACCCAGGCCCCCGGGAGCTTGGCGAGCAGGCGGCGGATCCGCTGCCGGGTGCTCTCGGCCAGACGGCGCTCCAGGCGATTGATCCAGCGCCGGACCCGGTCGCTCGCAAGGCCCAGGAACACGAGCCCCGCGGCGTAGAACGGGATGCCGGTAATGACCGGGATGAGCCAGCCGACCACGCCGGCGGCCAGGCACACGACCGCGGCGGCCAGGAAGATCAGTCGCAGCCAGACCGGGTGACGCCCGTCCTGTTCCCGGAGAAGATCCGGCAGTGGGGGTGAGGAGCTCATCGGGAATACAAGGCAGGGTACCACGCGCCACCAGATGAACCGCTTTCGGGAGGGCCGCATCCTGTGGCAGACTCTCCGCTGGTCCAGCGGAGCAGCTGCGTATTCCCAGGAGGAGTCCGATGCCCGAGTCCGTTCCGTCCTCTCTCGTCATCGACGCATTCAAGGAGATCTTCCAGGCCGAGCGGCGGGGCGCCCAGCGCCAGGACCCGCTCGGCTGGATCATCAGCGTGCCCGATACGCACCAGAAGAGCGTGCTGGCCGCCCTCGACAAGGAGCGCAGCCTGCGGGTGCTGACCTGCTCGACCGAGGACGACGCCAACGCGGTGGCGGCCGGGCTCTACATGACCGGCGAGCCGGTGATCGTGATGATCCAGCACGCCGGCCTCTACGCGAGCGTGAACACGATCCGCGGCATCTCGATGGACGGCAAGGTCCCGATCTTCTACATGATCGGGCTCCTGAGTCGCGAGAAGGACAAGGATCCGAAGGACTCGCGGCACTCCATGGTGCGCTTCGCGGAGCCGCTGCTCGACGTGTTCAGCATCCCGCACGCCCGCATGGAGGGTCCGGACGACGTGAAACTGATCCCCGAATACTACCGGAAGAGTCGCGAGCGGAAGGGGCCCGCCGCGGTGCTCGTCGGCCTGGAGACCGCGTGATGATGAAGCCGGAGGAGATCCTGACCCTCGTCGCGGCCGCGCGCGGGACCGCGATCTGCGTGCCCACCATGACCACCTCCCCCGCGTGGCGCACGATCGCCCCCGGCGACCTCTCGGTGGGCTGCGTCGGCTTCATGGGCGGCGCCTCCGCGCTGGGGCTCGGCCTCGCGCTGGGCGCGCCCGATCGCCGGGTGATCGTCTTCGACGGCGACGGCTCGCTCCTGATGCAGCTCGGCTCGCTCGCCACCATCGCGGGCGCGGCCCCGCGAAACTTCACGCACCTGCTCTTCAAGAACGGCGTCTACCACACCTCCGGCTCGCAGGAGACGCCGGGCGGGCAGGGGGTGGACTTCGCGGCGATGGCGAAGGCGGCGGGCTACCGCAGCACGTGCACGATCACGAGCCTGGACGAGTTCAAGAAGCGCCTGTCGGGTCTGCTCTCCGAGGAGGGCCCGATCATGGCGCAGCTCATCACCGGCCTCGCGGGGAGCACGCCGATGAACTCGCCGCCCGGCACGCCCTTCCACCAGCAGGTGGCGAACGTGCGCGCGAAGGTCGGCTCGGGCTAGCCGTAGATGATGCCGAGCGTCTCCGCCACCATGGCGGGGCGGGTGTTGCCCTCCACCTCCATGGTCATCTCGCTGGTCACGCGGAAGCCGTTGTCCTCGACCGGCTCCACCTTGACCAGCTTCTGGCGCAGCCGCACCCGCGCTCCCGCGGGCACCGGCGCGGTGAAGCGCACGCGATTGGATCCGTAGTTGACCCCGCGGCGGCGCTTCTCGACCTTCATCAGGGTCGGAGCGAGCCGGGGGAGGAGCGACAGCGTGAGATAGCCGTGGGCGATGGTCTTGCCGCCCGGCATCTCCTTCTTGGCCCGCTCCACGTCCACGTGGATCCACTGGTGGTCGCCGGTGGCGTCCGCGAACTTGTCGATCATCGCCTGGGTCACGGTGAGCCACTCCGACGGGCCCAGCTCCTTGCCCACGTGCTGGAGCAAATCCTGCGGCTTCTCCACCTTGAGCATGGCGTCCCTCCCTCGCGGTATGATCTGCGGGCGCCATTATCGCCCAGCCCCAGTCCCGGAGGAAAGCACGCGATGAGCTACGACGCGCCCTTCGCCGGCCTCAAGGTGGTGGACCTGAGCCAGGGCATCGCCGGGCCCTACTCGGCCATGCTGCTCGCCCAGTACGGCGCCGACGTGATCAAGGTGGAGCCGCCGGAGGGAGATTGGGCGCGCGAGCTGGGCAAGCGCTACGGCGACATGACCGCCTTCGCGATCGCGGCCAATCTCGGCAAGCGCTCGATCGTGCTCGACCTCAAGGCGGACGAGGACCGGCAGATCCTTCGCCGCCTCGTGTCCAGCGCCGACGTGTTCCTCGAATCCTTCCGGCCGGGCGTGGCGGGCCGCCTGGGCATCGGCTATCCCGACGTCGAGGCGATCAACCTGCGCATCATCTATCTGTCGGTTTCGGGCTTCGGCCAGACCGGCCCCGACGCCGAGCGGCCCGCGGTCGACACCGTGTTCCAGGCCTTCACCGGGCTCATGTCGGTGAACCGCGGGCTCGACGGCATCCCCCACCGGGTGCCGGTGATCGTGATGGACATGGCCACCGCGCTCAGCAACTTCCAGGCGATGGCGGTCGCGCTCTACGCCCGGCGCGACGAGCCCCGCGGCCGCTTCATCGAGTCGAGCCTGCTGCGCGGGGGAGCGACCCTCCAGGCGGTCTCGATGATCCAGCACCATCTGGAGGGCGGCAAGCCGCAGCCGGGCCTCACCCCGTCGGGCACCTTCAAGGCGAGCGACGGCTGGATCAACCTGACGATCCTGCGCGACGCCGACTTCCCGGTGCTCTGCGACGCGCTCGAGATCCCGGCCGCCAAGGGCGATCCGCGCTTCGCCACCAACGACTCGCGCTTCGCCCACGTGACCGCGCTCAACGCGCTGCTCGATCCCGCGTTCGCCCGGCGCACCACCGCGGACCTCTCGGCGCGGCTGCGCGGCGCCCGGCTCATGCACCAGCGGGTGAACACCTACCTCGAGTTCCTCGACGATCCGCACGTGCAGGCGATCGGCGCGGTGACCTGGATCGAGCAGCCGGGGATTGGCCGCGTGCCGGTGCCCCAGGTGCCCGGCCTGCCGCCCCTCCGCAGCGGCACACCACGGGCGGTGGCGCCGTCGCTCGACCAGCATCGCAAGGAAATCCTGGCCGAGCTGGGATGATCTCCGCTCACGAACACCTCTGGCGCTCCTCCTCCCTTCTTCTTGAGAAAGCCCAGAGCGAGGAGGGCGGGAGACCACGACCGGCCCGAGGATGCAGGATGTCGATCGCCCATCCCGCGTCGATGCGTTCTCCGACCCAGAGAGGGCACGCCGTCCGCCCGTTCAGGTGAAGGCCCTGCGCATCGTGACACGTCCGCAGCGCCTCGACGGGATCTACCGGCACCGCGGCGGGCGGCGGCACCTCGGGCAGCGGCCGACCATCCGGCCGTCGGAACCGCAGCGCCCCATCCGGCCCTGGCGCGACTTGATAGCCCTCCTCGTGCACCGCCCGATGATGTCGTCGACAGAGGAGGAGGAGATTTGTCAGCGTGGTGGGCCCGCCCTGTGCCCAGTGCCGCACGTGATGCCCCTGGCCGACCCGCACATGGCAGCCCGGGAAGCGACACGTCCGGTCCCGATGCTGCAGCGCCCACCGCAGCGCGGGCGGAATCGTCCGCGTCCGAGCTCCGATCTCGACCACCCGCCCATCCTCGTCGTGTCGCATCACCACGCGGCTGGCGTCGCACGCCAGCCGCCGGGACGTTTCCGCGGGAACGTGGCTTCCCTCTTCCAGCACGGATTGGCCGGGTTGCTCGGGATCCGCCAGCACCGCGGCGTCCACGTGGACCACCACCTGGTACCGCTCGCCGGGAGCGCCGGGATCCAGCTCGTGATGCAGCGCGGTCTCGGCCAGCAGTCCCAGCGCGTCCGCCTGCTGCTGTGCCCGGGTTGGCGGCGCCAGGGCAGGATCAGCGGCTGGCGGGCTGCCCGCAGCGACGCGCGTCCGCTGATACAGCGCTTCGCGGGCGGCGTCGAGCGCCCGGAGCAGTCGCGCGCCCATGTCCGGCGTCAGCCGTCCCCGCAGGACCATCATGCCGTCCTCGTCCTGGTAAACATGCAGGCCGCGCCCCGCGTGCTGCTGGGCGGCCGCCCTGGCCTCGGCCTGCCGGTCTACGCGCCGCCAGCCGCGCACGATGCGCTCCACGTGACAGGCTGTGCCCGCGCGCCCCACCGCCAGCGGCGGGCTTCCGTCTCGTGCGTGGCCACGCGGGTCAGGGCGCGCACCTTGGCGTAGGACAGCTCCCCACGAGCCAGGGCCTCGGCCAGGCGCGGCAGTTCCCCGAGGGCGCGCGCGACCCGCACTCGCTCGCGGGCGGTGCCCAGGTCGAGGCCCACGCGCCAGCTCAGCCAGTGGGCGCAGGAGCGGAAGCCCGCGTTCCAGCCGCCGCGGGCGTCGAAGTCGCGAATCAGCGCGAGCAGGCGCGCGGTGGCGGCATCCAGGTGCGCGGACAGGTCGGCGATCTCATCGCCGAGTCGCTCGAGCGCCGCCACGGGCGCCGGTGTGGGAACCAGGGTGGGCAGTTGCATCGCCATGACGAGCCCTCCTTCAGCTGGGGCGACTCTACACCCTGTCTCCGGCGCCGCCGGCGTTCGCCCCGGCCGCGCGATCGCGGGACGAGGAGTGATTTTTGATCCGGCCCAGCCAGACCGTGAAGCAGCGTGTCCCTGCGAGACGCTGGGCTAACGCCTGCCGAGGGTTACCGCCGCCCGACGAGTCGCCCAGGGAAGGCTGTCAAGTGGAAAGCGCGCGTCCGTCCGTTATCGCCTCAGCGGAACGAACTAGGATAGGATCCAAGCAGGAGACCACCATGAGAATGCAGACCTCGACACGGCTCGTGATGCTGGGCCTCGTACTCGCAGCGCTCGCGCCCGCCACGGGCCGGGCGCAGGCCCCGGAGCGGTTCGGGACCGTCGACTTCCCGAACTCCTGCGCGCCGGCGGTACAGGAGGCGTTCCTGCGTTCCGTCGCCATGCTGCACTCCTTCAACTACGGCCCCGGCGAGCGAGCCTTCCGGGACGTGCTCGCCCAGGATCCGTCGTGCGCCATCGCCACCTGGGGCATCGCCGCCATCCTGATGAACAACCCTCTCGCCGGCATCGGAGCGCCCAAGGAGTGGGCCGACCGGGCGCAGGCCGCCATCGACGAGGGCAGGAAGATCGGAGCGAAGACCGCGCGGGAGCGCGACTACATCGAGGCGGTCGCGGCCTACTATGAAGATTGGGCCAACCGCCCGGAGCGCACGCGCCAGCAGAACCGCGCGAAGGCCTTCGAGGCGCTGGCCGCCCGCTACCCCGGCGACGACGAGGCGCAGATCTTCTACGCGCTCTACCTCGCGTCCACCCAGTCCCTCACGGATCAGACCTACAAGGCGTACCTGACCGCGGCCGACATCCTCGAGAAGCAGTTCGTGAAGCATCCCGACCATCCCGGGGTCGCCCACTACCTGATCCACAGCTACGACGCGCCCCCGATCGCGGCGAAGGGAGTGCCGGCCGCGCGCCGCTACGCGTCCATCGCGCCCGCGGCGCCGCACGCCCTGCACATGCCGTCGCACATCTTCACTCGCGTCGGGCTCTGGACCGAGTCCGCCGAGACCAACGCCCGCTCCGCCGCGTCGGCCCGGCGCGACGGCGACGGTGACGAGCAGGCCCACGCGATGGACTACATGGTCTACGCCTATCTGCAGCTCGCGCGCGACACGGACGCGCGGCGGGTGCTCGACGAGCGAGGCCAGGTGGCGCGGTTCGTCCGCTTCGCCGGGCCCTACGCGCTCGCCGCCATCCCGGCCCGCTATGCGGTCGAGCGGGGCGACTGGGCGGCGGCCACCAAGCTCGAGCCGACCCCCAGCGCGTTCCCGTTCGCGGAGGCGCTGACCCACTTCGCGCGCGGGGTCGGGGCGGCCCGCACCGGCGACGCGGCGGGAGCCGAGAAGGAAGGGCTGGAGCTGGCCCGGCTCCGCGACGCGCTCAAGGCCGCCAAGAACGAGTACTGGGCCACCGAGGTCGAGGTGAGCCGCCTGGGCGTGGCCGCGTGGGCCGCGCTCGCGCGGGGCAAGTCGGACGACGCGCTCGCCTTGATGCGGAGCGCGGCGGACGCGGAGGATCGCAGCGAGAAGCACATCGTGACGCCCGGGCGCATCCTGCCCGCGCGCGAGCTGCTCGGCGACATGCTGCTCGAGCTGAAGCGGCCCGCGGAGGCCCTGAAGGAGTTCGAGACCGCCCAGCTCCGCGAGCCCGGGCGCTTCCGGGGCTACGCGGGCGCCGCCCGCGCCGCGATCCAGAGCGGCGACCGGACGAAGGCGCGCCACTACTACGTCAAGCTGGTCGACATGGCCGGAGCGGGCGACGCGCGGCCCGATCTCACGCAGGCCCGCGCGTTCCTCGCCGCGAATCCCTAGGCCTCGGGGCGGCCGCCGCGCACGAAGACCGCGCTGGCTCGCACGATCCGCTCGTCGCCCACCGTGAGGTAGGCGTTGGCGAAGGCGAGGCGGCCGCCCAGCTTCTGGATGTCTACCTGCGCTTCCAGCCAGTCCCCGAGCTTTGCGCTCCCCGCGAAGTCGGCCGAGAGGTTCGCGGTGGTCAGCGAGGCGGGCGGATCCTCCGCGTAGGCCAGGTTGTAGCCGAGCGCAATGTCGGCCAGCGTCATGAGCAGCCCGCCGTGGGCGGTGCCGCGGGCGTTGCAGTGCTTCTCCGCGATCCGCACCCCCAGGATCAGGGCGCGCCCGTCGCGCCGGTGATAGAAGGGCCCGAGCGCGTCGAGAAACGGGCTGGTGCGGAAGAGGGGCGTGAAGCCGTCGGGCGGGTCGAGCATGGCTTCAGCGGAAGAGGTCGATCAGCTCCTGCAGCGCGACCATCTGGTTGCCCTTGGCGGAGGAGGGCACCATGATCAGCGTCTTCACGCCCGCCGCGTACCAGGCCTCGACGCCGTCGCGCACTTCTGACGGGCTGCCGTAGAGCGTGACCTGGGAGAGCCAGCGTTCCGACATCAGCGACGGGATCGTGTCCTCCTGGCCCGCCGCGATCGCCTTGCGGATCGCCTGCATCTCCTCCTCGAAGCCGGCCTCGATCCAGTAGTTCTGGTAGTTGGGCAGCTTCACGTAGCCGATCAGGGTGCGGCGGTTCACCGCGGCGGCGGCGGCGCGGTCGGCGTCGATGCAGGTCGGCACCATGTTGCCGATGAAGAAGTCGGAGCCGGTGCGCGCGACGTCCGGCAGGGCCTTGAGCGATTCCGGCATGTGGGAGCGGGCGGCGTTGGCCCACACCGCGCCCTGGGCGATCTCGGCCGACAGCGCGGTCATCCTCTTCCGGAGCGTCGCGAGGGTGATCGGCGGCAGCTCGCCCGCCAGCTTGGCGCCGGCCTTGACGTCCTGCACGAAGCGTCGGATGTCCTCGAGCGGCTTGCCCGGCTTGATGCCGAGGCGCTCGTGGGTGGGCCCGTGGCTGATGCCGACGCCGAAGCGAAAGCGCCCGCCCGATAGCTCGTGGATCAGGGCCGCGGTCTGGGCGAAGTCGAAGGCGTGCCGCGTGTAAATGTTGGCGATGCTGGTGCCGAAGGGGATCGTGCGGGTCGCGAGCGCGATGGCCTCGCAGAGGCCGAGGCCATCGCCCAGGCTCGGACAATAGATGCCAGTGAAGCCCTCCTCTTCCAGGCGCTTCGCCATGTCCACGGTGGCCTTGCGCCGCCCGGGCACCGCGGCGAGGCTGACCGCGGGCTTGCGTGTCACGCCCACGGCACCGCTCCTCCCCAGCGATTGAGCGAGGTCGTCTCCGACGTCGGCTTCCGCTTGCTGGCTCCGTACTTCACCGCCGGGTAACCGAGCGGGATGCAGAAGTGGAAGGTCATCTCCTTGGGGATGTCAAACATCGCGTGGAAGCGGTCCATCACATTGGCGTGCAGCGTGGTCGGCAGCGAGCCGATGCCGAGGGCGTGCGCGGCCAGCATCAGGTTCTGGCAGGCGGGGATCACCGAGTTGGCGCCGCCGCCGGGCGCGGTGAACGCGAAGACCACGCACGGGACGTCCTTCATGTCCTCCGACAGCCCCATCGCGGAGCGGTGGTTCTTGTCGGTGAGGGGGATGTCCTCGGGCTTCGTCCACTTGTGGTCGTCCCAGCGCTTGGCCCACCACGCTTCCTTGTAGAGCGCGCCGAACTCGCGGATCTTCGCGCGGTCGTTCACGATCAGGAAGCGCCCCACCTGGTTGTTGCCCCCGTTGGGGGCCTTCACCGCGGCCTCGATCAGCAGGTGGAGGTCCTCCACCGGGATCGGATCAGGGCGAAGCTTCCGAACGGACCGCTGGGTGAACATCGCTTCCCCGATCGGCATCTTCAGACGGTCGGTCTCCATGGGCTCACCTCCTGGTGGGCGACGGGGTCACGCGCCGAGCACCCGCCCGAGCCAGCGGGCGACGTCGGCGATCTCCTCGGGGGAGACGGAATGGGGGATGGCGTACTGGTGCCACTCGATCGGGTAGCCGAGGCCGGCGACCTGCCGGCGCCCGAGCTCGGCCATCGCCAGCGGGATCATCGGATCGTGCACGCCGTGGGCCCAGAAGATCGGCACGTCCCGATTGGCGGGCGCGGCCTCGGTGGCCAGGACGTCGGCCAGCGGCAGGTAGCACGAGAGGGCCATGATGCCGGCCAGGCGCTCGGCGTAGCGCAGCCCGACGTGGAGCGCCATCGCGCCGCCCTGGGAGAAGCCGGCGAGCACGATCCGGCCCGGCGCGATCCCGTGCTGTCGCTCGCGCTCCACCAGCGCCTCGATCTGGCGCGCCGACTGGCGGACGCCCGCCTCGTCCTCGCGGCGGGCGCCCGCGAGGGCGCGGATGTCGTACCACGCGCGCATGACGTGGCCCTGGTTGATGGTGACCGGCCGCAGCGGGGCGTTCGGGAACACGAAGCGGATCGGCAGGCGGGCGGGCAGCCGGAGCTCGGGCACGATGGGCTCGAAGTCGTGGCCGTCGGCGCCGAGGCCGTGCATCCAGATCACCGCCGCGGTGGGGCTCGGCGCGCTCTCGATCTCGACGGCGTCCAGGAGGTCGGGCATGGCGGGCGTGGTTGTGGTCGGCAGTATACGTCGGATCGGGGCCTCCGGCCCAATTGACACGCGATCGGCCCACCCCTATCGTCGCGGTCGTGAGCCGCGCGACCGAGCGACGACCGGCGGGGCGCATCGAGGCGCGGCTCGACTGGCTCGATGGGACGAAGGGGATCGCGATCCTCTGGATCGCGTTCTTCCACTTCTTCATCGCGTACAACGGCGGCCGGCTGCCGTGGCTGCTCGATCCCGGCTACCTCGCGTCGTACGAGAGGATCTGCGCTCCGGAGTCTCCCGCCGCGCGGGCCCTCTGCGTCGGGTCGGCCGTGCTCACCGCGGCGGTCGAGCTCGGATTCAACGGGGTCGCCGTCTTCCTCGTTCTCTCCGGCTTCGGGCTCTCGTATGCGCTCGCCCGGCGTGGTCGCCCGCCGACGGCCTGGGGCGGGTGGTACCGGAGCCGCCTGGTTCGCCTGCTGCCGATGTACTGGGTCGCGCACCTCGTCTACCTGGTGTCGCCGTTTCAGGCCCGGCTGGACACGCTCGACTACCGCTTCGCGCTGAGCTTCCTCGGCGATCGGGTGGTGCCGATCGAGACGATGTTCTACTACTTCAACCCCGCGCTGTGGTACTTCGGCCTGCTCCTGCAGCTCTACCTGGTGTTCCCGGTGCTCTTCGTCGCGCTCGAGCGCCTGGGCGTGGCCCGGTTCCTCGTGGCCGCGGCGGTCGTCACCATCGGCGCTCGGTGGATGCTCCTGTTCGCCATGCCGGCGGACGGGAAATGGGTGCAGGGCGGGTTCTTCGCGTGCCGACTCTGGGAGTTCGCGCTCGGGATGGCCGCGGGAGCCCTCTGGCGGAAGTGGCCGGCGGCGACCGACGCCGCGGTCCTGTCGTGGCGGGGCCTGCTGGCCGGGAGCGCGCTCTATGCCCTCGGCCTCTACTCGTACGGCGCACTCTGGTCCTTTCTCTTCACCGATGCGCTCATCGGCACCGGCCTGACCGTCGTCCTCGTCAACGTCGCGCGAGTGGCAGGCCGCATTCCGTGGGTGGGGACCGCCGCGCTGACGGTCGGGGCGTCTTCATACGGGTTCTACCTCGTCCATCAGCCCTACGTGCAGTACTTCGGCGAGCGGATGCGCTCCCTCGATGTGGTGGTGTTCGTGGTGGGCGCGGGCGGGATCATCGCGGCTCTCGCGCTCGGAGCGATGGCGCTCGAGCGCGCGGTGAATACCTTGACGAGACGGGTGCTCGGCTAACCGGCGGCGGGAGCCGCTAGCGGCACTCCTTCACCCAGTCCACCGTCTCGACCGACACCTGGTAGGTCGCACCGGCCTCGCCCACCGGCACGTCGAAGAGCGAGCGCCCGCCGGAGAGCACGTCGCCCACCACGCGGCGGCGATAGGTGCCGGCGACCGCACCGTCGGTGTCGAGGCGGTCCACCCGGAGCCAGACGTTCGCCGCGTCCTGGACCCTGCTGTTGTAGAGATAGCCCACCACGTGCGCGCGGCCGGCGGAGCGCGCCTCGACGCCCCACTCCGACCGGAGGTACGGGCTCGAGGCCACGAGGCCCTGGGCGCTCGCGCTCGGGCTCACGACGAGGAGACCGGCCAGGCCGGCGACGGGGACGAGAGCGCGGATCCATCTCGACATGCCCCGAGTGTACCGTGAGGTTGCCGCTAGGGGTAGAGTACGGGGGTGACGTGCCGCCGCTCCAGCTCCACGGTCGCCACCTTCCTTCTGGCGCTCCTGCTGACCACCACCGCGGCCGCGCCGCTTCCCCGGCTCGGCTCGGCGGATCTCCTGGCGCACGTGGCCGCCCTGACCGCGCCCGAGATGGAGGGGCGCGGCTCCGGCACGCCGGGCGGCGACCGCGCGGCCCGCTATATCGCGGAGGTGCTGGCGCGGGCGGGCCTCCGTCCCGGCGGGGACGGGGGCACGTTCTTCCAGGATTTTCCCGTCGCGGTGATCCCGGGCCTCGGGCCCGGCAGCGTGCTCGAATCGACGGGGCCCCCGGCGCGAGCGCTCGATGCCGGGCGCGACTGGCTGCCGCACGGCGGCTCGGCCACCGGGGAGGTCTCGGGCGAGCTGGTCTTCGTCGGGTACGACGACTACACGGGCGTCGACGCGCGCGGGCGCATCGCGCTCGCCCTGTCGGGCGCTTCGGCGCCGTCGGGCGGGCCGCAGCCATCCCGGCTCGAGCAGCTCATCGCGGCGCGTCGCGCGGGTGCCCGTGCGCTCCTGATCGTGGACGACGCGCTGCCCGCGGTGGCCGCGACCGCCGCGCCGGTGGCGATTGTCTCGGGTGGCATCACCCGGGCCGCGGCGTCCGCGCTGCTCGCGGGCTCCGGCCGCTCGCTCGATGCGCTCGCGAAGCCGGCGCCGGGGGCGAGCGGGCCGCGCGCGGCGGCCACCGGCGTCCAGGTGCGCCTGCGCGTGGACCTGGCCACCGAGGAGCGGCGGGCCGCGAACGTGATCGGGGTGGTGCCGGGCGTCGATCCCACCCTCGCCGGCGAGGCGGTGGTGATCGGAGCGCACTACGATCACCTCGGGCGCGAGGGGGACACGGTGTACCCCGGCGCTGACGACAATGCCTCCGGCACCGCGGTGGTGCTGGGGCTGGCGCAGGCGCTGGCCGCGTCGCGGCCGCCGCGGACGCTGGTGTTCGCGCTGTTCGCGGGCGAGGAGCTGGGGCTGCTCGGCTCGGATTATCAGGTGCACCATCCGTCCGCGGTGCCCATCGAGCGCATGATCACGATGCTGAACTTCGACATGGTGGGCCGCCTGGACGGGCGCCACCTGCTGGTCGGTGGCGTCGACACCGGCAGGGGCCTTCGCGGGCTCGTGGAGGCCGCCGCGAAGGAGGCCGGGCTCGACGTCGACCTGCGCGCGACCGGGACCGGCCCGTCCGACCACACGCGCTTCAACGGCGCCGGGGTGCCGGTGCTCTTCTTTCACAGCGGCTCCCACGCCGACTACCATCGCCCGTCGGATACCGCCGACAAGATCGACGCGGCCGGGATGGCGAGGATCGCGGACCTCGGCCGGCTCGTGATCGCCCGCATCGGCGGAGGGGCGCGCCCGGTGTTTGCGAGCGTGCCGGATTCCGGACCGCGCGGGCGGGCCTCGGAGCCCGCGGGGGGCTCGAGTGGTCTGGGCGCCACCGGCGGCGCCTTCCTCGGGATCGGGGCCGACCTGCGGGCCGGGTGGGACGGCGTGCGCCTCGGCTCGATCGTGCCCGGCAGCGGCGCCGAGCGGGCCGGCCTGCAGGCGGGCGACGTGCTCGTGCGCCTGGACGACACCGGGCTGCAGGCGTTCGCCGACCTGCGCGCCCTGCTGGATCGCCACCGGCCCGGCGACACGCTCCAGCTGGTCTATCTCCGCGACGGCCTCGACCGCGCCACGTCGGTGACCCTCGGCACGCGCCCCTGACATTGTCGCAATGTAAGACCTGACTCCGGCAGGCGGCGGGTCGAGTACTATGGCCTCGCCGATGACCGGGATCGGACGCATGATCCGCCGCTACCTGCCCGCCGCCGCGCTCTTCGTGGCCCTGCTCGTCGCCTGGCAGCTCGCGGTGACCGTGCTCCAGCTGCGCGAGTATCTGCTCCCCGCGCCGCTCCGCGTGGTCCAGGCCATGACGGGCGACGAGATCCCGTGGCTCCGGCATCTCTCGATCACGTCGGTGGAGATCGTCGGTGCGTTCGGGCTGGCCGGCGCGGTCGGGGTGTTCCTCGGGGTCGCGGTGGCGTGGTCGCCGATCCTGTCGCGGGCGCTGGTTCCCTTCCTGGTGTTCGTGAACACGCTGCCCAAGGTGGCGGTGGCCCCGCTCTTCCTCCTCTGGCTGGGCTACGGCGTGCTGCCCAACATGCTGATCGGCGCCCTGATCGGCTTCTTCCCGGTGGTGATCAACACCGCGGTCGGTCTCTCCCAGGTGGACGAGGAGCTGCTCGACCTCTGCCGGGTGTTCAACGCGCCGAAGTGGAAGGTCTTCGCGACGATCCGGATCCCCAACGCCTACCCCTATATCCTGAGCGCGCTGAAGGTGACCGCGACCGCGGCGGTGGTGGGCGCCATCGTGGGCGAGTTCGTGGCCTCCCAGCAGGGGCTCGGCTACGTGATCATCACCACCCAGGGCAGCATGAACACGCCGGTGGCCTTCGCGGCGCTGGTGTGGATCTCGGTGGTCGGCCTCGCGGTGTACGGCCTCGTCGTCCTCGCCGCGCGGCGCATCGCCCCGTGGGCGGAAACCGTGGACTAGTGGACCAAAGGAGAAGAACCCATGCGACGCGTCTCGCTCTCGATCGCTCTCCTGGTGGCGGTGGTGCTGGTGGCGCTCGGGCTCGGCGCCCCCTCGGCGCAGCCGGCGCCGCAGAAGGTGGTCTTCGCCCTCAACTGGTTCCCGGTGGGCGACCACGCGGCGTACTGGGTGGCGCTCGAGAAGGGCTACTACCGTCAGCGCGGCCTCGACGTCGACATGCAGAACTCCAAGGGCTCCGGCGACTCCATCGCCAAGGTGGACACCGGCCGCGCCGACGTGGGCCTGGCCGACAGCGCGGTGGTCATCGCCTCCTCCGCGCGGGGCACCAAGGTCAAGGTTGTCGGCATGGTGTTCGACAAGAGCCCGCTCAACGTGTGGAGCCGCAAGGACGCGCCGATCACCAAGCCGAAGGACCTCGAGGGCAAGACGGTGGCCGCGCCCCCCGGCGACGGGCAGCGCCAGATGTTCCCCGCCTTCGCGCGCCTGAACGGCATCGACCCGGCCAAGGTGACGTGGGTGAACGTGGAGCCCGCGGCGAAGGTGCCGGCCCTGGCCGAGAAGCGGGTGGACGCGGTGGCCGACTACACCACCGGCCTGCCGTTCTACGAGAAGGCGGTGGGCAAGGGGAATGCGGTCATGCTGCCGTGGGCCGACCACGGCTTCGACATGTACAGCATGTCGATCATCGCGAGCGAGAAAACGATGAAGGAGCGGGCCCCGATGCTGCGGGCCTTCCTCGAGGCCTCGTACCTGGGCTGGCGCGACGTCATGAGCGATCCCAAGTCGGCGCTCGAGATCTTCAAGAAGCGGGTGCCCGAGATCGACCTCTCGATCATCGAGCCGAACATGATGATGGGGCTCGAGCTGATGAAGACCGACCGCTACGCGAAGAACGGGATCGGCTGGATGGAGGAGAAGAAGATGTGCGACTCGGTCGACCTCGTGAACACCTACATGGGCGTGCCGACGAAGGTCGAGTGCAAGGCGGTCTACACGAACGAGTTCCTCACCAGGGTGGAGCTGCCCAAGTCCGCCCGCTGACCGCGCGTGGGCGACCTGATCCGTCTCGACGGGGTAGGGATGACGTACGCCACCGCGTCCGGCCCCGTCGAGGCGCTGCGGGACGTCGATCTCACGGTCGGCCGGGGCGAGCTGGTGGCCATCGTAGGCCCGTCGGGGTGCGGCAAGTCGACGCTCTTGCGAATCATCGCGGGGCTGCGGCCGCCGAGTCGGGGCCGGGTCGAGGTCGACGGCCGGCCGGTGGTGCGGCCGATTCCGTCGGTCGGCATGGTGTTCCAGGCGCCGGTGCTGCTGAAGTGGCGGACGATCGCGGACAACGTGCTGCTGCCTGCCGAGCTCTCGCGGCTCGACCCGCGGGACTACCGCGATCGGGCCGCGCAGCTACTCCGCCTGGTGGGCCTCGCCGAGTTCGCGCAGAAGCTCCCGCGCGAGCTGTCGGGCGGCATGCAGCAGCGCGCCTCGCTCTGTCGCGCGCTGCTGCTGGATCCGCCGCTCCTGCTCATGGACGAGCCCTTCGGCGCGCTCGACGCGATGACCCGCGACGAGATGAATCTCGAGCTGCTGCGTGTGTGGGGACAGGGGAGCGGGGAGGAGCGCAAGACCATCGTGTTCGTCACCCACTCGATCCCGGAGGCGGTGTTCCTCGCGGACCGCGTGATCGTGATGACCTCGCGCCCCGGCCGGCTCGGCCGCGTCTTCGACGTCCCGCTTCCGCGTCCCCGCACCGCGGCCTCCCGCGCCCGCCCCGACTTCGGCGCCCTCACCCTCGCCATCCACGAATCCCTCCAGCGCTGAGGGGGCAGCTCGGCCCGCTGTAGCCGGGCACGGGGCGGTTGACAAGCCGCACCACTCATCGCAGAGTCTTGGCACCCAACACCCACCCGCTCCCTTCCGGAGGTGCAGGTATGGCGCGTCGAGCATTCTGGCTACGGGTCCTGACCGCGTTCGCGATGGTCGCGGCACTCATGATCGCATCGGGCCCCGCCGACGCGCAGAAGAAGGGTGGCGTGCTGCGGGTCGGCAACCTGGGCGAGCCGCCCTCGCTCGACGCGCACTGGACCACCGCCAGCATCACCGAGACGCTCACCAACCACATCTACGAGGGGCTCTTCAGCCTCGACCGCGACAACAAGCCGATCCCGATGCTCGCGGAGAGCTACACCGTCAGCAAGGACGGCCTCACCTACACCTTCAAGCTCCGGCAGGGCGTGAAGTTCCACAACGGCAAGGAGATGACCTCCGACGACGTGGTCGCCTCGCTCACCCGCTGGGGCAAGCAGTCGATCTACGGCAAGGCCCTCTTCGCCCAGGTCGCGGAGCTGCGCGCGGTCGATCCGGCCACCGTGCAGATGCAGCTCAAGGAGAAGTCGGCCATCGTGCTCATCTCACTCGCGGTGCCCAACAACTTCGGCGCGATCTACCCGAAGGAGATCGCGGAGAAGTTCGCCCCCGAGGTGAAGGTCACCGAGTACGTCGGCACCGGCCCCTACAAGCTCGCGGAGTGGAAGCCCGACCAGTACATCCGCATGGTCCGCTTCGACGACTACAAGTCCCGCAGCGAGAAGCCCAACGGTTACGGCGGGGGCAAGACCGCGTGGCTCGACGAGATCCGCTGGGTGCCGGTGCCGGAGGTCGCGACCCGGGTGGCCCAGGTGGAGACCGGCGAGCTCGACTTCGCGGACGACCTGAACCTCGACGCCTACGACCGGCTGAAGGGCAACGCCAACGCGCGTCCGATCATCTCCAAGCCGTACTACTGGCTCGTGGCCGTCTTCAACAAGAAGGAAGGCCTGATGACGAACCAGAAGCTGCGGCAGGCCTGGCAGGCCGCGATCGACATCGAGCCGATCATGAAGAACGTGGCGGGCGGCAAGAAGGAGTTCTACCGGATGGACAGTAGCCTCGCGCCGGTGGAGATCAGCGCGTGGCACACCAAGATGTCCGGGCTGCCCTGGAACGAGCACAACCGGGCCAAGGCCCAGCAGCTCCTGCAGGAGGCGGGCTACAAGAAGGAGCCGATCCGCTTCATGACCACCCAGGAGTACAAGTGGATGTACGACTTCGCGCTGCTCACCAAGCAGCAGCTCGAGGATGTGGGCTTCAACATCGACCTGCAGGTGGTGGACTGGGCCACCCTCGTCAAGCGCCGCAACAACTCCAAGGAGTACGACGTCTTCACCACCGGCATCGGCGCCTCCTACGACCCGACCCACCACGTCTACCTCACCTCGAGCTGGCCGGGCTGGACCACGGACGAGGGCATCCTGAAGCTGCAGTCGGAGCTGGCCCGGGAGACCGATCCCAAGAAGCGCATGGCGTTGTGGGAGCAGCAGACCCGGCAGTTCTACGAGAAGGTGCCGGTGATCCGTTACGGCGATCTCTTCGGGCTCCGGGCCATCCGCAACACCACGAAGGGGTTCAACGACAAGACGGAGCGCGTGCGCTTCTATAACGTCTGGGTCGAGAAGTAGCGGCGTGAGGTCGCGGG
>DATGBR010000016.1:0-10424 GCA_035312605.1 Candidatus Methylomirabilota bacterium
CACGCCCACGGCCGGCGGGATCCCGCCTCCCACCAGGCCGTTGGTCCCCAGAAGGCCCACCCGCGGGGCGTAGAGGTGCATGCTTCCCCCGCGGCCGCCGCAGCAGCCGGTGGCCCGGCCGAAGAGCTCGGCCATCAGCTCTCGCGGCGGGAGCCCCTTGGCGAGCGCGTGTCCGTGCCCGCGGTGCGTGCTGGTGATCCAGTCGGACGGCCGCAGTCGGGCGCAGATGCCGACCGCGACCGCCTCCTCGCCGACGTAGAGATGGGCCAGGCCGGGCATCTTCGCGCCCTTGTAGAGCTCGTTCACCTGCTCCTCGAAGGCGCGGATCTTCGCCATCTGCCGGTACATGTGCAGGTCCTGCTCCAGCTGCATCCGGGGCTCGGTCGTCTGGGTCGTCACGGGAGGTCTCCCTTGGGGCTGCGGTCGTCTTCGCCCGGCACGATGCTGCCCCCTCGGCGGGACATAGTCAAGGCGGCGTCAGGTCGTAGTGGCGCTGATAGCCGGCCGGCTGGAAGTTCAACGCGTAGTACAGGATGACGATACATTGGGGGGCCATGGGGAGCCCATGACGCCATCGATCGACGTCCACACGCACATCTTCGCGAGCGGCTGGCCCGACTTCGCGTCCCGCTACGGCGGCGACCGGTGGCCCCGTCTCGAGGGCGATCCGGCCACCGGCTGCCGGCTCTACCTCGGCAGCACGCTCAATCGCAACCTCACCCCGCACGCCTTCGACCCGGCCCGGCGCATCGAGGACATGGACCGCACCGGCGTCGGCCGACAGCTCCTCTCCCCCGCGCCGCCGACCTTCTGCTACTGGGCGCCGGGGCCGGCGGCGGCCGAGTGGTGCCGGATGCAGAACGACGCCATCGCGGAGCTGGTGAGCCGCCATCCGGCGCGGCTGATGGGCGCGGGTGGGCTCCCCCTGCAGGCGCCCGACCTCGCGGTGAAGGAGCTAGAGCGCGTGGTGTCCGTGCTCCGCTTCCCGGCGGTGGAGATCGGGGCCAACGTGGCCGGGCTCGATCTGGACGACGCGGCCCTCGCCCCGGTGTGGGACGCGGCGGCCGCCCTCGGCGTGGCGGTGTTCGTTCACCCGCAGGCGCCGATCCTGGGCGATCCGCGCTTCCGCAAGGACAACCTCACCCAGGTCGCCGGCTTCCCGCTCGAGACCGCGCTCGCGATGACCCGGGTGATCTTCGGCCGCGTGCTCGACCGGTGGCCGACGCTTCGCTGGTGCTTCGCCCACGGCGGCGGCGCCTTCGCCTACATCCTGCCGCGCCTCGATCAAGGCTGGACCGCGATCGCCGACGCGCACGCCGCGATCAGTCAGCCGCCGAGCGCGTACGCCCGGCGCGTCTGGGTGGACTCGCTCACGCTCTCGCCCCGCGTGCTCGCCTTCGCGCTCGAGACCTTCGGGCCCGCGCGCATCGTGCTGGGCAGCGACTACCCGTTCAAGATGGGGGTGGCCGATCCGGTCGCGGCTCTCGACGGCGTCGCCCTGGACGCGGCCACGCGGCAGCGGCTCCTGGCCGACAACGCGCGGGAGTTCCTGGCCCTGGGCCCGGCTTGACCGCGGCCGCGGCCCAGCGCAATATCCCGCCCATGAACTTCGGGACCTTCCTCCTGATGCAGTCGCCATCGGCCCGGTCGTCCCGGGAGATCTACACGCGCGCGGTCGAGATGGCCCAGTCCGCCGAGACTCTCGGGTTCCACAACATCTGGCTCGCCGAGCACCACTTCTCGACCTACGGCTATCTCTCGCGTCCGGTCCAGCTCGCCACCTACATCGCGGCCCGCACCTCCCGCATCCGGGTGGGCACCGCGGTCATCGTGGTGCCGCTCCACCACCCGCTGGTGGTGGCCGAGGAGATCGCGACGCTGGCGATCCTCTCCGGGGACCGGCTCGACATCGGGCTCGGCCGCGGCTACCAGCACTACGAGTTCGAGCGCTTCGGGCTCGAGCTGGAGAGCGGGCGCGCGCGGTGGGAGGAGTCGGTCGACGTCATCCTGAAGGCGCTCGCGGGCGGGCCGTTCAGCTACGAGGGCAAGATCTACAAGATCCCGGAGACTACGATCTTCCCGCAGATGGAGCAGCCCCGGCCGCCGATCTGGATCACCGCCCAGAGCCCGGACTCGGTGGAGGGCGCGGTGCGCCGCGGCTTCAACGTGCTCACCGGCGGCTTCGGGGTCCCGGTCGAGCGCATGGCCGAGTTCCGCCGGCTCTTCGACCGGGTGGTGGCCGAGGTCAAGCCGCCGACCCCGCTCGCGGTGGGCGTGCAGCGCGCGGTCTACGTGACCCCGAGCGAGGCGGACGCGCGAGCCGCCGCGGAGGAGGCCCGCTGGAACATGCGGGTGACCCTGAGCCTCCGCAACCACTACGAGCGGGTGGTGAACGGCCGGGCCATCGCGGTGCCCGCGCCCAAGGAGCCCGACGTCGACGACCTGCTCGACCGCTTCCTGGTCATCGGCACGCCGGAGACCTGCATCCGCCAGATCCAGCGCCTGCAGCGCGACGTGGGCATCACCCACTTCAACTGCAGCTTCTGGTTCGGCGATCTCGAGCAGGCCCGGGTGCTGCGCTCGATGGAGCTGTTCGCCCGCGAGGTGATGCCCGCTTTCGGGTAGCGGGCACACGCGCATGCCGACCCCGGGTCCGCGTCACGAATGGCCGGGCGCGTCGCTCGCGCGGGTGCCGTACTGGGTCTACCAGGACGAGGACAACTACCGGGCCGAGCTGCGCCGCATCTTCGAAGGGCCCACCTGGAGCTACGCGTGCCTCGAGTCGGACCTCGAGAAGCCGGGCGACTACCGCACCACGTTCGTGGGCGAGATGCCGGTCATCGTGGCGCGGGGCGCGGCGGGTGAGATCCACGCCTTCGAGAATCGCTGCGCCCACCGGGGGGCGCTGATCGCGCTCGACGACGGCGGCTCGGCGGGCGGTCACTTCCAGTGCGTCTATCACGCCTGGACCTACGATCTGCGGGGCAACCTGGTCGGCGTCGCGTTCGAGAAGGGCAGCAACGGCCGCGGCGGGATGCCGGAGTCGTTCTGCAAGGCGGACCACGGGCCGCGCAAGCTGCGGACCGCTACGCTCCACGGCCTCGTGTTCACGAGCCTCTCGGCCGAGACGCCGCCGATCGAGGAGTACCTGGGCGCGGAGGTGCTCGGGCGCATCCGGCGCGTGCTGCGCGGCCCGGTGCGGGTCATGGGCCGCTTCACCCAGGCCCTGCCGAACAACTGGAAGCTCTACGTGGAGAACGTGAAGGACACCTACCACGCGAGCCTGCTCCACGCCTTCTTCGGGACGTTCCGCATCACGCGCCTCACCCAGGGGGGTGGGGTCCTGGTGAGCCCGGACGGCGGCCACCACGCGAGCTACACCATCGACCGGGCCGACGACCGCACCAGCACCGCCTACCGCGAGCAGGGCATCCGCTCCGAGAAGGACCGCTATCGCCTGGCCGACCCGAGCCTGCTCGACGCGGTGGACGAGTGGGGCGACGGGATCCAGCTCCAGATCCTCACCGTGTTTCCCGGCTTCGTGCTCCAGCAGATCAACAACTGCCTGGCGGTGCGGCAGGTGGTACCGAAGGGCGCGGGGGCCATGGAGCTGCACTGGACCTACTTCGGCTTCGCCGACGACTCCGACGACATGCGCCGCCGCCGCCTCAAGCAGGCCAACCTGGTCGGCCCCGCGGGCTACGTCTCCATGGAGGACGGCTGCGTCGGGGGGTTTGTCCAGCGAGGCGTCGCCGCGGCGGGCGACGAGGTGTCGGTGGTCAACATGGGGGGCGAAGGCGCGGAGTCACAGGAGACGCGGGCCACCGAGGCCTCGGTGCGCGGGTTCTGGAAGGCGTATCGCCGCTACATGGGGGAGTGACGTGCTGGGCGAGCGCGTCGCGCAGCTCAACGCGGAGTACGCGCGGGCCATCGACGACGATCGCCTCGAGCAGTGGCCCACCTTCTTCACCGACCCGTGCCTCTACAAGATCACCTCGGCGGACAACTACCGCCGCGGGCTCGAGGCGGGGCTGATCTACGCCGACTCCCGCGGCATGCTGCAGGACCGCGTCGCCGCCCTGCGCGAGGCCAACATCTACGAGCGCCAGGCCTACCGGCACCTGGTCGGCCTCCCCGCCATCCGCCCCGGGGACAACGGCGCGGTGCACGCCGAGACGCCGTTCCTAGTGGTGCGGGTGATGCGCGACGGGACCATGGATCTCTTCGCCACCGGGCGCTACGTCGACGTCATGGTGGACGAGAACGGCACCCTGCGCTTCCGCGAGCGGGTCGTCGTGTGCGACAGCAGCCGCGTCGACACGCTGCTGGCGATTCCGCTCTGACGCGCGCTATGCATGCCGGACAGCGCGTGAGCCGGACGGGGCCTGCCACCCGTCCGATCTCGGTCGAGCCCGGCATGCATAGCTCGGGTTAGCGTGGCGCCTCCCATCATTCCCGCGCGCCTCCCCGGCCTCTCCAAGTCTCGGGTGATGGCGGGGATTCAGTGCGCGAAGCAGCTCTGGTGGCGGGTGCATGAGCCGGGGGCGCCGGAGCTGGCTCCCGACCCGATGGCGGAGGCGGTATTCGCGCGTGGGCGACGGGTCGGCGAGGTGGCGCGGGCTCACGTACCGGGGGGCGTGCTGATCGATTTGCCCCACGATGCCTACGAGGAGCGGGTCCGGGCCACGCGAGCGGCGCTGGCCTCGGGGGCGCCGGTGGTGTACGAGGCGAGCTTTCGTGCGGATTCGGTGTACGTGGCGGTCGATATCCTGGAGCGCGGGGCCGATGGGAGCTTCTGCGTCACCGAGGTGAAGTCGACCACGAGCGTGAAGGAGCCGCATCTGACCGACGTGGCGATCCAGGCCCACGTGGTCCGGCGCGGCGGGCTCGCGGTGGGGCGGATGGAGATCATGCATCTGAACCGGGCGTGCACCTACCCGGACCTCCGAGACCTCTTCGTGCGCGCGGACGTGACCGCGGCGGCCGAGGCGCGCCTCGCGACGCTGCCCGCCGAGGTCGGCGCGCTCCAGGCTATGCTGGCCGGCCCGCGACCGGAGGTGGCGACCGGGCCGCACTGCACGAGGCCCTACGAGTGCCCGTTCCTCGAGCGCTGCTGGGCGCCGCCGCCCCCGCATCACGTGAGCACGCTCTACCGGCAGCAGGCGCGCGCGCTGGCCGCGCTCTACGAGCAGGGCTACCAGTCCATCTTCGACCTGCCCGAGGACACCGCGCTCGCGGCCACCGCCGACCGGCAGCGGCGCGCGGTGCAGGCGGGCCGGATGATCGTGGAGCCGGGCCTCGGGCGCGCGCTGCGCGCGTGCGCCTCGCCGGTGGCGTTTCTCGACTTCGAGACCGCGGGGCTCCCCATCCCGGTGTGGAACGGCTGCCATCCGTGGGACGCGCTGCCGGTGCAGTGGAGCTGCCACCTGGAGGAGGGCGCGGGCGGGCTCGCGCATCGTGCCTGGCTCGCGGAGGGACCCGACGACGTGCGCCCCGCGCTGGCGGAGCAACTCCTCGCCGCGTGCGAGCCCGCGCGGACCATCGTGGCCTATTCCGCGCGATTCGAGCGCGAGTGCATCCAGCGAATCGCGGCGGGCGCGCCCGCGCTGGCCCCGCGCCTCGCGCGCATCGCGGAGCGGCTGGTGGATCTGCTGCCGATCGTGCGCGAGCACGTCTACCATCCGGCGTTCGGGGGCAGCTTCTCACTCAAGCGCGTGCTGCCCGCGCTCGTCCCCGGCCTCGGGTACGACGACCTCGTGATCGGCGACGGCGCGCTCGCCAGCGTGGCCCTGGAGCGCCTGCTCTGGGGCGGTGACGCGGTGGGCCATGCCGAGAGCATCCGGCTGCGGGCGGACCTGATGGGCTACTGTGCGCGGGATACCCTGGGCCTCGCCAGGCTGCTCGAGCGGCTCCGGAGCCTGGCGCAAGGCTGATACAGGAAGGCCAATTAGGTCAACCAGTTGCGTTGTTTGCCGGGTGCCTATGCACAGGTCTATCCACATCTGTGGATAGACCTTTCCCTGGAATCTCGGGGGCGGGTGCCCCCTCCCGGCGGTTGCTCGGCCTAGCCCTTCGCCAGCTTCTCCACGCCGCGCCGGGAGAGCCCCGACACGCGCGCGAGCAGGGCTTTCACCTTCCGCTCCGACACTTGATCCGCGAGGATCAGCTTCTTCGACTTCGTCTTCGTCACGATGTACGCGACCCAGTCATCGAGATCCGGCGTGCCGCGCCACGCGATGGTGAGCTTGCTCTGCCGCAACGACCGGCGTCCTTCGACCTTCGCCAACGGCTTTCGACTCCCCTGCATGACTCGTGAAGCCTAGTGAACGTGCGGGGGATGTGTCAAGCCGATGACGAAGAAAGTTTTGTGAATAAGTGTGGATAACCATGTTATGACCTGCCTCATCATGCACATCGAGAAGAAGCTCGACGCGCTCGGGCTCACGCTGATGGATCTGGATCGGGCGTATCGGGCGAACACGGCGGGCGCCCGCTTCGTCTCTCATCTCGCGGTCAACAACGTGCTCTACCTCTCCGGCACGACGCCGGTGCGCGACGGCAAGTCGCACCTCGTCGGCGTGGTGGGCGCCGATCTCTCGGTCGAGCAGGGCTACGAGGCCGCGCGCTACGCCCTGCTCTCGAGCCTGGCCGCGATCAAGTACGCGCTCGGCGACCTGGACCGCGTGCAGCAGGCGGTGCAGCTCATCGGGTTCGTGAACTCGGCGCCCGGGTTCAGCGAGCAGCCGCGCGTGATCAACGGCGCCACCGATCTGCTCGTCGAGCTGTACGGCGACCGCGGCAAGCCCACCCGCGCCGCCATCGGCTGCCAGGGCCTGGCCCTCGGCCACTCGGTCGAGGTCGTGCTCACCGTGCTCTTCACCGGCGAAGGGACCACGCCGCCCCTGGCGCGCGATCACTACGTGAAGTAGGCTCTCGTCCATCATGACGCGCTGGCCCTGGCTGGCCGCCCTGCTCCTGCTGCACGCCGGCTGCACGAGCCTCACCGTCGGGCAGCAGGCCCACCTCGACGACTGGCAGCGCTTCGCGGACCGGGTCACCGCCCACTACGGGGTCGCCGACGTTACGTTCCTGGTCGGCGAGCACCCCGGCGCGGGCGGCGGCGCGATGCGGCCGGGCGGCCTCATGACCTTCCAGGCCCGGATGCTCGAGCCGCTGCCGGCCGGCCAGACCCGCGACTTCCTGCTCGCGCACGAGCTGGCCCACTGGGTGCTGGGCCACGCCTATCGCCGGGCGCCCGACGAGGCGGCCACCTCGCTGTGGGACGCCCAGCAGGAGCGCCGCGAGCTGGACGCGAACGCGGAGGCGGTGAAGATCCTCATGATCGGCCGCCACTGGTCCGAGCGCCGGGCCTTCTTCCACGCGCACGCCTATCTCTGGAGCTATCGGCGCGGGGTGGAGGCGCGCCGCGTGGGCGTGCCGGCGGGGCACCCGGTCGATACCTGCGTCGAGATCAACGACCTGATCCGGCGCTATCCCGCCTACCGCGACATCAGCGAGTCCTGTCCCTCGTGGCCGGAGCCCCGGTGGGCCGACCACGCGGCGCAGCGCGACGCGATGTCGAGCGAGCCGCTCGACCCCCGCTGAGCGGCCCCCGATCCGCGTGCTCCGTCCCGCGAGCCACACCCTTCCCGACCTGCTCGACGAGCTGGCCGCGCGCCAGCCGGAGCACGAGCTGATCGTCGACGCCACCGGCCGCGTGCGTCTCGGCTACGCCGAGACGCGGGCGCACGCGCGGCGGCTCGCCCGCGGGCTCGTGCGCCTCGGGGTGCGCCGCGGCGATCGGGTCGCGCTGCTCATGACCAACCGGCCGGAATGGCTCCTGATCGACTTCGCGGCGACGCTCCTCGGCGCGGTCCTGGTGCCGATCAGCACGTGGTCGCGGCCCCGCGAGCTCGAGTACGTACTCGGCCACTGCGCGACGTCAGTCTTGCTGCTCGCGCCGCGCTTCGGGAGCCAGGACTACCTGGCCGCGCTCGCCGAGATGGGCGGCGCGGGCTCCGCACGGCTGCCGCATCTCCGGCGCCTGGTGGTGTGTGGCGACGAGGCGGCCAGCGGGCCGGCCGGGGCGCTTCCGTCGCTGGACGCCCTCGCCGAGCTGGGCCGGGACGTGAGCGACGCCGAGCTCGACGCCGCCCAGCGGGCGGTCACCCCGGACGACGTGGCGTACATCCTCTACACTTCGGGAACCACGTCGACTCCCAAGGGAGTGCAGCTGGCCCACGGGGGGCTGATCGAGAACGGCTGGCAGATCGGCGAGCGCCAGCATCTGAGCCCGGCCGACCGCATGTGGATGGGCATCTCGCTCTTCTGGAGCTTCGGCTGCGCCAACGCGCTGCCCGCGGTGATGACCCACGGGGGCACCATCGTGCTCCAGGAGCAGATCGAGCCGGCCGCGACGCTGACCCTGATCGAGCGGGAGCGCTGCACCGTCTACTACGGCACGCCCAACATCGCCCAGGCCTTGATCGAGCACCCGGACCGCGCGCGGCGCGACCTGTCATCGCTCCGCACCGGCGCGGCCATCGGCGCCCCCGCCGCGATGCAGATGGTGATGGACCTCGGGGCGCGCGAGATCTGCAACGTCTACGGGCTGACCGAGTGCTACGGCAACAGCTCGGTCACCGACGCGCACGACCCGCCGGAGGTGCGGCGGACCACGGTGGGCTATCCCCTGCCCGGGATGGAGATCCGCGTCGTGGATCGCGAGAGCCGGCGGCCGCTGCCGGACGGCGAGGTCGGCGAGATCCTGATCCGCGGCCGCTTGACGCCGGGCTACTACCAGGACCCGGAGCGCAACGCCGCGTCCTTCAACGCGGAGGGCTTCCTGCTGTCCGGCGATCTCGGCTTCGTGGGGGCCGACGGGCGCCTGCGCTTCCGCGGCCGCATCAAGGAGATGGTCAAGACCGGCGGGATCAACGTGGCCCCGGTGGAGGTCGAGGAGATCCTCCTGGGCCACCCCGATGTCGAGCAGGCCTACGTGGTCGGCATCCCCGACCCGCGCAAGGAGGAGATCCTGGTCGCGGTGGTGGTGGCGAAGGCGGGCCACCGCGTCGAGCCCGACGCGCTCCACGCCCTCTGCAAGGACGCGCTCGCCGCCTACAAGGTGCCGCAGGCGATCCACGTGATGGCGCGCGATGCTCTACCGGTCACCTCCACCGGCAAGGTCCAGAAATTCCGCCTCGCGGAGCAGCTCGCCGCCGCCCGCGGCTAGCGGAGGCCGGCGCGGGCGAGGGTCGGGAAGACGGTGTCGCGGAAGGCGGCGATCTCTCGCTCGGGCGGCGCGAAGGTCAGGAGCGGCATCAGGTAGAGGTTGCGCACGCCGAGCTTGGTGAGCTCCTCGATGCGGACCGCGCAGTCCGCGGGCGTGCCGACCAGCCCCATCGCCTCGCAGAGCTGGGCGACCACCTCGTCGGGGACGAACGAGGTGGCGGCGATGGCCGCCTCCCAGTCGTGGGCGTGCGAGAGATCGGGGTAGACCTTCCACACCGCGTCCGGCACCGTCAGGGGCGGCAGGCGCAGGCCGGCCGGCTCGAGCCAGTAGCCACCCCAGCGCAGGATGCCCCAGTGCACCGCGGTCGGGCGCGCCTCGCGGAGCGCGGCCGCGGTGGTGGGCCGCGTCGCGGTACGCACCGCCCACATCACCTCGAGGTCCTCCACTCGGCGCCCGGCCCGCTTCGCGCCGCGCTCGAGGTGCTCGAGCGCGCGCGTGACGATGCCGCGGTTCGCGCCGACCAGCAGCAGCGCGCCGTCGGCCACCTCGCCGGCCAGCTCGATGGCATTGGGCCCGGAGGCGGCCATCAGCACCGGGATGCGCCGGCCGGACGCGTAGCCGAGACGCCCCGCGGTCTCTCCGAAGCGCGCGCTCTCGCCGGCCAGCAGCGTCCGCACCGTGGCGATGCACTCGCGCATCTCGCCGAGGGTGGCCGCCTTGCGCCCGATGGTGCTGGCCGAGGTGTAGCCGGTGCCGATCACGAACTTCACGCGCCCGGGCGCCAGCTCCTCCACCGTCTGGATCGCGGAGGCGAGCACCGAAGGGTGGCGGGTGAACGGGTTGGTCACCGCCGGGAAGAGCGCGAGGCGCTTGGTGTGGGTGGCCGCCTGGCCGAGCGTGACGAAGACGTCGCGCGAGAGGAGCTGGCTGTCCAGGATGCCCGCGCCGTCGAAGCCGGCCGCCTCGATCCCCTGGACCAGGCCCATCAAGTCGGGCATGGGGGCGGTGGCGGGCACGCGGAGGTGGACGCGGACGGGCGCGGTCATGGGCGCCTCACTCGTAGCGCGGCCGGCGCTTCTCGCGGAACGCGGCCACGCCTTCCTTGAAGTGCGCGCTCGCCCGCACCCCGTCGCCCAGTTCCTGATCGAGGGCCTCGCGAGCCCGCGCGTGCTCGGCGATGGTCGCGCTGATC
>DATGBR010000017.1:0-3451 GCA_035312605.1 Candidatus Methylomirabilota bacterium
TGACCGACATCACCGACCGCACGCGGGCCGAGGAGGCGCTGCGCGAGAGCGAGCGGCGCTTCATGGTGGCCTTCCACGCCAACCCGCTACCCATGTCGATCACGAGCCTGCGCGATCACCGCCACCTGGAGGTGAACGACGCGGCGATCCGGCACGGCGGGTACTCGCGCGAGGAGATGCTCGGCCAGAGCAAGATGGACCTCGGCTTCTGGGTGACCGCCGAGCAGCGCGAGGAGATGCTCCGGCTGCTCCACCAGGAGGGGCGCGTGCGCGACTTCGAGGTCGCCTTCCGGACCCGCGCGGGCGAGGAGCGCCGACTGCTCGTGAACTCGGAGGTCATCACCTTCGCCGGCGAGCCCGCGGTGCTGAGCGTGTCGGTCGACATCACCGAGCGCAGCCAGCACGAGGCCCACGTGCGTGAGCGGCGGGAGGAGGCCGAGACCCTGGCGCGGTCATTGCGGGAGGAGACGCGGGCCAAGGACGAGTTCCTGGCCATGCTGGGCCACGAGCTGCGCAACCCCCTCGGCACCCTTTCGAACGCGGTCGCGGTGCTGGGGCGGCTCGACGGCGACGAGACGATGCGCCACGTGGTGGCGATCATCGGGCGGCAAACCGGTCACCTGGCCCGGCTGGTCGACGACCTGCTGGACGTGGCTCGCGTCACGTCGGGCAAGGTCGACCTGCAGCGGCGGGCCGTCGAGCTGCATGCGCTCGCGCGCCGCTGCCTCGACGCCCTCGCGCAGGCCGGGCGCACCGAGCGGCACGACGTGCGCCTCGAGGGCGAGGCTGTCCACGTGCACGCCGACCCGGCCCGGATCGAGCAGGTGGTCAACAACCTGCTCGACAACGCGCTCAAGTACACGCCGCCGGGCGGACGGGTCTGGGTGACCACCGAGGTGGTGGGCGACGCGGCGGTGCTGCGCGTGCGCGACAGCGGCCAGGGCATCCGCACCGACCTGCTCGGCCGCGTGTTCGACCTGTTCGTGCAGGAGCCGCAGAGCCTGGACCGCTCGCGGGGCGGGCTGGGCCTCGGGCTGGCGCTGGTCAAGCGCCTGGTCGAGCTGCACGGCGGCGCGGTCGCGGCGTGGAGCGCGGGGCCCGGGCAGGGGAGCGAGTTCACGGTGCGCTTGCCCGCGGTCACGGCGCCCGCCGACGAGGCGGCCGGAGCCGAGGGTGCGGCGAGCGCGATGGTCGTCCCCCGGCGCGTGCTGGTGGTGGAGGACAGCCCGGACGCGCGCCAGAGCCTGCGCCTGCTGCTCGAGATGGCCGGCCACCACGTCGAGACCTCCGAGGACGGGCCGAGCGGCCTCGCCAAGCTGGGCGCGTTCAGGCCCGACGTCGCGCTGATCGATCTGGGCCTGCCTGGAATGGACGGCTACGCGGTCGCGCGCGAGCTACGCCGGCGGCCGGACACGCGGGCCATCCGGCTCGTCGCGGTCACCGGCTACGGCCAGGCCGAGGATCGGCGGCGGGCGCTGGCCGCCGGCTTCGACCAGCACGTGACGAAGCCGGTGGACGCCACCATGCTCGACGAGATGCTCGGCCGCCCTAGCTCCTGAGGGCCGGCTCCGCCTCGACGGGCGGGCGCAGGGTGGGCGGCTCGAGGGGGTGGACACGCTGGAGGTGCTCGCCCGTCTCGACCAGGGTCACCCCCACCGAGCCCGCGCCCGCGGCCTCGAGCTGCCGCCGCGCGCGAGCCACGTTCTCCCGCGGGCCCCAGCGTCCCACGATGATCCGGAGGTCCGGGAAGCGCGCCCGCAGCCGCTTGCAGAGATAGCGGGTGTGCGTGCTGCGGCTGCCCGCGGGGAGCGCGCCCAGGCAGACCACCGCGGGCCGCGTGTCCTCGACGAGGGCGACGACCTCGGCGGCGAGGAGATGGGGCGAGGTCAGGTCGATCGTCCACCGGTCCGGATTCAGGAGATGCTGGAGCATCACGAGTCCGAGGAGATCGGCCTCGTCCCGCACCGGTACCGCGAGCACGCGGACGTTGCGCGGCCGGCGCGCCGGCTCCTCGGCCGGGGCCGCGGGCGGGGCGGCGCTCGCGGCGGCGCTCACGCTCGCGGCGACCTCGTCGACGATCTGGCGCGTGGCCTCCCAGACGTAGCGCTGTCCCCCTTCCGGCAGCGCGCCCCGGCGGCGATCGCGGCGGGCGTGGCGGAGTGCGGGCACGATCACCTGGTCGTACACGTCCTCGAGCGGATGCTCCTTCGCGCGCTCGGTCACGATGCGGAGCGCCTCGTCACGGTCCTTCGCAAGCAGCCGCTGGTAGTATGCGGCCGCGGGAGTGATGGGCGGCTCGTCGGCCATCAGGATGCCGACGAACTCGAGGCCGGGGACGTGCTTGGCGAAGACGACCAGGCACACCGTGAGCGGGGTGGCCAGCAGCAGGCCGATCGGCCCCCAGAGCCAGGCCCAGAACGTGACCGAGCAGAGCAGCGCGACCTGAGAGACGCCCGCGCTTTGGCCGTAGATGAAGGGCTCGAGCGCGAAGCTGCAGGCGAGCTCCAGCACCACGAAGAGCGCGCCCACCAGGAGCGGCGTGAGCCAGGTGGGGAACGCGGCCAGCGCGAACACCACGAGCACGAGCGCGCCCAGCCAGACGCCGACATACGGGATGAAGCGCAGGACCGCGGCGAGGAAGCCCCAGAGCATAGCGTAGGGCACGCTCAGCAGGAGCAGGCCGAGCGCGATGCCGAGGCCGAAGCTCGCGTTGATGATGGTCTGCATCAGGAGGTAGTGGCTGATGCGCTGGCCCGCCTCGTCGAGCGCGCGGGTGGTCGTGGTCAGCCGCCCGTAGCCCGCGAGGCGGATGACGCGGTTCCGCAGGTCCTCGCGCTCGATCAGCATGAAGATGACCAGGACGATCACCGCCGCCGCCCCGCCGAGGCCCTCGAGCAGCGTCGGGAGCTGCCAGAGGCCGGTCGGCGCCGAGGTGACGATCACCGGGGTGGGCTTCTGGCGCGGGTGGCCGGTGCCGGTGTCTTTCTGCAGCTCGTTGGCGACCTCGGTGACCGCGGTCTGCGCCTTCTCGAGCGCGCCGCCGCGCCCCATGCGCCGCACCTGGCTGATCTTGAGGATGAGGTTGTCCCGGTAGGCGGGAATCTCGGTGGAGAGACTCGCGAACTCGATCATCAGGATCCAGAACACGCCGCCCAGCGTCGCGAACAGCATCGTCACCACGACCGCCACCGACAGACCCCGTCCCAGCCCCACCCGGGTCAGCCGATCCACGATCGGGTACACCATGAACGCCAGCAGCATCGCCAGCGCGATCGGCACCAACACCGCCCGCGCCAAATACAGCGCCGCGACACCGACGATCAACGCCGCCACGGTCGCGAGCCGGTTCATCAATGGATGACTGAGCAATCGATGTGCCAGAACGAGCGAGCGCGCGAGCTGGTTGGTGGAAGTGAGCCATGTGGAAAAAACCAAGCGAGAGGGAGGGAGC
>DATGBR010000018.1:0-5633 GCA_035312605.1 Candidatus Methylomirabilota bacterium
CGCCGATTGGGGGCGGTCGAATGGGAGTAGTCGCGCGTGGCCAGCCCGAAGTGGCCGTCCGGGGACTGTCCCGGGCGCTCCACGACGTACTCGCCACGGCCCAGCAGCTTGACGACTGAGAGAGACAGATCCGGGAACCGCGCCGGATCCGCCTGGTGCCGCTGGGCGAGGAACTCCTCGAGCGCGCGGACGTCCGGCTCGGGCGGAAGCCGGCCGCCCTGGGCGGCGGCCAGCTCGACGAGGCGCGGCCAGCGCTCGGGAGCGCGCAGCACCCGACGCAGCGAGGGCAAGCCCTTCACCTCCAGGTATTTCGCGGTGACTCCGTTGGCCGCGATCATGAAGTCCTCGATCAGCTCCTTGGCGCGGTTCTTCTCGTCGGGCCGGAGGTCGGCGATCAGGTCACCGTCGAACACGGCCCGGGTCTGGAGGGTCTCGAGGCTCAGCGCGCCCCGCTGGTGCCGGAGAGCCTTCATGGCCTGCGCGACCCGATCCTGGATCCGGAGCTGCTCGTCGAGCCCCGGGACCGCGGTGAGGCGCGGGGGGGCGGGTGCGGTTCCGTCGAGCCAGGCGGCGACGCCGTTGTACGCGAGCTTCGCCCGGTTCTTCACGAGCGCGCGGTAGACCTCGGAAGCGGTGACCGTCCCGTCGCGGGTGACCGTCATCTCGACGACGATCGCCAGGCGCGCCTGGTCCTGCCCGAGGGACGTGAGATCGGTCGAGAGCTTCTCGGGCAGCATCGGGAAGATCTCGGCCGTGGTGTAGACCGAGGTCGTGTTGGCCCGCGCGTGACCATCGATGGCCGAGCCCGGCTTGACCAGCGCGCCGACGTCGGCGACCGCGACGAGCACCTTGACCGTCCGCTCGCGCATCGGCGCGGTGACGGTGAGCTGATCGAGGTCGCGCGAGTCGTCGTTGTCGATCGAGCACCACAAGAGATCGCGAAGGTCTCGGATCTCGGGGCTCGCGTCGGTCGGGGCCTGCCGGATCGCCTCGGTCTCCGCCTGCGCCGCGGGGGAGAAATCCGGCAGCAGTCCACGCTCGGCCATCGCCCGGTGCGCGATGGCTCGGAGCTGATCGCGATTCGAGACGCCGGATCGATCCATGCCGCTCATTCTAGCTGAGGTAGACTCGGGAGCGACCGCGATGACTCCCGATCTGCCGCCGCCCCTCGCCCCCGAAGGACGTCCGGATGCGGAGCCGATCGCCCGGCCGTGGCGGGTGCGACAGTTCTTCGCCGAGCTCGGCCCGGGTCTCATCACCGGGGCGGCCGACGACGACCCGTCGGGCATCTCCACCTACTCCGTCGCGGGCGCGACGTTCGGCTACGCCCCGCTCTGGACCGCGCTCTTCTCGTTTCCCCTGATGGCCGCGGTCCAGTTGATGTGCGCGCGCCTCGGCATGGTGTCCGGGCGGGGCCTCGCGAGCGTCATCCGGCAGCACTACTCGCGTCGCGTCCTCTGGAGCGCGTGCGCCCTGCTGGTGGTGGCGAACGTCATCAACATCGGCGCGGACCTCGGGGGCATGGCCGAGGTGAGCGAGATGGTGACCGGGGTGAAGGCCTTCATCTGGACGCCGATCTACGCCGGCTTCATCGTCTCCCTGCTCTTCTGGTCGTCCTATCGCCGGATCGCGCGGATCTTCAAGTGGCTCACCCTCGTCCTCTTCGCCTACGTCCTGGCCGCGTTCCTCGCCCGCCCCGACTGGGGGGCGGTGGTGAGGGCCACCTTCGTCCCGCACGTCGAGTGGTCGAACGGCTACCTCGCCGTCTTCGTCGGCATCCTGGGCACCACGATCTCGCCCTATCTCTTCTTCTGGCAGGCGGCCCAGGAGGTCGAGGAGGATCGCGCGGCCGGGCGGCGCACCGTGCGGCAGCGACGCGGCGCGACCGACGCGGACCTGAAGCGGATGCGGACGGACGTGCTGACCGGCATGTTCTTCTCGAACCTCGTCATGTACTTCATCATCCTCACGACCGCCGCGACGCTGCATGCGCACGGGGAGATGCACATCGAGACGGCGCGCCAGGCCGCCGAGGCCCTCCGGCCGCTGGCGGGAGCCGGCGCCTACTGGCTCTTCGCCCTCGGGCTGATCGGCACCGGGATGCTCGGGGTGCCGGTCCTGGCGGGGTCGTGCGCCTACGCGGTCGCCGAGGCGGAGGGCTGGCGCGGTTCCCTCGACGATACGCCCCGCCTCGCGCGGCGGTTCTACGCGGTGGTGGCGGTCGCGATGCTGGTCGGGCTGGTCCTGAACTACGTGGGGCTCGACGCGGTCACCATGCTGTTCTGGTCGGCCGTCGTCAACGGAGTGCTCGCGGCGCCGCTGATCGTGCTGGTGGTGCTGCTCACCAGCGATCGCGCGGTCATGGGCAAGCGGGTGAACCCCCCGCTCCTGCGGTGGCTCGGGTGGGCCACCGCGGTCATCATGACCGCGGCGACGGTGGGAATGCTCGTGACGCTGTGAGGGGGCGCCTCAGGGGCGCGGCCGCGAGGGCCACGCTCGGCCGGTCCCTTCCGTGGGCGTCAGGGTGGCGGACTCCGGCTCCGGGTCCTCTTCCGCGCTTTCGTCCATCAGGGCCCAGGTGAGCGACCGCCCCTTCGTGGTCCGTCGCGGCGAGCCGTACCAGACCCGACCCTCCGCGTCGAGGCCCAGCAAGTTCCACCCGTCGCCCTGCGTGACAACCGCGATCTGTCTGAGTCCGTCCATGATTGATCTCCTTCGTTCGATCCCGACGCAGCACGAGCGCCGAGGGACTCGGCGCTCGTGTGTGTGGCCGGTGAGGCGTTAGGTCGGGTGCTACCGCTGACCGAAGTTCGTCGTGGTCGTGATCGGCTTGCCTTCCGTCGTGCCGGGGTTGGTCATCCCCATGCCCACCCACCGCTCGACGGTGGGCTGACTGTAGGTCGTGATCGGCTTGCCTTCCGTCGTGGCGGGGTTGGTCATCCCCATGCCCGTTCCGCGCTCCGTATGCTGAGGGAGTGCGGGGGCGGGTTGAGCTTGCGGCTGTTGCGCGAACGCAAGCCCGGTGATCGAGAGGGTGAGTCCGACCGTGGACAACGCGATCCAGCCCTTGAGAGTCATATCGTTCGACCTCCCTCGCTGACGCCTGACCCTTGGCCGTCGGTGTTCCCTGCCCCCGGCCCATTCCGGGGGCGCGCCCGACGCCGCTCAATCTCCCGAGGACTCTAGCACGGTAGGCCATTGTATGGATGTGATGGAAACCGGCCCGGGGGCTCCGGGGTTGGTACACTCGCGGCCGACGAGAGCCCGAAGGAGGTGCGCCATGTCGGACACAATCACCCGCCTCATCAACACGCCCCTCACCGCCGACGGCCCGATCTCCCGGCTGTTTCGAGCCGTGGGGGCGCACGATTTCCCGGCGGCGGCCCTCCATGTCCTGCGGCTTCCCTATGGGCGAATCACGGATCGGAGCCGGTTCTGGCTCGTGCTCGAGGAAGGACGCGGGACCTGCACGACCAAGCACGCCACCCTGGCCGAGCTCGCCCGCGAGCAGGGCATCGAGGTCCAGCTCATGCTCGGGATCTACGAGATGAGCGAGGGCAATACGCCGGGCGTGGGTCGAGTGCTGGCCGCGCACGGGCTGTCGTACATTCCCGAGGCCCACTGCTACCTGCGGTGCCGGGGCGAGCGTATCGACGTGACCGGGGTCTCCGCGGGCGCGGCGCCCATCGAGCGCTTCCTCCACGAGGAGCCGATCATCGTCGATCAGATCGGCGCGTACAAGAATGATCTCCACCGGCGGTTTCTCCGCGACTGGAGCGCCCGCACGGAGACGGTGCGAGGACGCAGCCTCGACGACGTGTGGCGGATCCGCGAGGAGTGCATCGCCGCCCTCGGCGGCGGGGCCTACGCGACGCCCGCGCGCTGACCGCCCCGGTGCAACCCGACGGCCGTGACCATTGCGCTCGATGCGGTGGCCGCCTCGGGCCGCCGACGGCCGGGCCGCACCGGCGGTGTCTGAGCTGCGGGCAGATCAGCTACCGGAATCCCACGGTCGGCGTGGCGGTGGTCCTCCTCGAGGGAGACTCCATCCTCCTTGGCCGGCGCAAGAGCGGGCCGTGGTCGGGCCGATGGTGCATCCCCTGCGGCCACGTCGACTGGGGCGAAGACATCCGCGAGGCGGCACGCCGGGAGATGAAGGAAGAGACCGGCCTGATCGTCGAGCTCGGCGAGGTCTGCGCGGTTCACTCCAACTTCCACGACCGCGCCAACCAGACGGTCGGGGTCTGGTTCCACGGTCGCCCGGTCGGCGGCGTGCTGCAGGCGGGCGACGACCTCGACCGGGTGGGCTACTTCCCTCTCCGGGCTCCCCCGCCCCTCGCCTTCCCCACCGACGCCACCGTCATCGCGGGTCTCACCAACGCCCACCGGACGTGACGTCCTACCCGCGGAAGGCGCCGACCGCGGCCGCCACGTGGCGCAGCTCGTCCTCGGTCAGCTCCGGGTAGAGCGGGAGCGACAGCACCTCCCGGCAGGCGCGCTCGGCGCAGGGGAACTCGCCCTCGGCGTAGCCCAGGTGGCGATAGGCCGGCTGACAATGCGCGGGCACGGGGTAGTGAACGCCGGTGCCGATGCCGCGCTCTCTGAGGTGTCGCTGGAGCGCGTCCCGTCGAGGCGAGCGGATCACGTACAGGTGATAGCCGTGGCGCGCGGGTCCCACCTCGACCGGCCGCGCCACCGGGGCGTCGGCCAGCAGCCGGTCGTAGAGCGAGGCGAGGTGGCGCCGCCGGGCCACCCACTCATCGAGATGGCGGAGCTTGACCCGCAGCATCGCGGCCTGCAGCTCGTCGAGCCGGCTGTTGACGCCGGGCAGGCGGTTCACGTACTTGGCTTCCTCGCCGTAGTTGCGGAGCATGCGCACGCGCTCGGCGACGCCCGCGTCGTCGGTGACGACCATGCCCGCGTCGCCGTACGCCCCGAGGTTCTTGGTCGGGTAGAAGCTCCAGCAGGAGACGTCCGCGTGCGCGCCGATCCTCCGGCCCGCGTATTCGGCGCCGTGCGCCTGGGCGGCATCCTCGATCAGCTCGAGGTCGTGCTCGGCGCAGATCCGCGCGATCTCGTCCAGGACCGCGGGGTGACCGTAGAGATGAACCGGGATGATCGCGCGGGCCCGGAGCGCGGGCGGCTGGGCGACCAGGTGCGCCCGGAGCTTCTCGGGATCGAGCGTGAAGGTGTGCGGGTCGACGTCCACGAAGACGGGCACCGCGCCCACGGCCACGATGGCGCAGACGGTGGGTGCCGCGATGTTGGGCGCGGTGATCACGCGATCGCCGCGCCGCACGCCGGCGGCGCGCAGGGCCAGGTGCAGCGCGTCGGTGCCGGAGCCGACCCCGACCGCGTGGCGCGCCCCGCAGTAGGCGGCGAACTCGCGCTCGAAGGCGGCGACCTCCTCGCCCAGCACGTACCGGCCGCTCTCGAGCGTCCGCGTGATCGCCGCGCCGATCTCGTCCTGGATGCGCCGGTGCTGCCGGGTCAGGTCCAGGAACGGCACCTCCATCGCGGTCACCAGTACCGGTGCCGATGGAGGCGGTAGTAGCCCACCGTGCGGTCCAGGCCCTCGCCGAGTGACGTGGTGGGCTCCCAGCCGACCACCCGCTTGATCTTCCGGATGTCCG
>DATGBR010000019.1:0-17582 GCA_035312605.1 Candidatus Methylomirabilota bacterium
GTGCGTCTTGGCTTGGAGTAGCAACCAGGGAATTGCCTTGGCGTCAGTCGAGGGTTCGCTGCCTTTGACCTCGCCTATGACTTTACTGCCATCGCTCGACTCCCAAGTCGGCCCGCCGTAATGACGGCCGATCCTCTTTCCGCGCCCGTCAAACAGATCTGCCTCGGGTGCCCTGAGAACCCATTCATACTGGGCGGTGGTGTTCTTCTTGACTCGGCATTCGTAAATCTGAACGCCTCTTGCGTTGGCTGCAAAAGACAGCACCTCGGTCGGAGGGACTTTAATGCTGTCCGGGACAACAGGAACGGATATTTTCTCGGTCGAAGTTAGGTCGCAGCTAGCCACAGAAAGGGCGAGCAACCCAGGAAGAATTAAGGCCGGAAAAATGTTCTTCATAATGTTAGCTTTTGAGCGGGTCAAGGTTCGAACGGAGTCGAGTCGCCTAACGAGAAAAAGCTGAGCGACCGCCGCCGAGAGCGAGCGTGGCTTCGAGTGAAATTGCTTTAATCATTTAGAGTGTAAACACGCGTCGGGCGGCGGTTCGCTCCAGCGCTTGGTTAGGCGTTTGCGGCCTTGCGGATCACGTCGAGCACGAAGTCTGGCTGGGAAAGCATCGGCACGTGGCTGCTGTCGATCTCATAGGTGGTCGCGCCCATGCGCTTTGCCAGGGCCCGCTCTAGATCCGGATGCACGGTATAATCCTTTTTGGCGACGATGTACCAGCTCGGCTTCGACTTCCAGGCAGTTCCCCCGACTTTCGCCTCGAACAGATCGGGTTTCGGCGCGCCCTGGGTCGCCCAAACGAGCTTCTGCTCCTGCTCCGAAAGGTCGCCGCAGAAATACTTTGTGCCCTCCGGACGCAGCCAGATACGTCCGTCGACGACTTCTATGTGGGAAAAAACGTCGGTCTTCGGGAACTTGGACTGCTGCGTCTGAGACGTTTCATCGGCGTCCGGTGCGAGCGCGGCGATGTAAACCAGCCCGGTAACACGATCGTCAGTTCCGGCGCCGGTAATGACACTTCCGCCGTAGGAGTGGCCGACGAGGATAACGGGGCTGCTCACCCGGCCTATCGTTGCTTTCGCCAAGGCAACGTCCTCTGCCGTTGTGTTGAGGCCGTGCTGCGTCGCAATACATTCATACCCCTCCGCCTGAAGGGGAACGATCAGCTTACTGAAGCACGAGCCATCGGCCCAGAGCCCATGGCAGAATACAATACTTTTTTTTGTCTTTGACATATTTGTCTCCTTTGTTTTTTTGGTTCGACATACTTGTTTACTTTGAAATTGTTCGCGCGTGTTTGATAAACGCCTAACGTTCCGGTTCAGCGGCGGCGCGGCAGCGCCGTCCGCTGCAACCGGTTGTTAGGCGTCATTGTACCCTTGGCGCCGGAGTACAACATGGGTGGCTTTCTCCGACGCAACGAACTGAACGCATTCGTATCCCAGAGCGCGCACGTCAATCCCCTCGAACAGTCGCTCTCCCCCGCCCAGCAGGACCGGCGAGATAGCGACGTGCAGCTCATCGATGAGGCCCGTACGAAGATATTGCTGGATAGTGTTAGGTCCGCCGCCAATGCGCACATCCATTCCGTTGGCTGCGTCGCGCGCCCGGTCAAGCGCCTCGTGAATACCGCCCGTGACGAAGTAGAATGTCGTTCCGCCTTCCATCTGGATGGGCGAGCGCGCGTGATGAGTCAAGATGAAAGTTGGAACGTGATAGGGTGGGTTGTCCCCCCACCAGCCTTTCCAGTTCATGTCGGGCCAGGAACCGCGAATCGGTCCGAACATGTTTCTTCCGAGAATCCAGGCGCCAACATTCTTGAAGCCCCGCGCAGCGAAGTCGTCATCGATCCCCGTTGTGCCACCGTCGGCGCCAAATAGGGTCCGTTGGAACGTGCGTGTCGGGACTAACCACTGGTGCAAATCTGTCCCGCCCACGCCGAGCGGATTCCTGATGTCCTGATTCGGACCAGCTCCGTATCCGTCAAGCGAGATGGTAAAGCCCTCAACTCGGACGCGTGTCATTTTCATGCCTTCCTTTCGATTGACGTCTAACGCTCAGTATCAGCCGCGGCGCGAAGCGCCGTCGGCTGCATGCCGAAGTTAGATGGCACCTTCGTCATTCCCGCCGTAGTACTTGCCCGTAGCCAACCACATTCGGCCCTTCACGGATCGTGAATGTTGCGCCCACCTGCAACCGCTCGTACGTGTTGGCCGGGTAGTACATAAGGTCCATCCACAACGTGGCGCTCTGGCCCGGAGCCAGTACCAAGGGAGTGCGGCGGAACTGAACGCCTAGGTATTCCTCGCTCAAAACTCGATTAGAACCAACGCTGGCTTGTCGCTGTCGAACATCACCCACAACCACGTGAGGCCTGTAGAACGCGTGCGGGTGGTCAAGTCGTAGAGGGGTACTTCGCCCGCCTTCGTTCGCTAGAAGAAAGGTCACCTCAGCTTCGATTGCTGCCATCACCGCCTGCCTATCTAACTAGAAGTATCTAGACCCGCATAACGACCGCGTCTACTGCATAACGCGGTGGCGGGACGGCTTGGTGTGGATAATCCGGCCCGGGGGGCCGGGTGGTTCTGGCGGGAGCGGCCTTGGGGGATGCGGGGTTGCGCATGGGCCCGTGGGGCAGGTCCAGTTTTACACAGACCTGGATAGTTCCGGAAGGACCTCAGAACGGCTCGTAGATCAGGTACCAGGGCCCCGCGATGTGGGCGTAGCGGGCGCCGATCGGCCGCGAACGGGGTCGGTAGGCGAGGCCGCACTGGTCGACGACGCCGCATTCGGCGGTCAGGAATCGCACCTCGTCGGGCGACATGACCGTCACGTATCTCGCGCGGAACAGGCCGACCCGCAGGCCCTCGGCGTGGCCCGGGCCACCGGTGAGGCCGTGGGCGGCCCGGGTGAGCGCCCGCTCGCTCGCATGGAACCGCGCGCGGAACAGCGGATTGATCGGGCTCTGGCTCGAGAGATAGATGACAACCAGGGCCGCGCCCAGGACCGCGAACGAGGCCCAGAGCCCGAGGAGCCAGGGCCGGCCACGGGCCGCTGCGCTCCACGGGAGCGCCCACGCGATGGCGAGCAGACACGCGGTGGGAACGAGCAGCGCGACGTCGAGGAAGCCGACGCCGGTGTCGCTCACCGCGACGATGGCGTAGAGCTCCCATCCGACGGTGAGCGTCGTGAGGAGCGCCCTCCACATCGACCGGCTCCTGGGCGTCAGCCGAGCGGGCCCACGAGCAGGACGAGCGGCGAGGTCAGGATGGCGGTCGAGAGGATCCAGAGGCCCGAGGGCTTGCCCTGCGCCCGGAGGCGGAGCGCGATCCCGACCGTGACGAAGGCGCCGACGGCCGAGACGAGCGCGACGGCCACCGCGAGGAGCCCGCGGTTCACGCAGCCGAACAGCAGCACCGGCGTGAAGTAGAGCCCGATCATGGCGGCCGGGGCGAGGGCGGGCAGGGCCACGTGCTTGACGAGGGGGTTGTGCATGCCCTTCCAGTCTGGCACGGCCGGAATTTCCCGCGGCGGCCGGGGTGGGCCGCGGACCGGAGCGGTCAGGCGGTGGCGCCGGCCTCCACCGTGGGCTCGTAGTGGGTGGCGTCGGGAAAGCCGATGGGCCGCACCGCGGGGAGGGTGACACCGGCCTCGCGGTACGATTCGACGAAGGCGGACACGGTCCGGAAGTCGCCGAGGCCGCCCAGCGCGGCCACGAGCCGCTCGGGCACCGCCTCCGGCTTCGGCGACCGATCGTAAGCGGCGATCTCCGCGCCGAACCCGCTCTGCTCGAGCATGGCCCGGTAGAACGGCAGCGCGAGGTAGCGCGTCAGCTCGGTGCGGAAGAGGAGGCCGGCGGCGGCGCGATCGGCGGTGAGCGCCGCCGGCACCGCGGCCACGATCTCGAAGCCCTGGAGCGACTTGCCCGCGCGCTCGCGCCCCCGCCGGATGGCCGGCACCGCCTGCTCCCGCACGTACGCGGGCGCGGCCAGCCACAGGACGACGCCGTCGGCGATCTCGCCGGCCAGCTCGAGCATGCGCGGGGCCAGCCCGCCCAGCAGGATGGGCGGCGCCGCGGGCACCCGCGGCAGGCCGCTCTGCCAGTTCACGCGGTAGCGCGCGCCCTGGTGCTGCACCTTGCCGGTGAGCGCGGCGCGCAGCACCGTCACGTACTCGCGCGTGACCTCGAGCGGCCGGCCCATGTCGAGCCCGAGCGCGGCCTCCATCATCGGCTTGTGGCTCACCCCGATGCCGAGACGCAGGCGGCCGCCGCTCACGTCGGACAGCGTGAGCGCCTCCTGGGCGAGCAGCACCGGATGCCGCGGGTAGATCGGGATGACCCCGCTGCCGAGGCCGGCGTGCGGGGCGACGTGGCCGTAGGCGGCCAGCACCTGCAGCGCGTCGCGGCCGATGCCGTGCGTGACCCACAGGCTCTCGTAGCCGAGCGCGTCGGCCCGCCGGGCGAGGGCCACCGCGGGAGCCAGCTCGGCGCCGGGGCTCAGGAAGAGCGCGGTGCGCGCCACGCGCCTACGCCCGCACCGTCACGCCGACCGCGGCGAGCTGCGCGCGCAGGTCGTCACCCTGGTCGAAGCGGTGAAGGACCGCCGGCATGCCGACCGCGCGCGCGGCCTCCACGTTCTTGTCCCAGTCGTCCACGAACACGCACGCCGCGGGGGGCAGGCCGAGGCGCTCGGCCGCGAGCCGGAAGATCGCGGGCGTCGGCTTCGCCATGCCGACCTCGGCGGAGACCACGATGTCGTCGAAGAGGTGGTGCAGCGCCAGCTCGCCTTCGAGACGCTCGCGCAGGGACACGTCCGCGTTGCTCAGGATCGAGCAGCGGTAGGGCGGGCGCAGTGCCCGCACCAGGGCGACGTTCAGCTCGATGGGCGCCTGCGCCTTGCGCCACTCATCGTGCAGGCGCGGCAGGGTCCGGCCCGCCCGGCGCTCCAGCTCCCGGTGCGCGCCGTCGGTCCACGCGGCCGGATCCCCTACTCCGCACTCGATCTCGGCCCAGGCCGGCGAGCCGTAGAGGGTCTGGAAGATCGAGGAGCGGGGCAGGTCGTGGAGGCGGTCCAGCTCGCGGGCCACGTCCCAGCGCATGTCCCACAGGACCCCGCCGAAATCGAAGACGATCGCGCGGGGGTCAGTAGTAGCGGGGACCACGCGGATTAGTCGCCGGCTTGGGCGGGGCGCTGCTGCGGTCGCTCGTGAGCGGCACCCAGCCGTGGTCCTTCATGCACTTCTCGTCGAGGACGTTGTCCTTGCTGGTGCAGCCGTCGCGGTCGCGCCTGAACTCTTCCACCGTGTAGTTGACGTTCGGCTTGTACCACTGTCGATCCCGCTCGGAGCTGCAGCCGATCAGGAGACCCGTTGCGACGACGAGGATGAGGCACAAACGCCGGATCACGGCGGTCATGATACCATGCCGCCCTCGGCCATGCTGGACACGACCATCGCCGGCAGTCTCCCCAAGCCCGAGTGGCTCGCGCCCCCGAACGTGCTGTGGGCCCCCTGGCGCCTCGAGGGCCGCCCGCTCGAGGAGGGCAAGCGCGACGCGGTGCTCCTGGCCCTGCGCGAGCAGGAGCAGGCCGGCATCGACATCGTCACCGACGGCGAGCAGACCCGCCGGCACTTCGTGTGGGGCTTCGTCGAGCACCTCGACGGCATCGACTTCTCGAAGATGGTGACGATCGGCATCCGCGCGGACCGCTACCAGGCGACGGTGCCGACCGTGACCGGCCCGGTGCGGCGCCGGGGCTCCATCCACGGCGACGACGTGCGCTGGGCCCGGGCCAACACCGGGCGGCGGCTCAAGCTCACGATCCCGGGGCCGATGACCATCGTCGACACCATCCACGACGCGCACTACGGCAGCCGGGCCCGACTCGCCATGGACCTGGCCCGCCTCATCAACGAGGAGGCGCAGGAGCTGGAGGCGCTCGGGCTCGACATGCTGCAGCTCGACGAGCCCGCCTTCAACGTCTACATGGACGAGGTGCGCGACTGGGGCGTGGCCGCCCTCGACCGCGCGGTCGAGGGTCTGCGCTGCCGCACCGCGGTGCACATCTGCTACGGCTACGGCATCAAGGCCAACACCGACTGGAAGCAGACCCTGGGGGGCGAGTGGCGGCAGTACGAGCGGACCTTCCCGCTCCTGGCCGGCAGCCGCATCGGCGGCGTCTCGCTCGAGTGCGCCGGCTCGCGGGTGCCGATTTCGCTCATCGGCCTGCTCGGCGACAAGGACGTGCTGGTCGGCGCGGTCGACGTGGCCACCGACCGGGTGGAGACGCCGGAGGAGGTCGCCGCGGTGATCCGCTCCGCGATGCAGCACGTGCCCGCCGCCCGCATCTTCCCCTGCACCAACTGCGGGATGGTGCCGCTCTCGCGCGGCGTGGCGCGCGACAAGCTGCGGGCGCTCGGCGCGGGGGCCGCCATCGTGCGGCGCGAGCTCGCCGGCTGATCCCCAGCCGATGACGCAGGAGATGACCGCGTACTACGCCCGACGGGCGGCGGAGTACGAGCGGGTCTACACCGGCCCGCGCTGGCAGGACGACCTGGCCCGGCTGCGCCCGCGTGTGACGGAGCTCTTCGCGGGGCGCCGGGTGTTCGAGGTCGCCTGCGGCACCGGCTACTGGACCCAGGTCGCGGCGGAGCGCGCCCGCGCCGTCCACGCCACCGACCTCAATGACGACACCCTGGCGATCGCTCGGGCCAAGACCTACGCGGCCCCGGTGTCGTTCGAGCGCCGGGACGCCTACGCGCCCGCGGCCGGACCCGCGCAATTCGACGGGGGGCTCGTCGGCCTCTGGCTGTCGCACGTCGACCTGGCGCGGATGGACGAGTTCCTCCGCGCCTTCCACTCGCACCTGCAGCCGGGCGCCCGCGTGCTGATGTTCGACGAGCGCGCCACCGAGGAGCGCCCGAACCCGCCGGCCAGCCGCTTCGACGAGGCCGGCAACCGCTACGAGATGCGGCGCCTCCAGGACGGCGAGCGCTTCGAGATCATCAAGAACCTCTTCGATCGCGCCCGCCTGGAGGCGCTGATCGCCCCGCACGCCGCGTCTACCTCGTACCGGGAGCTCCAGTTCTTCTGGCTGCTCGAGTACGCGGTGGCCTAGGGCTCGGCCCGGCCCTTCGTCGCGAACTGGCGCTCGTAGAGCGAGCGGAGCTCCTCGAGCGTGGTGGCCTGGCCCGGGGCCTTGTCCGGGCGCACGCGCGCGATGCGGGCGAAGCGCAGCGCGAAGCCGGACGGGTAGGTCGGGCTCTTCTGGATCTCGTTGTAGTCCACCTCCACCACGACCTCCGGCCGCACCCGCACCGTGTAGCCGTCGTCACCGGTGGCCAGCGCGTGTAGTCGCTCGGTCATCTCGGTGAACTCGCGGTCGGTGAGACCCTTGAAGGTCTTGCCCACCTCCGCCCAGCCGTCCCCGTCGCGTACCGCCAGGTGATAGTTCGACAGCCAGCCCACGCGCCGGCCGGAGCCGCGGTCCGCGGCCACGATCACGCAGTCCACCGTCAGCGCGGCCTTCAGCTTGAGCCACTTCTTGCCCCGGCCGCCCGGCTCGTAGGGGCTCGCCGGATCCTTGGCCATCAGGCCCTCGTGGCCGGCCGCGAGGGCGCGGGCCATGAGCGCGGCGCCGTCCTCCGCCCGCGTGACCAGCGCGCGCTCGGCCAGCCATCGTCCGCCGGTCACGCGCTCGAGAACCTCCCAGCGACGCGCGTAGGGCTCGTCCAGGTACGTGCGCCCGTCCGCCATCAGGCAGTCGAAGAGATGCAGCGTGAGCGGCAGCGCGCCCGCGGCGGCCTCGACGCCGCGCACCCGGCGGAAGCGGCGCATCAGCTCCTGGAACGGCAGCGGGCGCCCGGCCGCGTCGAGGGCGACCACCTCCCCGTCCAGGATGAGCGGCGTGCCGGAGAGATCGCGCCGGGCGATGGCCACGATGTCGGGCAGGCTGCGGGTGACGTCGGACATGCGCCGGCTCCAGATGGCCACCCGATCGCCGTCCCGGTGGAGCTGGATGCGCGCCCCGTCGTACTTGAACTCCATCGCGGAGGTGCCGCCGTGGGCGGCCAGCGCCTCGGCCGGGTCGGTCGCGATCTCGGCCAGCATCGGCAGCAGCGGCACGAAGACGCGGGGCTGGGCCGCGGCCAGGGCGGCGGCGTCCCCGCCCAGCGCGAGGGCCGCCACCGCGGTGAGATCGCCCGTGATCAGCGCGGCGCGGCGCACCGTCGCGGGCGGCGCGCCGGCCGCCTCGGCGATCGCCTCGAGCACGAGCCCCTCCGAGAGGCCCATGCGCATCTCGCCGTAGATGATGCGCTGGAGCAGGTCGCGCTCGGCCTCCGAGGCACGCGCCGCCAGCTCGCCGAGGCGCGCCTCGCGCAGCCGCCGGGCGCCCGGCCCGGCCGCCCCGGCGACCTCGCCGAAGGCCCGCGCCACGTCCGCCAGCGTGAGCGGCTCGCCCGACGCGCCCGGCGCCGGCGCGGGCAGGCCGCGCACGTTGAGCACGCGCGGATCCGAGGCCGGGAAGGCCCGCCCGCTCAGGTACGTGACCGCGCGTGCGAGATCGTCGGGCGGAAGCGCGCGCAGGTACAAGGCGACGAGACGGCGCTTCTCGAGCCGCCCCCCGCTCGCGGCGACGCGCGCGCGAAGCTCGGTCAGATCGGCGAGGAGCGCCATGGGTCCATTCTCTCCCTCACAGGATCAGCAGGAGCCAGCCGACCAGCAGGGTCGCCACCGTCACCGGCACCCCGACCTTGCTGTACTCGAGGAAGCCGATCTGGATGCCGGCGCCCCGCGCCTGCTCGACCACGATGAGGTTGGCGACCGAGCCCAGGATCGTGAGGTTACCGGCCAGCGTGGAGGCCGTCGCGAGCAGGAGCCACGCGCGGGTGGGCTCGCCGAAGGTCGGGATCACCGTCTTGAAGAGCAGCACCGCGGGGACGTTCGAGACCAGGTTCGACAGCACCGCGGTCGCCACCGTGAGCACCACCGGGCGGTAGAGGCCGACCGCGCCCGCCCAGCCGAGGATCTCCCCGGCGAGCCCGGAGGCCTCGAGGCCGCCGATGACCACGAAGAGCCCGGTGAAGAGCACGAGGAGCCCCCAGTCGATCTCGCGGTAGACCTTGTCGGGATTCACCCGCCGCGTGAGGAGACAGTAGGCGGCGCCGCCGATGGCCACCAGCGCGATCGGCACCCCGGCGAGAAAGGCCACCAGCATCACCGACACCGCGGCCATGGTCTTGATCATCAGCGCGGGGTGCACGGCCCCGCGCTCCTCGAGGGCCTCGGCCGGCAGCGCGGGCGGCAACCGGCGCCGGTACGCGAGCCAGATCACTCCGAACACGAGCGCGAGGCCGATCAGCGCCACCGGCGCCTCGCGCAGCAGGAACGCGCGGTAGCTGATGCCGGAGAAGCTGCCCACCAGCATGTTCTGCGGGTTGCCGGTCAGCGTGGCCACGCTGCCCACGTTGGCCGCGGTGGCGAGCGCGATCAGGTAGGGCACGGGCGGCAGGCGGAGCCGGCGCACGAGGTCCAGCACGATGGGCGCCATCACCAGGCACACCACGTCGTTGACGAAGAGCGCCGACAGCACGCCGGCGGCCGCGATGATCAGGGCCAGCAGGCCGACCGGGGTGTGGGCGCGCCGCACCGCCGCGTAGGTCACGAGGCGGAAGAAGCCGGAGAGGCGCAGGTACGCGGCCACGATCATCATGCCGAAGAGCAGCACGAGGGTGTGGGCGTCGACGGCGGCCACCGCCCGGTCCCAGGGCAGGAGCCCGCTCACCACCACGACCGCTCCGCCGATGATGGCCACGCCGGTGCGGTCGACGCGGAGGAAGGGCAGGCGGCCGAGGGCGAGGCCGAGGTAGGTGCCGGCGAACGCGACGAGCGCGATCAGCCGGTCGACGCTGACTTCCTGCATGAGCCGATTCCCGGGCGGCTGCTCAGTAGCCGATCGCGGCGCCGTCGCTCCGCGGATCGGCCCCGCCCACCAGGACGCCGCTGCCCGCGTCGAGGGTGATGCCGTGGGCGTGGCCGGCCAGCTCGTTCCACGCTTCCCACCGATTGATCGCGTGGCCCCGGCGGGCCAGCTCCGCGACGGTGGCCTCCGGGAAGCGGCCCTCCAGGTTGAGCTGCTCCCGCGCGTCGCCGATCGCGAACCGTCCGGCGAGCCAGCGCGGCGCCTCGACCGCCTGCTGGATGTCGAGCCCGAAGTCGATCAGCGCGGTGTACACCTGGAGATGGATCTGCGGCTGGCCGTCGGCGCCCATGCAGCCGACGACCTGCCACAGGCGGCCGTCGCGGAAGGCGAGCGAGGCGATCAGGGTGTGCAGCGGCCGCTTGCCGGGCTCGAGCCGATTCGGGTGGTCCGGATCCAGCGAGAAGTAGGCGCTCCGATTCTGGAGCACGATGCCGGTGTCCCCCGCCACCACTCCCGCGCCGAAGCCGAAGTAGAGGCTCTGGACCAGCGAGGCCGCGTTGCCCGCCTCGTCCACCGCGGCCACGTAGACGGTGTCGCCGGCCAGGCTCCCTTCCGAGGGCACGCGGTCCCACGGCAGCGCCCGCGCGGGATCGATGAGGCGCCGGCGCTCGTCGACGTAGGCGGTGGAGAGCAGGCGCTCCACCGGCACCGGCACGAACGCGGGATCGGCGACGAAGCGGTCCCGGTCGTGGAACGCGATCTGCTTGGCCTGCACCAGCAGGTGCACGTGGTCGGGCCCCAGGTAGGGCAGCGCGCCGAGGTCGTGGCACTCCACGAGCCGCAGGGCCTGCAGGACCGAGACGCCCTGGCTCGGCGGCGGGGTCTCGTGGATGGTGACGCCGCGATAGGTGGCGCTGATCGACTCGCCCCACCGCGCGCGCTGCCCGGCCAGATCGCGCTCGGTGAAGAAGCCTCCGTGCTCGCGCGCCCACCGGGCCATCTCGCGGGCGGTCTCGCCCTCGTAGAAGCCGGCCCGCCCGGCGCCCAGGCGCTCGAGGGTGCCCGCGAGGTCCGGGTTGACGAGCCGGCGCCCGACCGGGGGCCGGCGTCCCTCGGCCAGGAAGATGCGCGCCGCGGGCGGATCGGCCGCGAGCACGTCGGCGCTGCGCTCGATCCACTCGGAGAGCCGCCGGGTGATCGGGAACCCGTCGCGGGCGTAGCGCACCGCCGCGGCCAGGTCGTCGGCGAGCGGGAGCTTCCCGTGGCGCGCGTGGGCCTCGCACCAGCCGTCCACCGCGCCCGGCACCGTGAGGGTCGCGGGCACGATGCCGCGGAGCGGGATCTCGCCGAGGCCGCGCGCCCGGAACCAGTCGAGGGTCCCCGCCTCCGCCGCGGCGCCCGCGGCGTCGAGCGAGTGCACGGCGCCGGTGCGCGCGTCGTGGATGAGCCAGAACGCATCGCCGCCCACGCTGGTCATGTGCGGGTAGACGACCGCGAGCACCGCGGCGGCCGCGATGGCCGCATCGACCGCGGCGCCGCCGGCTTGTAGTACTTGAACGCCGGCCTGGGAGGCCAGCGAGTGAGGAGAGGTGACCATGCCGCGGTACGCCAGCGTGGCCGGGCGCCCGGTGTCGAGGATGCGTCTAGCTCCGTCCCGGCGCGAGCGGCAGCTCCATCCAGACGTCGGCGCGCGGGTTGCCGTTGTAGTCGGCGATCTCCCGGAATCCGTAGCGGCGGTAGAGCCGCACCGCGGCCTCGAGCCGGCTCTCGCTGTCGAGACGCAGCGTGTCCCCGCCGAGCGCGCGCGCCTCCTCCAGCACGCGGGCCATCAGCCGGTCCGCGAGGCCGCGGCCCCGGCACGCCGGGCGCAGCCACATGCGCTTGAGCTCCGCCACGCCCGGGGCGAGCCGGCGCACCGCCGCGGTCCCGACGACCACGCCGGCGGGGTCGACGACGATCAGCATCACGCCCGCCGCGCCGGCGTACTCGCCCTGCCAGTCGGCCACGTCGTGGTCGAGGCCGCTCGCGTCCACGTCCTCGCCCAGGAACGCGAAGTACTCGGCCAGCTCGCGGGTCACCCCCGCGTGATCGGCGGGGCCGGCGCGGCGGATCTGGTAGTCCTCGGCCACCTAGCGCTTCCGGGCGTGCGCGTCGAGCCCGCGCTGCCAGAGGTACTCGGTCTCGCCCAGGTGCTTGCCGACCCAGCGCGAGAGCACGAAGAGCAGGTCGCTGAGGCGGTTGACGTACTTGAGCGGCCACTCGCCGATCGTCTCCACCCGGGAGAGCTCCAGCACGCGCCGCTCCGCGCGGCGGCACACGGTGCGCGCCTGGTGGAGGAAGCCCCCCACCGGCCCGCCGCCGGGCAGGATGAAGCTCTTGAGCGGCGTCAGCTCCTTCTGGCACTCGTCCATCAGCCGCTCGAGCGCGGTCACCTGCTCGGCGCCCACCCGGAACATGCCCTCGTAGGTCGCGTCGGCCGGGGTGGCCAGCTCGCTCCCCAGGTCGAAGAGCTCGTTCTGCAGCCGGCGCAGCACCTCGTCGAGCCACCGGTGCCGCTTGCCGCCCTTCTTCCGCTCCGCGTTGAAGACGCGGGCCAGCCCGATGATCGCGTTCAGCTCGTCGATGGTGCCGTACGCCTCGATGCGCGGCGAATCCTTCGGCACGCGGCGGCCGCCGACGAGCGCGGTCTCGCCGTGGTCTCCGGTGCGCGTGTAGACGCGGGTGATGCGGACGGGCATCCGGGGTCCTCCCGCGCCGAGGCTAGCACAGGTGCTAGACTCAGGCCATGAGCGAGACGTGGCGCGCGAACCTGGTGACCGACCAGGACGGCATCGCGCGCCTCGTGCGCGAGTGCAAGCGCATCGCGGTCCTCGGCATCAAGACCGAGGCCCAGCGCGATCAGCCCGCGTTCTACGTGGCCGAGTACATGGCGCGCGCCGGCTACGACATCGTGCCGGTGCCGGTCTATTTCCCCGAGGCCACCCGCATCCTCGACCGCCCCCTCTACCGCACCGTCCGCGAGGTGCCGGGCCCGGTGGACATGGTCGACGTCTTCCGCCGCCCGCGCGACATTCCCCCGCACGTGGACGACATCCTGGCCGCGCATCCCCGCGTGGTCTGGCTCCAGCTCGGCATCCGCCACGAGCAGGCCGCGGAGGCCTTCGCGCGCGCGGGCATCCAGGTGGTCCAGGACCGCTGCCTGCTGGTCGAGCACCGCCGCCTGCGCTAGCTGGACCGGCCGCGCCGGCGGCTCAGCGCGCGGCGGCGAGCGTGTCCAGCGCGAGCGTCACGTCCTGCCACTCCGTCTCGCTGAGCGCGGTCGCGCCGAAGCGCGCGCGCTCGTAGTGGCGCGTGAGACGCGTGAAGGGCTCCGCGCGCTCCGGGGCGGCGGCGCCGACCCGCGCCGCGAACTGTCGCGCGGTCTCGGCCGCGCCGGGCGAGAGCCCGCGCCGGGCGAGCAGCCGCAGCGCGCGCTGGTAGAACGCGGGCACGCTCGCGGTGGCATGTGCCCCGCGCCCCGCGAAGCCGCGACGCCCGAATAGCCAGGCCAGGGCCAGCACCACCACTGCTCCGCCGGTTGCCAGCAGGGCCGGACTCACCCGCCAGTCGCGCGGCCACGACAGCCCGACCCGCACGTCGGTGGCCTGGCGATGCACGCTGGCCGCGAGGTGCACCTGGTCGCCCAGGCTCCAGTTGATCACGTAGCGGTACCAGCGCATGCGCGCCGCATCGAGGTAGAGGGAGACCGAGCCCGGCGGGACGCTCGCGACCTCGCCGCGGGGCGACGGGTCGAAGGCGACCCAGCCCCGGCCGTCGACGTAGGCCTCGACCCACGAGTGCGCGTCGCTCAGCCGCACCATGAAGTAGCGGCCGTACGGGTTCCACTCGCCGTGCTGGAAGCCCGCCACCACCCGGCTCGGGATGCCCTCGCTCCGCAGCATCACCGCCATCGCGGCCGCGAAGTACTCGCAGTTGCCCGACCGGCGCACGAACAGGAACTCCTCGAGGGGCGGGCGCGTGGTCTCGCGGCGGAGCGCGAGCGTGTAGCGGTAGGTGGTGCTGAGGAACGCGCCGATGCGGCGCGCCGCGGTCTCGGGATCTCGGGTGCCCGCGGTCGCCTCGCGGGCCAGCCGCGCGATGTCGGGGGACAGCTCGGGCAGCTGAAGGTAGCGCGCGCGCTCCGCGGCCGGCAGGCCCGGCCCCGGCCTCGCCGGGAGAGCGGCGGGACGGGCCGGCTCCTCCAGCTCGGACTCGACGATGTAGTGCAGCCGGGCCGTCGCGCTCGAGGTGCTGAGCCCACCCATGTCGTCCACCACGAGGGTGGGCGACTGCAGCTCGAGCCGCAGCATCCGGGGCGCCCCGAAGACCGCATCGGTGCCCATCGGCTCCAGGAAGATCTCCTGACGCAGGACCGGTCCGGTGCCTCGCGGCAAGCCGATCCCGAAGTCGCCCCCGGCGCCGCGGCGGAGGTACCGGCGTGTCGCCCCCGCGCTCGACCAGGCGCTGCCGTCGAACTGGTCGAAGGCCACTCCCCGCCAGCGCAGCTCAGGCAGCGTGGCCGGCTCCGCCCGCTCGTCGGTGAGGTATACGCGCATCACCACGCTCTGGTCGCTCTCGATGTCGCCGAAGCTCCCCAGGTCCACCCGGTCCGAGAATCCGGTCACCATGCGGCCGAGCTGGGCCCGAAGGGGCAGCGCGGCCTGCCCCACCCGCGGAATGATGAAGAAGAGCCCGCCCGCGAGCGCGAAGGTGATGGCGGCGGCGACCAGGCTCACCCGCGTGAGCGGCCCGCGGAAGAAGACGCGGCGGGTGGAGGAGCCGGCCGCGCCCTCGCGGCCCGCCTGCTCGAGCTCGGTCACCACGTGATTGAGGATCAGCATCCAGGTGCCGAGCACGAGGAAGACGACGTACACCACCAGGAAGCTCAAGCTGAAGCTGATGGAGGCGGCGGCGACCAGCATGAAGAACGACAGCAGCGCGGCGTCGCGCAGGTCCCGCAGGCCGCGCCGCACGAAGAGCCGCAGGAGGATGAGGAACAGCAGCAGGTGCACCATCCCGTCCAGCAGCGAGTAGGCGAGGTAGAAGAGGTCGACCGCGATCGCCACCGCCGCGGTGCCGACCAGGCAGTAGCCGAGCGCCGGGCGCACCGCGCCGCGCGCCCGCGCCTGCTCGTGGCCCCAGCCCACCAGGATCGCCAGCACCACCAGCCCCGCGCCCACCGGACCGATGAGCGCGGCGCCGTAGAGCGCGGCCACACCGGTCCCGACCAGCAGGTAGGTGGCGAGGCGAAGGGCGAGGACGGCCGACATGTCAGGCGAGCGGGACCCGGATCTCGCGCAGCCGGCGCGGGCCGACGGACGGCTCGCCGTCTCCCGGGGCCGCGGTCGGGGACCCGGGCGCGCCCGGCTCGTAGAGCGCGAGCGCGGTGAGCACGCGGCGGAGATGCGGGCGGCCGTGGCCGAGCGGGACGAAGAGGTCGGGCCCGGTCAGCTCCACCCCCGCCCCGGCGCGGATCAGGGCCACCGCGAGCGAGGCGGCCTCGGAGAGCCCGGTCTCGAGCGCCTCCGTCCCGGGCCGGCCCCGTCCCACCAGCACCAGCCGGCTGTCGTGGCTCGTGTCCGCCTCGTGCTCACGCACCATCAAGGCCTCGGTCTTTGCGCTGCTGCGCCAGTGGATGAAGCGCGGGTCGTCGCCCGGCCGGTAGGCGCGGAGGTTGTACAGATCGTTGCCCCGCCCGCGGCGCCGCGCCGACGAGTCGCCGGCATCGCCCAGACGGCCGAGCGACTCTGGAGGCACCGGGCGCACCGCCGGGAACACGAGCACCTCGTCGGTCAGCGCGGGCCGGCCCGCCTTCATGAACAGGCCGAACGGAAAGCGGGTGGTGATGCGCACGCCGGCGAGCGATCGGAGGCCGCGGCGCGGGAGCGTCTCCTCCCAGGTGGCGAGCCGGTCGGTGCCCGCCTCGATGCGCCGGAAGTAGATGAAGCGCGAGCCCGACTTGAGCGCGCGCGCCTCCGGCGCGAGCAGCTCGAGGGTGACCGAGTACGACGTGAGCCAGCGCTTGCGATTGGCCAGGGTGGCCCCGAGCAGCGCGGGGCGGCCCGCGTACAGCTCCTCCGGCGTGACGCCGCTGAGGGCCAGGCCACGCATCGCCTGCTCGGAGAAGATGCCGGAGACGACGATCAGGGCGAGCAGGGCCGAGACCAGCAGGTAGAGCAGGTTGTTGCCGGTATTGATCGCGGCTACCCCGAGCCCCACCGCGACGAAGAGGCACCACCATCCATCTCGAGTGGGCTTGATGGTGCGACGCGGGTGGAACAGTCGCCAGAGCGCGGCCCGCAACCGCCTCACTGCCCGGCTACCTCGGAACGGGGACGTCCTGCAGGATGGCGGCGATCGCCGCCTCGCCGTCCATTCCCCCGGCGGCCGCCCCGGGGCCGGAGGCCTTCACGATGACCCGGTGACCCAGCGCGGGGCCGGCCAGCTCCTTGAGGTCGTCGGGCAGCAGGTAGTCGCGCCCGTCGGCCAGCGCGCGGGCGCGCGCGGCGCGGAGCAGCGCCAGCGATCCGCGCGGGCTGACGCCGAGGGCGAGCAGCGGCGACTGCCGCGTGGCGGTCACCAGCGCGACCAGGTAGTCGAGCACCGACTCCTCGGCGCGCACGCGCTCGGCCGCTTCCTGGAGGCTCAGCACCTCCTCGGCCAGCACCACCGGCGCCACGCCCGCGGGCGGCAGCGCGGTCTCGCCCCTCAGCACCGCCTTCTCGTCCGCCGGGGCGGGATAGCCGATGCGGAGGCGGAGCAGGAAGCGGTCGAGCTGCGACTCGGGCAGCGGGAACGTGCCCTCGTACTCGCGGGGGTTCTGGGTGGCCAGCACCATGAACGGCCGCGGCAGCGGATACGTCGAGTGATCGAGCGAGACCTGCGCCTCGTTCATCGCCTCCAGCAGGGCCGACTGGGTCTTGGGGGTGGTGCGGTTGATCTCGTCGGCGAGCACGATGTTGGTGAAGAGCGGGCCCGGCTTGAACACGAAGTCGCCGGTCTTCGGCTCCCACACCGAGACCCCGAGCACGTCGGACGGCAGCATGTCGGAGGTGAACTGGATGCGCTGGAACGAGGCTCCGATGGAGCGGGCGAGCGCCGCGGCCAGCGTGGTCTTGCCCACCCCGGGCACGTCCTCGATCAGCAGGTGCCCGCGCGCGACCAGGCCGATGATGGCGAGCCGAACGACCTCCGGCTTCCCGAACAGCGCGCGCCCGACGTTTTCCTCGAGACGGCGGATGGTTTCCGTCGAGTCGCCCATAGGATTCCACTATACCGTACGCGCATTTTTCGACCGCGCCGGACCGCTGGCCGCGTCGAGCCCCATCGGCTACACTGGGCGGCGCGATGGCCCTCGATCCGCCCTCCACGCCCCGCTGGCCCCGCGACGCCCGCGCGGCCTGCGCCTTCACCTTCGATCTCGACGCGGAGACGCTGTGGATGGCCCGCGGGATTCACGAGCCGGTCACGCTCTCGCAGGGACGGTTCGGCCCGGTGGAAGCGCTGCCGCGCATCCTCGCGCTGCTGCGCACCCACGAGATCCGCGCGTCGTTCTTCATCCCGGCCTGGGTGGCCGAGCACTACCAGGACGCGGTCCGCGCCATCGTCGACGGCGGC
>DATGBR010000020.1:0-6293 GCA_035312605.1 Candidatus Methylomirabilota bacterium
TGTGCGGGGCCACCAGCAGGAAGTCGCGCCCGCTCGAGACCATGAGCCCCCACGAGGGCGTCGGCGGCTGGGCGCCGAGGACCAGGAAGGAGAGTGCGGCCTCGACGAGAATGGCGTTGGCCATGAACAGCGTGGAATAGACAATCACGGTCGGCAGCACGTTGCGCAGCACGTGGCGGGTGAGCACGCGGCTGGCCGAGGCCCCGAGCGCGCGGGCGGCCCGCGCGTACTCGGAGTCGCGCGCGAGGAGCACCGCCGCGCGCACCAGGCGCGTCGCGGTGGGGGCGCCCCAGATGCCGACCGCGATCGTGGTGTTGAGCACGCCCGGGCCGAGCGCCGACACCACCGCGATGGCCAGGAGCAGGTATGGAAAGGCGAGCAGGATCTCGACGACTCGCATGACGACGACGTCGACGACGCCGCCCGCGAAGCCGGCCAGGCAGCCCAGGGTCAGCGCCACCGCGAGCGCGATCGCCACCGAGAGCCCGCCCACCAGGAGCGCCACCCGGGTGCCGAAGATCAGGCGGGAGAGGATGTCGCGGCCGAACTCGTCGGCGCCCAGGATGAACTTGCCGCCCGGCCGGGCCCGCTTCTCGATCAGGCTCTGCTTGGCCGGATCGGCGGGGGCCAGCCAGGGCGCCCCCGCGGCCGCGATCACGAGCAGCGCGACCACCACCAGCCCCACCATCGCGAGCCGGCTCCGCCGGAAACGCCGCCAGGCGTCCGCGGACAGGGTCGCGGGCGCGGCGAGCGCGGCGGGGTCGTCGAGCACGCGCGCGGCGACCGCCATCGCCTAGCCCTGCCGCGCGATGCGCGGATCGAGCGCGCCGTAGGCCAGGTCCACCGCGAGATTGATCAGCACGAAGGCGAGCGCGAACACCAGCACCGCGCCCTGCAGCAGCACGTAGTCGCGCGCGAAGATCGCCTTGACCATGAGGCGGCCGAGGCCGGGCCACGCGAAGACGGTCTCGGTCAGCACCGCGCCGCCCATGAGCTGGCCGGCCTGCAGGCCGAGGAGGGTCAGGATGGGAATCGCCGCGTTGCGGAGCGCGTGCTTGGAGACCACCAGCCGCTCGGCCACTCCCTTGGCCCGCGCGGTGCGCACGTAGTCCTCGCGCAGCACCTCGAGCACGCTCGAGCGCGTCATGCGCGCCACCATCGCCACCGACGGCAGGGCCAGCGTCACCGCGGGCAGCACCAGGTGGCCGAGCGAGCCGGTCCCGCCCACCGGCAGCCACGGCAGCCAGAGCGCGAAGATCACGATCAGCACCAGGCCGGTCCAGAACACCGGCATGGACAGGCCGAAGAGCGAGCCGATCCGGGCCACCGCGTCGAAGCGCGAGTTGGGCCAGACCGCGGAGACCACCCCGGCGGCGACCCCGGCCGCGGCGGCCAGCATCAGCGCGGCCGCCGTCAGCTCGAGGGTGGCCGGCCACGCGTCGGCCAGCTCGTCCACCACCGGGCGGTTCTGCTGGATGGAGCGGCCGAGGTCCCCGCGCGCGAGATGCCCCACGTACGCCCCGTAGCGGACCATCAGGGGCTTGTCGAGGCCCAGGTAGTCCCGCAGCCGGGCCACCGCTTCCGGGGTCGCGTGCTCGCCGAGCATGAGGGCGACCGCGTCGCCGGGGATCAGCTCGACGGTGAGCATGACCACGAAGACCACGCCCAGCAGCACCGGCACCGCCAGCAGCAGCCGGCGCGCCACGAAGGTCAGCACGACGGCCGCCCGGGCCCTACTTGTCGAGCCAGACCTTCCCGAGCCAGAGGTTGTACTCGACCGGGTGCACCGTGAAGCCCTTGACCCCGGCCCGCGTCACCACGATCTCCTTGGTGTTGTAGACCGGGATCCACACCATCTCGCGGGCCAGGATGTCCTGCGCCTCCCCATACTGTTTCTCGCGCTCGGTCTGGTTCAGGTTGCGCCGCGCCAGCTCGACGAGGGTGTCGACCTTCGGGTTCGCGTAGCGCGAGGTGTTCCAGCCGGTGGGCGGCACCTGCTTGCTGTGGAAGAGGGCGTACATCGAGTAGTCGGCGTCCGCGTTCGAGGTCACCCAGCCGAGCGTGAACATGTGGTCCTTGAAGGCGGCGGATCGGAACTGGGTGAACACGGTGGCCCACTCGAGGAACTGGACCCTCGCCTCGACCCCCACCTCCTTGAACATGGCCTGGATCGCCTCGGTGATCTCGCCGTCCTTCGGATAGCGCCCGCGCGCGGCCAGCCAGGAGAGCGAGAGCTTCTGCCCGCCCTTCTGGAGGATCCCGTCGGGACCGGGGGTGTAGCCGGCCTGGGCCAGCAGGGCCTTGGCCTTCGCGCGGTCGAAGGGGTAGAGGCGATCGAGCTGCATGTCCTTGAAGCCGAACACGCTCGGGGCCAGCACCCCGCGCGCGGCCACCGCCGAGCCCTCCAGGATGTTTTCGAGGATCGCCTTGCGGTCCACCGCGTGCAGCAGCGCGGTGCGGACGCGGACGTCGTCGAGCGGCGGGACCGCCGCGTTCATGCCCGCGAAGACCACTCGCCCGCCCACCACCTCGTGGACGACGTACTTGGGATCGCGTTTGATCTGGGCGAGCTGGGCCGGCGCGGGCAGCAGCACCATGTCCGCGTCGCCGGTCTGGAGCGCGATCATCCGGGCGCCCTCCTCCGGCACCACCTTGAAGATCACGCGGTCGAGCAGCGCCTTGTCGCCCCAGTAGTCCGGGTTGCGGTCGAGGATGACGTGGGTGTTGGTCTTCCACTCCACGAAGCGGAAGGGCCCGGTGCCGACCGGGGCGCGGCTGAACCCCTCCCCCATCTTCTGCACCGCGGTCGGCGAGACGATGCCGGTGCAGTACATCGCGAGGGTGCGGAGGATGGGTCCGTAGGGCTCGCGCGTGGTCACGTCGACGGTGAGATCGTCGACCACCTCCGCGCCCGCGAGCGGGCCGGCGAGGCTCGCCCACCGCGCGGGCGGGTTGCCGCGCAGGGCGCGCTCGAAGGTGAACTTCACCGCCGCCGCGTTGAGCGGGGTCCCGTCGTGGAACTTGACCCCCGGCCGCAGCTTGAAGCGCACCTTGGTCGGCGACATCACCTCGTAGGACGTGGCGAGCGCCGGCCGGATCTGCATCTTCTCGTCGATGGTGAGGAGCGGCTCGAGCATGTTGAAGTAGACCCACGCGCCCGGCGCGGTGGTCTCGAGCTGGGGATCGAGCGAGACCGGGTCCGTGGGGCGTACGATGGTGAGCGTGCCGCCTGGCTTCTGGGCCGCCGCGGGGGCCGGAGCGACGAGGCCGACCGCGCCGGCCAGGATGAGGGCCACCAGGGCCGCGAGGGCGAAGCGGGCACGCGTCATGAGCGGGTCTCCTTTTCCGCGAGGGTCACCAGCGGGTCCAGGTTGCTCCAGTCCATCTGCCGCCGGCCGTCCTCGAGATCGCGGATCAGCTCGGCGAGCCGGCGGGTGAGCGGCATCGCCACCCCGAACGCCTCGCCCTTGCGAGCGAGCATGCCGAGCTGGCCGTCCACCTCGGTCTTCCGCCGGCGCACCGCGAGGTCGCGCCAGATGCCGGTCTTGGTCTTGGTGTGCTGCCGGTAGTGGGCCGCGATGGCGGCCATCGCGCGGTCGCGGGCCGCGACGTCGCCCGCGAGGGCGGCGCGGTACCACGCGGGATCGAACTCGTCGAAGGCCAGGACGCGCACGCCCGCCTTGTCGGCGACCGCGATCCCCTCGCCGACGATCGCGACCAGCGCGTCCTTCACCCCCGGGCTCCGCTCGACCACCTCGTAGACGTGGGCGTCCACCACCGCGGTGGCGAAGAGCAGCGCGCCGTAGATGAGCTTCGCCCACTTGTAGCCCCAGATGTTGTCGGTGACCGGGGTCTCCTCGACCGCGCTGAGCAGCGCGGCGAGCTCGCGCACCCGCGGGGTGTCTCGTCCGTCGAGCTCGCCCAGCACGAAGGCCCCGTGCCCGCCGTGGAGGATGCGACCGGGCGCGACCCAGTCCGCCGCCCAGTTGACCAGGCAGCCCACGGTGCGGGCCGCGCCGACCACGGCCGCGATCTGCTCCTCGCTGAGCCCGTTCTGGAGCGAGACGATGGTGCCGTCCGGGGCGAGGCGCGGCGCGAGGTCGCGGAGGACGTCGGCGGTGTGGTGGCTCTTTACCGCGAGCAGCACCAGCGCAAGGTCGCGGCCCAGCCCGTCCGGCGTGACGGCGGGCACCCGGGTGGTGGTGACCCCGTCCCGGCGCTCGATCGTGATGCCGTGGGCATTGATCGCCTCCACGTGCGGCGCCGCGCTGTCGACCAGGAGGACGTCGTGGCCGGCCCGCACGAGGGCCGCGCCGGTGGTGCCTCCGATCGCGCCAGCCCCGTAAACCGTGATCGCCATGGGCCCCTCAAGTACCACAGGGCCCGGAGGGCGTCAACGCGGGACGGGTACCGCGCCCGTCCCCCGCCGTGCTATGGTCCAGTGCTCCACATCGCGCCACACCAGGAGGACCGCATGGAGACCGTCCAGATGAGCCGGGAGGAGATCGAGAGCCGCACTGGGCGCTTCACCGCGCTCCAGCCAATGGAGTTCATGAAGAACGACACCACCGTCTCGCAGGCCGCGAAGGACATCATCCTCGCGCGCAAGCTGATGCCGGTGGTGCTGGAGCGGACCCAGTCCGCCTTCGGCAACGACGCGCCGATCTACAACGCGGCCGGCCTCACCATGTTCATCTCGATCATGCCGCCCGGTCAGGGCCCCTGCCTGCACGCCCACGTGAAGACCTTCGAGACCTTCATCGTGCTGGAGGGCAAGCTCGAGTTCTCGCTCAACGACGACGGGGGCGAGAAGATCGTGCTGAACCGGTGGGACACCTTCTCGTGCCCGCCCGGGGTCAATCGCGGCTTCCGCAACGTGGACACCAAGGACAGCGTGCTGCTCACCGTCATCACCGGCGGCATCAACGACCGCAACGACATCGGGCTGCCGCCCGCCATCGCGCGGCAGATCGAGGCGGTGGACCCGCACGCGCTCGAGGTGTTCAAGACCAAGATGGGCCTGCGCTTCGACGCGGGCCCGGAGGTCTGAGCCGGCACCACCCCTCACCCTGCCCTCTCCCCTGAGGGGAGAGGGAATGAGGAGGCCGGAGGCACCAGTGAGCCGGGGCGCTCAGGCCTTCCGGAAGCGGTGGACCCCGTCGTCGCCCACGAGGCGGCTCGCCTGCCCGAGCGCCTCGAGGAAGTGCAGGTGGGCCACCGTCTCGCCGATCGCGAAGCCGAGCTGGTGGGCGTCGAGCTGCCGGCGGAAGAGCACCGGCACCAGGTCGTTCGCGGTGCGCGGCTCCGCGAGCGCGTCGATCGCCTCGCTGAGCCGCTCGTCGTGGTGGTGCTGCAGGTAGTCGAGCCGCCGGTGCAGACCCCGGAACGGCAGACCGTGGGACGGCAGCACCAGGGTCGACTCGGGGAGCGGACGGAAGCGGCCGAGCGAGTCGAGGTAGAGCTTGAGCGGATTGCCGTTCGGCTGATCCGGCCACACGCTCACGTTGGTGGTGATCTTGGGGAGCACCTGGTCGCCCGAGATCAGCACGCCGAGCTCGCGGCACCAGAGGCACGCGTGCTCGGGCGCGTGGCCCAGGACCGTGAGCACCTCCCAGCGGCGCCCGCCGATCTCGAGCGCATCGCCGTCGCGGATGCGCCGGAAGGCCGGCGCGACCGTGGGCACGAGCGTCGGGTACGGGTTGCCCCGCTGCGCGATCAGCGCCAGCGCCTCCGCGCCGCATCCCTGGCGCCGGTAGTGCTCGACGTACCGCTCCGCGTCGGCCGCGTCGCGCGCGCGCCGCGCGTACTGCGCGTAGAGCCACTCGCCCTGCGTGCACCACAAATCGGTCTGCGCGCGCTCGGTGAGCCAGCCCGCGTTGCCCATGTGGTCGGGATGGAAGTGCGTGGCGACGACGCGCGTGAGCGGCCGGCCGGCGAGCGGCCCGGCGAACAGGCGCTCCCAGAGCGCGCGCGTGTCCTCGAGCCCGACGCCGGTGTCCACGGCGGTCACGCCACGCCCATCGTCGAGGAGCCAGAGGTTGATGTGGTTCAGCCGGAACGGGAGCGGCATGCGGAGCCACGCGATGCCCGGCGCCACCGCGATGACCTCGCCCGGCGCCGGCGGCTCCGCCCACGGATACTCGAGGCTCACCGGGCGAGTGTACCATCGCGCGCGAGGCTTCTCGGCTAACATCCGGCGATGATGCGCGCGGCAGAGGTCGTGCTGGTGCTGCTCCTGGGGACCCTCACGGGCTGCGCGATGCCCGCGCGGCCGACGCCCTCCCCCGGTGAGC
>DATGBR010000021.1:0-3696 GCA_035312605.1 Candidatus Methylomirabilota bacterium
AGGGCACCGAGGGCTTCTTCTACTCGATCCAGGCCGCCAGTACCGACTTCCACACCGAGGAGGAGTACCGCCGCTTCGGCGAGCCGTACGACCGGCGCATCCTCGAGGCGGTGCAGGTCAAATCCAAGCTGACCATCCTGCACGCCCACGGCGAGCACCTGATGTTCGAGCGCCTCGCCACCCTGCCCACCCACGCCTTCAACTGGGACGACCGGCGCGTCGGGCCGTCCCTGCGGGAGGCCGTGACGCGGGTGCCCGGCGCGGTGGTCGGCGGCCTCGACCAGTGGGCCACGCTCCGCGACGGCAGCCCCGAGGAGGCGCAAGCGCAGGTGCGTGACGCGATCGAGCAGACCGGCGGGCGCGGGCTCATCGTGGGCGGCGGCTGCGTCCTGCCGAGCGGCGTCTCCGACGCGACGCTGGTGAGCGTCATCCGGGCTCTCGGCGGGGCTCCCAAGCTCGGCTTGATCCGGCCCCAGTAGCGCATGGGCCCGGTCCCGGTGATGCTCGGCGCGATGCTCCTGCTCGCTCCCCTCGGCTCCGCGCGGGCCGAAGACGGGCCGGGCGTGACGATCCTGTCGGCCTATGGCTCGCGCGCGGGCGCCAACGAGCTACCGCGCTTGCGCCCTCACGCCGGCGTCGACCTCGCCGCCCCGGTCGGCACGCCGGTGCTCGCCGCCGCGGACGGGACCGTGTCGCTGCTGATCGACTACGAGCTGGGCTGCGGGAACGGGGTGGTGCTCGCCCATCCCGCGTTCAAGCGCTGGACCGTCTACTGCCACCTGACGCGGGCCGTGGTCACGACGGGCCAGGTCGTCTCGCGCGGGCAGGCCATCGGGTTCTCCGGCACCTCGGGGAACTCGGCCAACGTCCCCCACGTGCACCTCGAGCTGTGCACGGTGGTCTGCGCCTCGCATCGCGACGGCGACCTCCGCGGCACGCAGGACCCGATCCCGCTGGTCGTCGGCTGCTTCGAGGCCACGCGCGCGTATCCGACCGATCGGCTCGCGCTGACCTGGCCACTCGGCTGCGGCCGCGGCACCGCGGACGCGCGCCGGTGAATCGTTACCGAGACCAGCCTGGCGCTATTTGGCGACGTTGAAGCGGAAGTGGCAGACCTCGCCGTCCTGGACCTGGTAGTCCTTGCCTTCCAGGCGCAGCCGGCCGCGGTCGCGCGCGGCGGACATGGAGCCCTCGACGGCCATGAGGTCGTCGTAGCCCACCACCTCGGCGCGGATGAAACCGCGCGCGATGTCGGAGTGGATGGCGCTCGCCGCGTCCTGCGCCCGGGTGTGGCGCGGGATCGACCAGGCGCGCACCTCGTCCTCGCCCACCGTGAAGAATGAGATGAGGCCCAGCAGGGTGTAGCAGTCCTCGAGAACGCGCCGGATGGCCGGCTCGGTCAGGCCCAGATCGGCGAGGAACGCGGCCTGCTCCGACCCTTCGAGCTGGGCGACCTCGGACTCGATCACCGCGGAGACCCAGCCCGCCCGGGTCCCCGGACGCGCCGCGATCTCTCCGAGCCCGAAGCTCTCCACGACGGTCTTGCCGCGCGCGATCTCCTTCTCGGCCAGGTTCAGGCAGTGCAGGATCGGCTTCTGCGAGAGGAAGGTGAAACCGCGGATCGCGCGCGTCTCGTCGTCGGAGAGCGCCATCGCGCGGATCGGACGCCCCGCCTCGAGATCGGGCTTCATCCGGGTCAGCACCGCCTGCTCGTGCACGTCGGCGTCGGTGCGCTTCTTCTTGATCTGGGCCTCGAGCCGCTCGAGCCGGCGCTCCACCACCTCGAGGTCGGCCAGGATCAGCTCGGTCTCGAGGTCGTCGATGTCGCCGGCCGGATCGGGCGCGGCGCCGCCCGCGTCCGGGAACGCGCGCACCACGTGGAGCAGGGCGTCGGCGTTGCGGAACTCCTTCGCCTCGAGACCCTGGCGCTCGCCCTTCGCGATGCCGGCCAGATCCACCACCTCGAAGGTGGCGAGCGTGGTCTTCTTCGGCTTGAAGAGGGTGACGAGACGGTCGACCCGCGCGTCCGGCACGCGCGCCACTCCCGCGTGCATCTCACCGCGCGCGGTGCCGAAGGACGAGGTGGCCACCGTCGCGCCGGTCAGCAGGTTGAAGAGCGACGTCTTGCCGCTCTTGGGAAGCCCGATCAGCCCGATCTTCATGGAACGCCATGCTACCATAGCCGCCGACATGGCCGTCCGCCGGCGCCGCGAGCGCGCCTCCTAGTGCCGCCGCTCCGTCCGCTCGACTGGCGCGGGGCCTCGACCGCGATCTTCCTCGCCGTCCTCTGGGGCGGCAATCCGGTCGCGGTGAAGGTCGGCCTCGTGGACGCGCCGCCGCTGCGGCTCGCCCTCTTTCGCTTCGCGCTGGGCGGACTCACCATCCTGGCCTACGCGTGGTGGACGCGTCACCGTGGCATCTTCGACGTGCGGCCGGGCGAGTGGCGGGTGCTGATCTCGCTCGGGGTGATCTTCTCGGTGCAGATCGGGACGATGAACGTGGGACTGGGCCTCACCACCGCGGCCCACGGGGCGGTCCTGCTCAACTCCTACGCGGTCCACACCGTGGTGCTCGCCCACTTCATGATCCCGGGCGATCGCCTCACCCCGGCCAAGGTGGGCGGGGTGCTGATCGCCTACGCGGGCATCGTGCTCCTCTTCGCGCGCGACTTCTCCTTCCACAGCGCGACCCTGCTCGGCGACCTGGTGGTGGCGGCCAGCGCGGTGCTGCTGGGCGAGCGGGTGGTCTACATGGCGCGCGCGGTGCAGCGGCTCGACCCGATCAAGCTGCTGGTGTTCCAGTCCGCGATCGGCAGCGCCTGCTTCCTGCTCGCGAGCCTCGTCTTCGAGGGCGCGACCCCCACCCGTTACACCTGGGGCCTCGCCACCTCGCTCTTCTACCAGGGCGCGGTGATCGCGGGCTTCAACTTCGTGGTCAACTCGTACCTCTTCCAGGTCTACCTGGCCAGCGCGCTCGCCACCTGCTCGCTCACCACCCCGCTCGCCGGCGTGCTCATCGCCGCCGCGGTGACCGGCGACCGCCTGAGCCCCCTGCTTCTGCTCTCCTCGGTGATGGTCGCGGCCGGCATCGGCCTGACCGTCCGCCGACCTCCCCCTCTCCCCCCTGGGGAGAGGGCAGGGTGAGGGGTCGGCTCCACCTTGACCGGTCTCCACCCCCGCGGTAGCGTCGCGGCATGCCCAGCCAGCCGTCGAAGACCCTCGAGGTCGTCCCGAACCCGCACCCCGACCGCGACTACGAGGTGAGCCTCGAGATCCCCGAGTTCACCTGCATCTGCCCGCGCACCGGGCAGCCCGACTTCGCGACCATCCGGGTGCGATACGTGCCGGACCGGCACCTGCTCGAGCTGAAGGCGATCAAGCTCTACATCTGGTCCTATCGCAACGAGGGCGCCTTCCACGAGGACGTCACCAACCGCATCCTGAACGACTTCGTGGCCGCGGCGGCGCCGCGGTGGATCGAGGTGGTGGGAGACTTCACGGTGCGCGGCGGCATCAAGACCGTGGTGCGGGCCACCCACGGCAAGCGGCCGGAGCTCTAGCAGGATGCTGAAGAATGCCCGCGCAAGGTGGCAGTCTCGAGCAAGAGGTGGTGTGCCGATAGTCGGGAGTGACGGTCAGCGAGGCCCAGGAGGCCCGGCCACCGGCTCGGTGGGGCCCGGCGGAGCCATCGCGGCGG
>DATGBR010000022.1:0-8659 GCA_035312605.1 Candidatus Methylomirabilota bacterium
GTAGGCCTTCTTGTACTCCGCGATCTGCTCGTTCTCGATCGCGGTGTAGATGACGACCGTCTGCTTCTGGGCCGCGGCGGGGATGACCGCCCCCAGGGCCAGGAGCGCGGTCGCCCCGGCGAGGATGAGGGCGCGGCGGGCGCGTGTCAGCATGGACGCCTCCTTAGTAATGCGGGTGGGGAGCCTGGGAGTGGGCCATCACTGGGCCATGAATCCGCCGTCGATGATCATCTCGGCCCCGGTCATGAACGACGACTCGTCGGAGGCGAGGAAGAGCGCGGCGTTCGCGATGTCGCGGGGCTGGCCGATCCGGCCCAGCGGGATTCCGGTCTTGAACTCGGCCCGCAGCGCGTCGTTGAGATACGGGGCCTGCAGCGGGGTCTCGACGATCCCGGGGTGGATCACGTTCGACCGGATGTTGTCCCGGGCGAACTGGATCGCGAGCGTCTTGTTGAGCGAGATCAGCGCGCCCTTGGCCGCGGTGTAGGCATCCTGGGCGCGCGTGAAGCCGGCCAGGGCCGACACCGAGCCCACCAGGATGATGGAGCCGCCGCCGGCCGCCCGCAGGTGCGGAATGCCGTACTTGGTGACCCAGAAGACGCTCTTGAGATTGATGGCCATGACCCGGTCCCACTGCTCGCCGTCCGTCTCGAGCACCGACCGGTCCCGGTCCTTCCAGAGCACCCCCGCGTTGTTGTAGAGCACGTGGAGCGCCCCGAAGCGGCGCACCCCGTCCTCGACCATGCGCTTGACCTCGGCCTCCACCGCCACGTCGCCCACCACCGCGAGCGCGTCACCGCCCGCCCGCTTGACCAGGTCGACGGTCTCGGCGGCGGCCGGCCCGTTCAGGTCGCCGACCACGACCCGCGCGCCCTCGCGGGCGAAGAGCACCGCGGCCTCGCGGCCCATGCCCATGCCGGCGCCGGTGATGAGGGCGACTTTCTTCTCCAGCCGTCCTGCCATCTCGTCAGTCCTTCCCCCTCTCCCCCGTGGGGAGAGGGCCGGGGTGAGGGGTGATCTAGATTCGTTCGAAGTTGCGGATGAGTTCCCAGTCGGTGACCGACTGGTCGTAGGCCTGCTGCTCGAGGCGGCCGTGCTGGAGGTAGTGATCCACCACCATGGGCCCGAAGGCCGCCCGCGCGACCTCGGAGCGCTCGAGCTCCCCCAGCGCGTCGCGCAGCGTCTTCGGCACCTGGGGCAGCGCCGCGCTCTCGTAGGCGTTGCCCGCGAACATGGGCGGCGGCGTCAGCTTCTTCTCGATGCCGTGGAGCCCGGCCGCGATGGTGGCCGCGAAGGCGAGGTACGGATTGGCGTCCGCCCCCGGGATGCGGTTCTCCACCCGGAAGCCCCCGCCCTCGCCGCAGATGCGGAAACCGCAGGTACGGTTGTCCCAGCCCCACGCGATGCGCGTCGGCGCGAAGGAGCCCGCCTGGTAGCGCTTGTAGGCGTTGATGGTGGGCGCGTAGAAGTAGGCCAGCTCCCGCGCCATCGCCATCTGGCCGCCGAGCCACTGCTGGAAGACCGGGGTGCCCTGGCGCGAGCCGCCCTTGGCCGCGAAGAGGTTGCGGCGACCCGCCTGGTCCCACAGCGAGGAGTGGAGATGAAACGAGGAGCCCGCCGCGCCCATGTCGTACTTCGCCATGAAGGTCACCGAGCAGCCCTGCTGCCAGGCGATCTCCTTCACCCCGTGCTTGTAGAGCACGTGGCGGTCGGCCATCTCGAGCGCGTCGGTGTAGCGGAGATTGATCTCCTCCTGGCCCCGCCCCCATTCGCCCTTGGAGAACTCCACCGGCACCCGCGCCGCCTCCATGCCGTTGCGGATGGCCCGCACCAGCGGCTCCTCCTTCGAGGTCTGGAGGATGTGGTAGTCCTCCAGGTAATTCGACACCGGGGTGAGGCCGTGGTAGCGCTTGGCCCGCGCCTCGTCGAAGGACTCGCGGAAGAGGTACAGCTCGAGCTCGGAGGCGGTCTTCACCCGGTAGCCGATCCGGGACGCGCGCTCGAGCTGGCGCCTCAGCACCCAGCGGGGCGCCTCCTCGATGGGCTCGCCCTCCTCGGTGTAGACGTCGCAGAAGACGAGCGCGGTCTTGGGCAGCCAGGGCAAGAGCCGCCAGGTGGTGAGATCGGGCACGAGCTTCATGTCGCCGTAGCCGCGCTCCCACGAGGCGAGCTTGAAGCCCGGCAGCGGCTCCATCTCCATGTCCACCGTGAAGAGGTAGATGCAGGCGTGGACGCCGTCGTGCAGCACGTGGTCGAGGAAGTACCGCCCGACCACCCGCTTGCCCATCAGGCGCCCGAGCCCGTCCGCGAAGACGGTGAGCACGGTGTCGACGTCGCCCTTCTTGATCAGCGACTCGAGGGCCTTGCCGTCTGCCCGATCTTCAGGCACGCGAGTGTCTCCCGTGGGCGACGAGCGGTCGGACGAGGACGAGGCGGCGCAAAGCGCGGCAATCTTACCCCAACGGGGTCAGGTCTTGCATTCCGACATTTTCATGTCTTGCAAACGACACACCACGCCCGGCGAAAATGCCTAGCTGATGGGGACGGGAGGGATCAGGAGGATCAGGAGGATGAGGCAGACGACGCCGAGGACGTAGCGGTTGCGCGAGAGCGGGGTGAGGTCGTCGAGCGGCGGCGGGTGGTGGAAGCCCATGAGGAGCAGGATCAGGCCCGCGAAGACGATCCAGTTCGCGGAGTGGAACACCGCGCCCAGGACCATGAGGCCGACGAAGGTGGCGATGGAGACCTGACGGTGCCAGGGCCCGAGCAGCGCGTAGGCGATGCGGCCGCCGTCGAGCTGCCCCACCGGGAAGAGGTTGAGCGCGGTCACGAAGAGACCGACCCAGCCGGCCAGGGCCACCGGATGGACGAACACGTCCATGCCGGACGGGATCGACCCGAAGACGAGCCAGGTGAGCGCGCGCATCAGCAGGGAGTCCCCGAAGGTGAGCCCGGTGTGGTCCGGCAGCACCATTCCCACCCGGGACCACGAGAGCCCCAGCAGGAGCGCGGGCACCGCGACCACCAGTCCGGCCAGCGGCCCCGCGACCGCGATGTCGAAGAGCGAGTTGCGGTCCCGCGCGGGCGAGCGCATGCGGATCACCGCCCCCATGGTGCCGAAGAGGAAGATCGGCGGCGGCGCCGGGATGAAGTAGGGCAGGCTCACCGAGGCGCCGTAGTAGCGGGCGGTGAAGTAGTGGCCGAACTCGTGGGTGCCCAGGATCGCGAGCAGGGTGAACGCGAACGGCACCCCGTCGAGCAGCCGGAGCGGCGCGATCCAGGGGTTGAAGGTCACGAACGGGAACGAGCCGCTGACGAGGCTTCCGGCGGCCAGGGTGGAGAGCACGGTCAGCACGAACAGGAGCAGGTTGACGCCCACCTTCGTCCGCTCGCTCGCCTCGGCGAGCGGCACCGCGCGGATCCAGACCAGATCCCCCTGCCGCCCCAGGAACGGGGTGTAGCCGAAGGACTTGAACCGCGGCTCGATCAGGGCGAGCGCGCGCGCCGGCTCGACCAGCAGGGTCCCGCCCCATCCGAAGGTGACCCCGCGGACCTCCTGGCGCTCGACGCGGAAGATGTCCTCGACGTTACGCCGCAGCAGGTCCTCGATGACCGGGAAGTGCTCGAGCGGCGCCTGCTCGGACGATTGAAACGGCCAGCGGCGCATGAGTGCAGGTTACCACAGGGCCAGAAGGGCGATCGCCCGCCGGCCCGCGTCGAGCCCACCCTCGAGATAGATCACCCCGAGCACCGCCTCGAGCGCGGTGGCGAGCACCGACTCCTTGCCGCGCCCGCCCATCTGCTCCTCGCCGCGGCCGAGCCGCAGGTGCGCACCCAGGTCCAGCGCGGCCGCCCAGCGCGCGAGGTTCTCGCCCGACACCAGGGCGGCCCGCCGCGGGGTGAGCACGCCCACCGGGTCCGCCGGCGCGGTGGCGAGCAGGCGCTCGGCCACCACCAAGGACAGCATCGCGTCCCCGAGCAGGGCGAGCCGCTCGTTGTCGCGGCTGCCCGTGATCTCGTTGGCGAAGGAGCGGTGGGTGAGCGCCTCCCGCAGGAGATCCAGGTCCCGGAAGGGGTGACCGAGACGGCCGCCCAGCGCGTCCCGCGGGTCGGCCGCGGCCGTCAACTAGGGGCGATACTTCCGGAGGACGATGGTGGCGTTGGTGCCGCCGAAGCCGAACGCGTTGCTGAGCGCGACCTCCACGTCCTGCTTGCGCGCCTGGTTCGGGACGTAGTCGAGGTCGCAGTCCGGGTCGGGCGTCTCGTAGTTGATGGTCGGGGGCAGGACCCCGTGGTGGATGGCGAGCGCGGTCGCGATCGCCTCGATGCCCCCCGCCGCGCCGATCAGGTGCCCGGTCATCGACTTGGTGGACGACACCGCGAGCTTGCGCGCGTGCTCGCCGAACACCCGCTTGATGGCCATGGTCTCCGACTTGTCGTTGTAGGGCGTCGACGTCCCGTGGGCGTTGATGTAGCTCACCGCGGACGGCTCGACCTCCGCGTCCTTCATGGCCAGCGTCATCGCCCGGGCCGCCCCGTCCGCCTCCGGATCCGGCGCGGTCATGTGGTAGGCGTCGCCGGTCATGCCGTAGCCCACCACCTCCGCGTAGATGCGCGCGTCACGACCGAGGGCGTGGTCGAGCGACTCCAGCACCAGGAGCCCGCCCCCCTCCCCGCACACGAAGCCGTCGCGGGCGGCGTCGAAGGGACGCGAGGCGCGGGCGGGGTCGTCGTTCCGGGTCGACATCGCCTTCATCTGGCAGAAGCCGGCGAAGGTGAGCGGCAGGATGATCGCCTCCGACCCGCCCGCGATCATGACGTCGGCGTCGTTGCGCTGGATGATCTTCATCGCGTCGCCGATCGCGTGGTTCCCGGTCGCGCACGCGGTCACGATCGACGAGTTCGGTCCCTTGGCCCCGAAGCGCATCGAGATCAGCCCCGAGGCCATGTTCACGATCAGCATCGGGATGAAGAACGGGGAGACGCGATCCGGCCCCTTCTCGAGCAGGATCTTGTGGCTCTCGAGCAGCGTGGTGATGCCGCCGATGCCGGAGCCCACCAGCACCCCGAAGCGGGTGCGATCCACCCGCTCCACGTTCAGGCCCGCGTCCTCCACCGCCATCGCGGCGCAGGCGAGCGCGTACTTGAGGAACGGATCGAACTTGCGATCGTCCTTCTTGTCCATGTAGCGGAGCGGGTCGAACCCCTTCAGCTCGCCCGCGATCTTGGTGGGCAGCGGAGAGGCGTCGAAGCGGGTGATGGGGCCGATCCCCGACTTCCCCTGGATCAGCGCGGCCCAGAACTCCTCGGCCGAGTTGCCCACGGGAGTGACCGCCCCCACCCCGGTGATGACGACGCGACGCAGCTCCACCGTCTTCATCCCGCCCCGCCGCGCCTACTGATTCTCTTTGATGTAGCTGATGGCGTCCCCGACGGTGGCGATCTTCTCCGCGTCCTCGTCGGGGATCTCGAGATCGAACTCCTCCTCGAACGCCATCACGAGCTCGACGGTATCGAGCGAGTCCGCGCCCAGGTCCTCGATGAACTTGGCCGCGGGCAGCACCTCGTCCTCCTCCACTCCGAGCTGCTCGACGATGATCTCCTTCACGCGCTCTTCAACCGGCTTCGCCATGCCCTCCCTCCTGACTGCGAGTGATTCTAGATTCGCTCAGACGTACAGCCCGCCGTTGACGTGGATCGTCTGGCCCGTGATGTAGCTCGCCCCGTCTCCGGCCAGGAACCGCACCACCTCCGCCACCTCGCGCCCCTGGCCGATCCGCTTCAGCGGGACCTGCTGGAGCATCGCCTCCCGCGCCTCCGCGGGAATCGACGCCGCCATGTCGGTCTCGATGAGGCCGGGCGCCACTGCGTTCACCAGGATGTTCCAGTGCGCCAGCTCGCGCCCCGCCGCCTTGGTCAGCCCGATCACGCCCGCCTTGGCCGCCGAGTAGTTCACCTGTCCCGGATTGCCCATCGCGCCCGCGGTGGACGCGATGTTGATGATTCGCCCGCTCTTCTGCCTCATCATCACCTTGCCGACCGCGCGGGTCATCAGGAACACGCCCCGCAGATTCGTGTCTAGCACCTGGTCCCAGTCGTCGTCCTTCATGCGGACCAGGAGCTGATCCCGCGTGATCCCCGCGTTGTTCACCAGCACGTCGACGCGCCCGAAGCGCTCCCGGGTCGCCTCCACCAGGCGGTCGGCGTCCTCGCGCTTCGCCGCGTCCGCCGCCACCGCCATCGCGGGCGCGCCCAGCGATTCCAGCTCTTTGACCGCCGCCTCCAGACGCGCCGCGTCGCGGCCAGAGACTACCACGGAGGCGCCGTCCTCTGCCAGCAACCGGGCGATCGCGAGACCGATTCCGCGAGTGCCGCCGGTGACGATGGCGACCTTGCCGGCCAGGGTCTTCCCCTCGCTCACGGAGCCCCTCCGGCCAGCGCGGCCACCGCCTTCTCGAGCGACGCGGGATCCTCGACCGCGTGGCCGCGCACCCCGTCGAGGATGCGCTTCAGCAGGCCGGTCAGGACCCGCCCCGGCCCCACCTCGAGGAACGTGGTGGCCCCCTCGCGCGAGAGCCGCTGCGTGCAGTCGGTCCAGCGCACCGGGCTCGCCACCTGCTGGACCAGGAAGGGCTTCACCTCGTCGGCGGAGATCGTGACCCCGCCGTCCACGTTGCGCACGATCCGGATGCGGGGCGCCGAGACCGCGACCCGGTCGAGCTCGGCGGCGAGGCGATCCGCGGCCGGCTTCATGAGCGCGCAGTGGAAGGGCGCGCTCACCGGGAGCATCACGCTCTTCTTGCCCCCGCGCGCGCCCGCGCCCGCCACCGCGCGCTCCACCGCGGTGCGGTGGCCGGCCACCACGATCTGGCCCGGCGAGTTGATGTTGGCCACCCCCACCACCTCGCCCTGCGCGGCCTCCGCGCACACCTGCTCGACGGTGGGCAGGTCCACCCCCATCAGGGCGGCCATGGCCCCGGTGCCCACCGGCACCGCCTCCTGCATGAACTCGCCGCGCCGCCGTACCAGGCGCACCGCGTCCCGGAAGGAGAGCGCCCCGCCCACCACCAGGGCCGAGTACTCGCCCAGGCTGTGGCCCGCGGCGAGGTCGGGAGTCACGCCCCGCTCGGCGAGCGCGGCCGCCGCGGCCACGCTGGCGGTGAGCACCGCGGGCTGGGTGTTGGCGGTCAGAGCCAGCTCCTCGGCCGGCCCCTCGAAGCAGAGGCGCGAGAGCGGGAACCCGAGCGCGGCGTCGGCCTCGGCCCACACCGCGCCTGCGCCGGTGGAGGCCTCCGCGAGGGCGCGGCCCATCCCGACCTCCTGCGAGCCCTGGCCGGGGAAGAGGAAGGCGATCGGGCCCGCTACCATCGCAGCAGCGCCGCCCCCCACGTGAACCCGCCCCCGAAGGCGGCGAGCAGGATGAGATCGCCGGGCTTCACCCGGCCGTTCGTCCACGCCTCCTCGAGGGCCACGTAGACCGAGGCCGCGCCGGTGTTGCCATAGCGCTCCACGTTCACCATCACGCGCTCCATCGGCACCTTCAGGCGCTTCACCGCCGCCTCGATGATGCGGAGGTTCGCCTGGTGCGGCACGAAGAGGTCGAGGTCCGCGGCGGTGAAGCCGTTGTTCTTCAGGATGCGCTCGGCGCACTCGCCGAACATGCGCACCGCGACCTTGAAGACCTCGTTGCCCTTCATCCGCGCATAGTGCTGCCGCTGGTCCACCGTCTCGTGGGTCGCGGGGCGCAGCGTGCCGCCCGCGGGCTGGATCAAGAGCTCGCCGTAGCGGCCGTCCGAGTAGAGATCGGTGTCGATGATGCCGTTGTCGTCGGTGGCGGGCCGCAGCACCGCCGCGCCCGCCGCGTCGGCGAGCAGGATGCACGTGCCGCGATCGGTGAAGTCGGTGATGCGCGAGAGGCACTCGGCCCCGATGCAGAGCACGGTGCGGTACTTGCCGGTCTGCACGTACTGGGCGCCGATGGAGAGGCTGTAGACCGAGCCCGAGCACGCCGCGTAGACGTCGACCGAGCCCGCGTTGCGGCAGCCGAGACGGTGCTGCACCAGGTTGGCGGTGGTCGGGAAGTGCATGTCACCCGCGGTGGTGCCCACCACGATGAAGTCGATCTCCTCCGGGGTGACCTGGGCCCGCTCCATCGCCTGATGGGCGGCCCGGATGGCGAGGTCCGCCGGCCCCTCCCCCTCCTCGACGATGTGGCGCTCGCGGATGCCGGTCCGCTGGACGATCCACTCGTCAGAGGTGTCCACCATCTTCTCGAGCTCCGCGTTGGTGAGGATCCGCTTGGGCGCGTAGGCGCCGATGCCGACGATGCGGGCGCGGGTCATTCGCGGCCTCCCTCCCGACCCTCGGCGAGGACTGCCTCGGCCTCGAGCGCGGTCTTGATGTGTTGGTTCACGTCGTTGCGAACCCACTCCGCCGCCACCCGCACCGCATTCTTGATCGCCTTCACCGGCGAGGCGCCGTGGCAGATGATCGCGGCGCCGTTCATGCCGAGCAGCGGAGCCCCGCCCATCTCGGTGTAGTCCACCCGCCGCTTCAGGCGCGCGAAGGCCCGCTTGGAGAGCGCGGCGCCCGCCAGCGAGAGCACGTCGCGCCCCAGCTCCTCGCGGATCATCGCGGTGAGCATCTCGGCCAGGCTCTC
>DATGBR010000023.1:0-7448 GCA_035312605.1 Candidatus Methylomirabilota bacterium
GCCCGGCGAGACAGATCGGCACCAGCGCCGCGGTGACCGCGGCGTCGGCCTGCTTGATTGCCATTTGGTCCGCGGTGCCGCTCGTCGTCCAGCCGCTTTAACCGAATTTCACGATCATCGTCAGCACGCCACCGATGACCGCACCCCAGATTCCCGGCTTCAACCACACAGGTTGCACCATCATGATGAGTTACCTCCTGGCTCTTCGGAGAATGGGTGACTCGGACCCTCAGTGTAGGAGGGCCGCGGGGGGGCGGATATTGGACCTAGGTCCAGTACGGCGGGATGCCGCTCAGGCGGGCCAGGCGGCGGGGTGCGTGCCGGGCGGTACCGTCGGGCGGGCCCAGCGCGCGGGCGTCTCCGAGAAGCGCGCGGCCGGAACGACGTGCCGGAGGCGGCCGAACGGCGAGTCCATGTCCGCGATCAGGTCCTGGACCGCGTCGAGCGGCAGGTCGGGCGTGCCGCGCCCATCCACGCGGCCGAGGGCGTCGACCCAGCGACCGGTCTGGGCCAGCGAGACCCGCACGAGATAGCTCCCGCCCTCGCGGGCCCGGCGGGCCAGCGCCATCATCGCCCCGAAGGCCGCGAGATAGCCGGTCCCGTGGTCCACGACCTGCGCGGGCAGGTGTCGCGGCGCCTCGCCGCCCTGGAAGATCCCCTGCTCGTGCGCCATGCCGCTGACCGACTGGACGATGGTCTCGAATCCCCGTCGCGCCCGCCACGGCCCCTCGTGTCCGAAGGCGGACAGGGTCACGTAGACGATGCCGGGACGGAGCCGGGCCACCTCCTCCGGCGCGAGTCCGAGATGCGCGAGCGCGCCCGGCCGATAGGACTGGCAGAAGACGTCGGCGCCGCGGATCAGCCCGTGCAGCGTGTCGAGGCTTCCCGCCTGACGGAGATCGAGCGACGCCGAGAGCTTCCCGAGGCCGGTGTCGACCACGAGGCCGGGGAGATTCGGCAGGTGCGGCGCGGTCACGAGCAGCACGTCGGCCCCGTACGCGGCCAGCGTGCGCCCGCAGACCGGTCCCGCGATGACGCGCGTGAGATCGAGCACCCGGACGCCCGAGAGCGCGCGCGTCCCTTCGCCTGCCGGCTCGGGCCGCGCCTCACCGATCCGCTCGATCTCGAGCAGCGGCAGCGCGGCGACCGCGGCTCCCGGCGGGTGGGCGTGCCATTCCGCCCGCGAGCGCACCATGCCGGTGGGGAGGGCCGCGGCCGCGAACGCGTTCTCGAGGTCGGCCGCGGTCCACTTCGCCACCGCGGCCGCGACGGCCTCGCGCGTCCCCTCGCACCCGAGCACCTTCAGGGCTCCCGCGTGGTGGTGTGGCAGGTTCGAGTGGATCTGGATCCAGCGCCCGTCACCGGCCCGGTAGAATCCGAAGACCGGATCCCGACGATCGAGCGACGGGTCGGTCTCGAGCCGCAGGTATCGCTCGCTCCGGAACGCGGCGACCGCCGCGCGCAGATCGACCGAGACGGTCTGGCCCCGGCCGGTCCGCTGCCGCCAGATCTCGCTGGCCGCGAGCGCCCCGGCCGCGATGGTGGCCGAGGCCGCCGTCCCGATCTTGAAGTCGGTGGGCAGGATCGGGTCGGCGCCGGTGAGCGTCGCGCGCCCGAGCGCGTCCGGGTCACCACCCGCCCGGGCCCACAGATCCTCGAGAGCGGCGAAGGCGTCGGTCGGCATCGCGCGGCTAGGGTGCCAGATGGCCGCGGGCAGGTCAAATGCGTGGGGGATCGTGCAATCAACGACCGGACGGAGTGACCCCCGGCTCGGGGTACGCCACCGAGATCTTGCCGAGCCGCCGCTCCGCGCGATCGAGATCGGCGGCGAGCGCGGGGCTGAGCGGGCCGCCCGCCTGCAGTCGCGCGACGTAGCGTCCCCACGCGGCGCGGGCGCGCGCCCCGTCCCGGCCCGCCGCGACCTCCGCGGTGATGCGGTCCGCCAGCGGCAGATCCGGGCTCATCACCCGCACCAGCACCAGCGCGCGCTCGAGCTGGGCTTCCGCCGCGTCCGGCTGGTCGAGCCAGGCGAGCGCGAGCGCCAGGTTCAGCGCCGCGTGCACCTGGTTCGGCTTGACGCGGAGCGAAGCGCGGAGCTCGGGCACCGCCCGCGCCGGCTCCCCGCGCGCCAGGAAGAGCGCGCCGAGCGACGCGAGCACGTCGGGATTGTCCGGGGCCAGCTCGCGCGCCCGCAGCCCGTGCTGGAGACCGGCGTCGAGGTGACCGAGCAAGGTCTCGGTGAGGCCGAGACCCGCCTGCGCCCGCGGGTTTCCCGGCGCGAGCCGGACCGCCTCGCGCAGCTGCTCGTTGGCCGAGGAGATCTCGCCCCGCGGCAGCTGGACGAACGCCAGATTGACGTGGGGGACCGCCGAGGCGGGCGAGGCCTCGGCCATCCGCGAGTAGAGCCGGTCCTCGTCGCGCCAGTCCTCGTTGCGCCAGAGCGTGAGGACGAAGTAGGCGAGCAAGAGCACGACCAGACCGAGGGTCGGCGCGGCCCGGAGCTGGGCCGCGCGGCCCAGCGTCACCGGGCCGAGCAGCCGTGACGCCAGCCAGCCGAGGATCAGGCAGTAGCCCACCGTCGGCAGGTAGAGGAAGCGCTCCGCCATCAGCACGGTCGGCAGCGGCAGCAGGTTGACTCCCGCCGACGGCGCCAGCGTGATCCAGAACCAGAGCGCGCCGAATCCCACCACCGGCACGCGCCACAGCGCCCAGGCCGTCCCCGCGATCGCGGCGGTCAGACCCACCATGGCGAGCCACCAGTGCAGGTCGGGCGGGACGGTCGCGGGCACGATCACGCGGTAGGCGTTCGCCGGATACGGCACGATCGTGATCCACGCGTACGCGGCCACTGTCTGGAGCGTCGTCAGCAGCCGCGTCATCGGCGGCGCCCAGGCGCCGGCGGCCGCGTCGGCCGCGTCCCGGAGCGCGAGCCACCGCAGGCCCCAATAGAGCGCGAGCACCCCGCCGTACGGGGCGTAGCGAGCCGCCGCGTGCCACACGGCCCGGCGGTCGCGCAGGTCGTCGCGCACCCGCCAGTCCCAGAGGGCGAGCACCGCGGGCAGCGTGATCGCGACCTCCTTCGAGAGCAGCGCGAGGAGGTAGGCGCCGAGCGAGCCCGCGGCGAACCCCCACCCCGGCCGCTCGCGGCCGCGGTCGTAGGCGAGCAGCGCGAGCAGAAAGAAGAGCGCGGCGAGCACGTCGGTGCGTCCGGAGACGAAGCTGACCGACTCGGTGTGCAGGGGCTGCAGCGCGAAGGTCAGCGTGGCGATCACCGCGGCCACCTCGCCGCCGGTGACCCGCCGCGCGACCGCGAGGACGGCCAGGATCACCGCCACGTGGGCGAGCAGGTTCGTGAGATGGAAGCCGAACGGGCGGAGGCCCCAGACCTTCACGTCGAGGAAGAACGACAACGTGATCAGCGGCCGGTAGTAGTGGCTCGCCTCGCCGACCTCCGACCAGAACTGGGAGAGGAGGAGACGCGGCAGCTCACCCCACTGGTGCAGCCGGACGCTCTGCTGGATGAGCAGGGTGTCGTCCCAGACGAAGTCGTATCCGAGGCTCGCCGCGTAGGCCGCCACCGCGACGAGGGCGACCACCAGCGCGGCGACGCGCCGGGCCTTCGGGGTCTCGGACCGCTGGGACGCCGCGGATGTCTGCCCCACACAGCCAGATTCTCACGAACTGAATATTCTGCAGCGACTTCGGCTACTTCGACCCCCGGAGCACGGGGATCACGCGATCCGCGAGCAGCGCGATGGTGCGCAGCACCTTGGCCTGCTCCATGCCCGGCCACTGGACCCGGAAGATGAAGCAGTTGGTGCCGAGCCGCTCCGCGTAGCGCGTGATCTCCCGGATCGCGTCGTCCGGGTCCCCGACGATGAAGCGGTCCGCCACCAGCTCCTCGAACTCGTGGGAGAAGCTGTCCCCCTCGGGCAGCGCCTTGTCCTGGCCCCACGAGGCGTAGGCCTTGTACTTGGCCTCGAGGAAGGGCTGGCATTCCCGGAGCGCGGTGCGGCGGTCGGGTGCCACGTACAGCTCCTTGATGATGGGCAGCTCCGCCGGGAACGGGCGGCCGGCCTCCCGCAAGGCCTTGCGGTACACGTCCATCTGGCGCTCGAGCACCGCGAGCTTGGCGTGCGGGTTGATGACCCACGCGGAGCCCAGACGCGCCGCGCGGACCACCGCGGCGTCGTTGTTGGCCGCGAACCAGATGGGCGGATGGGGCCGCTGCACCGGGCGCAGCATCATGCGGGCCCGGGTGAGGTGGAAGAAGCGCCCGTGGTGCGTCACCTCGCCGCCCGACCAGAGCTGCGTGATGACCTCCAGGCTCTCCACCAGCCGCCCCACCCGCTCCTTGGGCGCGATGCCGAACGCCTCGTTCTCCTCCTCGCGATAGCCGAGCCCCACCCCGAAGATGAAGCGCCCCTCGGTGATCACGTCGAGGGTGGCCACCTGCTCGGCCACGTCCACCGGGTTCAACAAGGGCAGCAGGATCACGGTGGCGCCCACCCGCATCGTCCCCGCCTCGGCGGCGAGCCGCGCCAGCGCGGGCAGGCTCTGCATCTCCTGGAACGGCGTCGACAGGAAGTGCTGGCCCATCACGATGAGGTCGAAGCCGGCGTCGCGGGCCGCGCGCACCTGGTCGATGTGCTCGCGGAAGCGATCGACCATCGACACCCCGGGGGGATGCTGCTTGGAGACGATCAGGCCGAAGTTCATGAGCTCCTCCCTAGCTTCGGGTGGGGCGGCGAGGCGCCGGACGCGGGCGGGAGCAGATCGCCCTCGCGAAAGCGCGTCCAGCGCAGCGGGGCGAGGTCCCAGCCCGCGGCCCGCCCCTCGAGGACGAGCTCGGCCATGATGTCGCCGACCGCGGGCGAGTGCTTGAACCCGTGGCCGCTCCAGCCGAAGTCGGCGAAGAGCCCCGCGTACTCCCGGATCGCCCCGAGCACCGGCTCGTGGTCGGGGGTGACGTCGTAGACGCCCGAGTAACCGCCCATCGAGAGCCCGTGCTCCATGCACGGGAAGCGCCGCGCGATGAGCTCCGCGTTGCGCAGGATCTCGCCCGGATCCGCCCCTTCGTTGTACGAGTCGGGATCCACCACGTCGTCGTACGTGGAAAGGCCGTGGATGGTGAGGTTCCCGGTCTCCGGGCGCATGTAGGCGCCGTGGGGCCGGTCGAGGATCGCCGGGTGCGACGCGAACTCCGGCGGGCGCCGGAAGAAGCACATCTGGTGGCGCTGCGGCGTCACCGGCACCTCGATGCCGAGCGGTCGGAGCAGGCGATCGGCCCACAGCCCGGCGCAGACGACCACCGCGGGCGCGCTGATGGTCCCCTGCGTGGTGCGGACGCCGGTCACGCGCTTGCCGTCGGCGAGGAGGGCCTCCACCGCCACGTACTGCACGATGGTCGCGCCCATCTCGCGGGCCCGATTCACGAGCGCGCTCGTGGTCGACGACGGGTCCGCGTAGCCGGATTCGGGCTCGTGAGCGCCGGCCACGACGTCGTCGACCGACAGCTCCGGGACCAGGCGGCGCACGTCGTCGGGGGCCAGCAGATCCACGCGCACCCCCAGCTCCCGGGCCCGCCGCACGTTCTCGCGCAGGTGCGGCGCGGTGTCCGCGCCGGCCAGCCAGAGCGCTCCGACCGGCCGGAAGCCGGGCTCGTCCGCGCCGCCGATCACGTCGGCCCAGTGCTGGAAGGTATCGGCGGAGGCGCTCGCGGTGCGGGTGAGAAAATCCCAGGCGTAGAAGCGGCGCACCAGGGCGGACGATCGGCCGGTGGGCCCCGAGGCGAGGAACTTCCGCTCGACGAGGACCACCCGTCCCGCCTTCCGGCGCGCGAGATGGCACGCGACGCTGGCCCCGTGCACGCCTCCCCCGACGACGACGACGTCCGCGGTCCCCGGAACTTCCGTCATGGCGCCCTCCCGGGCGACATTATGCACCGGCCGCCCGCGATCCGGCGCGCGACGTGGGCCCGCGCGCCGCGCGACGAATTGACCCGGGTCCGGGCGCGATGGTTGAATACGCGCCATGTCCCACGCCGACCTCGTGCTGACCGGCGGCAAGATCGTGACCCTCGACCCGCGGTCCCGCACCGTCCCGGCCCTGGCGATCCGCGGCGATCGCATCGCCGCCCTGGGCACCGACGAGGAGATCGCGCGGCTCACCGGGCCCGACACTCGCCGGATCGACCTGCGCGGGCGGCTCGCGGTGCCGGGGCTCTTCGACGGCCACGCGCACATGGATCGCGAGGGTCTCAAGCTCAAGTGGCCGTCCCTCGCGGCCGCGCGCTCCATCGACGACATCCTCCAGACCGTCGACGGGCTCGTGCGTCGCGCCGCGCCCGGCGAGTGGATCGTGACCATGCCCATCGGCGAGCCGCCGGTCTACGAGGGCGTGCCCGACAATCTCGCCGAGAAGCGCTGGCCCACCCGTCACGACCTGGATCGGGTCGCTCCGGATCATCCCGTCTACATCCGCGCCATCTGGGGGCACTGGCGGAACACCCTGCCCCTCGTCTCGATCGCCAACTCCCGGGCGCTCGCCCGCGCCGGCATCGACCGTGACACCCGCTCCCCCGCGCCGTCCATCGAGATCGAGCGCGATGCCCGGGGCGAGCCCACCGGCGTCCTGATCGAGCGCACCTACAAGCCCCTGGTCGAGCACACCCTGATGGCGGTGGCACCGCGCTTCACGCTGGAGGATCGCGTGACCGGCCTCGCCGAGTCCATGCGCGCCTACAACCGGTGCGGCACCACGAGCGTCTTCGAGGGCCACGGCATCTCGGCCGAGGTGCTCGCGGCCTACCAGGCGCTGCGCGAGCGCGGCGGCCGGCCCCGCGTGCGGGCCCACCTCCTGTGGGGCCCCGCCTGGCCGTCGGCCGATCCCGCCGCGGTCGCCGAGCTGCTACGGAGCTGGGGCGCCTGGCTCGCCCGCCGCGGCCTCGGCGACGAGTACCTGCGGGTGGGCGGGCTCTACACCGAGTCGGACTACTCGGAGGAGAACCGGCTGCGCGGGACGACGTCCCCCTACACCGGCTGGGCCGGCTTCTCGTACAAGGCCGCGCTGCCCGAGGACGTCATGGTCGAGATGATGATCGAGGCCGCGCGCCACCACATCCGCGTCGGCAGCTTCACGCCGAACATCCTCGACCTCTACGAGCGGGTGAACCGCGCGGTGCCGATCGTGGACCGGCGATGGATCATCGAGCACATCGGCGTGTACGGGCCGGAGGAGATCGCGCGCATCCGGGACCTCGGCCTGGTGCTGACGAGCTACACCGGGCGCTACATCTGGCAGGACGGCGCGATGCTCGCCCGCCAGCTCGGCCCCGCCGGCGCCTCCCGCATCGCGCCGCTCCGCGCGCTCCGCGAGGCGGGCGTCCACGTGGCGCTCTCGACCGACAACGTGCCGCCGTCGCTCTTCGACTCGATCCACCACGCGGT
>DATGBR010000024.1:0-2747 GCA_035312605.1 Candidatus Methylomirabilota bacterium
CATCCAGGTGAGCCACCGAATCTTCATGCGCCTCTTCCGCAACCAGGCCAACGTCAAGGGCGGCTTCACGCTGCCCGAGCCGGTGGACGACGAGTACAGCCGCGAGCAGCTCCTGGCCAACCTGGTGGCCGGCTCGCCCGACACCTGCGTCGAGAAGGTCCGCGCCTACGAGGCGCTCGGGGTAAGCCAGTTCATCCTCTACGGCGCCTTCGGGCCCGCTCACTCGCGCACCATGGCCTCGCTCCGGCGCTTCGCCGAGGAGGTGATGCCCCACTTCCGGAAAGGACCTCGCTCATGACCAGCCCGACCCAGACGCCGGTGACCCTGATCTCCGCCGACCGGCTCATCGACGGCACCGGCCGCGAGCCGTTGGCCCGCGGCGCGGTCGCGATGCAGGGCGAGCGGATCGTGGCGGTGGGCGAGACCGGCGACCTCGCGGCCCGGTTCCCCGGGGCGACCCGCGTGGACTACCCCGGCGCCACCATCATGCCGGGCATGGTGGACTCCCACGTCCACGTCACCTTCAGCGCGAGCGCGGTGCCGTTCGATGACATCCAGAACGACGGCGACCTGACGGTGGGGCTGCGCGGCGCCATCAACGCGCGCGACGCGCTCCTGGCCGGCGTCACCCTGCTCCGCGACCTGGGCGGCCGCCAGCGCACCACGATCGAGCTGCGCAACGCCATCACGGCGGGCGCCATCCCCGGCCCGCGCCTGATGGTCTGCGGCCGGCCGGTGACGATCCCGAACGGGCATTGCCACTTCCTCGGCGGAGTGGCCCAGGGGGTCTCCGAGGTGACCCGGCTCACCGCGGAGCTGGTCGAGCAGGGCGCCGACGTCATCAAGGTCATGGCCACCGGGGGCAACATGACGGTGACGTCGGATCCCCTCAAGGCCCAGTTCACGCGCGAGGAGATGGCCGCCATCGTGGGGGTGGCCAACCAGGCCGGCCTGCGCGTCACCGCGCACGCCCGCGGAGTCGACGGCATCCGGGTCGCGGCGGAGGCCAACGCGCACGGGATCGAGCACTGTCGCATGGAGGTGGGCACGGGCGAGTGGCAGTTCGACCACGAGCTGGCCCGCCAGCTCGCCGACAAGGGCATCTTCGCGGCCCCCACCCTGGCGGCCAGCTATCGCGCCTTCCAGCGCCAGGCCGCGGGCGGCAAGGTGGGCATCCGCGCGGGCGCGATTCCGTTCCCGACCCGGCAGAAGAACGCGGCGATGCTCCGCGAGGCGGGCATCCGGGTGGTGGTGGGCACCGACGCGGGCGCATCGCTCTGCCGCTTCGACGAGGCGGTGCACGTGGAGATGGAGGCGCTGGTGGGCGCGGGCTGGACGCCGGTGGAGGCCATCCACGCGGGCACCCTCGGCTCCGCCACCGCGGTCGGTGTCGAAAAGAACCTCGGCAGCCTGGAAACGGGTAAGCTGGCCGACGTGGTGGTGGTGCGCGGCAATCCCGGCCGTTCGATCAGCGACGTGCGCCAGGTGGAGGCGGTGTTCCTGGGCGGCCGGCGGGTGGTCAGCCGGGGCAACGCCACCCTCGACGCGCGGCCGACCCCGTGGCCGGACAGCGCGATCGCGCTCCGCACCGAGTACCGCAGCACCGACGTGGGCCCGCGGCTGCCCAGGGCCTGAGGAGTCATCCGATGGCCAAGCCCCGCCTCCTGAACATGAGCGGCACCATCGTCCCCTACGAAGAGGCGCGCGTCCACGTGCTCTCCACCGCGATGAAGTACGCGGCCAGCGTCTACGAGGCGATGCGCGCCTACTGGAGCGACGCGGATCAGCAGCTCTACGTGTTCCGCCTGCGCGAGCATCTGCGGCGCCTCGAGCGCTCGGCCAAGATCGCGTGCATCCCCCTGCCCGCGGACGCGGCCCGGCTCGAGCGCGAGACGCTCGAGATCGTCCGGGCCAACGACCTCCACGAGGACCTGCACGTCCGCCTGATCGTCTTCGTGGACACCGACGACGGCGGGCTCGCCTCGCGCGAGCCGGTGGGCTACGTCATCGCCCCCATCCCGACCACGCGCTACTTCGACACGCCCGGCCTCCACGTGGGGGTGAGCTCCTGGCACCGCACCGCCGACAACGCGATCCCGGCCCGGGTGAAGGCGGCGGCCAACTACCAGAACAGCCGGCTCGCCCTGCTCCAGGCCAAGACCGACGGCTACGACGACGCGATCATGCTCAACGGTGACGGGAGCGTGGCGGAGGGGCCGGGCTACACGCTCTTCCTCGTGCGCGACGACCAGCCGATGACCCCGTCGGTGACCAGCAACATCCTGGAAGGGGTCACCCGCTCCACCCTGCTCACCCTGTTCCCGGAAGCGCTCGGGGTGACGGTGGAGCAGCGCGAGATCGACCGAACCGAGCTCTACGTGGCCGACGAGGCCTTCTTCGCGGGCACCGCGGCCGAGGTGACCCCCATCCTGTCCATCGACCGGCGGCCGGTCGGCGAGGGCGTCATGGGCCCGCTGACCGCCAAAGTACGCGACGCCTATTTCCGTTCAGTCCGCGACGGCTCGGCGCCGCACCCCGAGTGGCGCCTCCCGGTCTACGGGTGATCGCCGGTGGCCGCCGCGACCGCTGACGTCGTCATCGTGGGGGGCGGCGTGATGGGCACGTCCATCGCGCTGCAGCTCGCCCGCCGGCGCGCCGGCCGCATCGTGCTGCTCGAGAAGCGCCACGTCGCCTCCGGCCCCACCGGGCGGTCGAGCGCGCTCCTGCGCCGCCACTACTCGATCGAG
>DATGBR010000025.1:0-22418 GCA_035312605.1 Candidatus Methylomirabilota bacterium
CCTCCCTGATGCTGGCGTTGCGGCCCGACCTGGTCGACGACGGTTATCGCACGCTGCCGGCCGCCCGCTATTCCCTCCGCGAGCGCCTCGTCCCGAACTATCCTCTGCGCCACGGCGGGCAGGGCTACGTGGGGCACCCGGCCATGGCCGATCCCGCGTTCGCCCGGGCGACCACCGACGTGCTGCTCGCTCAGGCCATGATCCTGGTCGACGGCCTGCTGGACGGACGGATCCGGCCGGCCGAGCGCCGCTCGCCCTTCTTCCTGATCCCGCTCTTCCGCACCAACTTCCGCCGGGTGGCGGGAGCCGTCGCGGCCGCGGGCGCCGTCCTGGCCGCCTGGTGGATCCTGCGCTGACAAAGGAGACGACGATGAAAGCCTACGTGCTGATCGAGACCGCGGCCGGCAAGACCAAGAACGTCAAGAAGGCGCTCGCCAAGATCAAGAGCGCCCGCGCGACGGTGGCGGCCATGGACGCCGTCACCGGGCCGTACGACTTCATCGCGATCGTGGACGGCCAGACCCTCGACGCCATCGGCAGCCTCGTCACCGACTCCATCGGGATCATCGACGGGGTGACGCGCACCACGACGTGCGTGGCGGTGACCGTCGGCTGATGCCCGCATCGAGTCGGGGGCCGGTGGTGGCTTGCGCCGCCTACGCGGGCGGCTGCCGGGTGGCCGACGTCGCGATCGAGGACATCAGCGAGGTCCTGACCCAGGACGACCGCTTCGTCTGGATCGGTCTCTACGAGCCCGACGAGCCCCTGCTCAAGGAGGTGCAGGCCGAGTTCGGCCTGCACGACCTCGCCATCGAGGACGCGCACCTGGCCCACCAGCGGCCCAAGCTCGAGCGCTACGGCGACTCGCTCTTCATCGCGCTCCGGACCGCCCAGCCGGACCGCGACCAGCGCCGGATCGCCTTCGGGGAGACCCACCTCTTCGTGGGCGCCCGGTACGTGGTCTCGGTCCGGCACGGAGCCTCGCTCTCCTACGCGGACGTCCGCACCCGCTGCGAGGCGCGCCCGCAGCTCCTGGCCAAGGGGCCGGGCTTCGTGCTGCACGCGATCATGGACTTCGTGGTGGACCAGTACTTCCCGATCGTGGACTCGCTCGAGGACGACCTGGAGGCGCTCGAGGCCGACATCTTCGGCGCCGCGATCAGTCGCGACACCACCATGCGCATCTACACCCTCAAGCGTGACCTGCTCGAGATCAAGCGCGGGGTTTCGCCCCTGGTCGACATGTGCAACCGGCTCATGCGGACCGACCTCGACCTGATCCCGGACGACGCGCGCCCCTACTTCCGGGACGTCTACGACCACGCGATCCGCCTGAGCGAGAAGGTGGACGGGCTGCGCGAGCTGCTCGGCACCGCGCTCGAGGCCAACCTCTCGCTCACCACCATCGCCCAGAACGAGGCCACCAAGCGGATCACCGGATGGGCCGCCATCTTCGCGATCCCCACCATGATCGCCGGCATCTACGGCATGAATTTCGAGTTCATGCCCGAGCTGCGCTGGCGATGGGGCTACCCGGTGGTCATGACCGTCACCGTCTCCCTGTGCGGGATCCTCTACTACCGATTCAAGCGCTCCGGCTGGCTCTGATAGAATCACCGCGGCCATGCGCGTCCTCGTGATGGGCGGCACCGAGTTCATCAGCCTCCACCTGCTGGGGGCGCTGCAGGCGCGCGGGCACGAGGTCTCCGTCTTCAACCGCGGCCGCCAGCCCGAGCGCCTGCCCGCCGGCGTCACCCTCATCGCGGGAGACCGGAAGGACCACGCGGGCCTGCGCGAGCGCCTGGCCGGCCGCCGCTTCGACGCGGTCTACGACGTCACCTACGCGCCGACCCTCGGCGAGGACGTGGCCGCGCTGGTCGACGCGCTCGCGGGCGCGCCGCACGTGATCTTCGTCTCGACCTGCCGGGTCTACGACCACGCGCTGCCGATCCCCTACTCCGAGGAGACCGCCCGCGGGCTCTACTGGGGCGACTACGCGCGGCACAAGATCGGCGGGGAGGACGTGCTGCTCGAGCGGCACCGCCGGGACGGCCTGCCGGTGACCATCGTGCGGCCGACCCACGTGATGGGGCCGCTCAACACCCGCAACAACGAAACCTTCTTCATGGACCGGATCCATCGCGGGCGCCCGGTGCTGGTGCCCGGCCACGGCGGCTGGCTGCGCCAGTTCGGCCACGTCGAGGATCTCGCCCTCGTCATGGCCGCGCTGCTCGGCGACGCGCGCGCCTACGGCCAGGCCTACAACGTCATGGGCGAGGACGTGGTCAGCCAGGTCGGCTTCGTCGAGCTGGTCGCGGAGGCGATGGGCCGCCCGGTGACCTTCCGCCACTTCGATCCTGCGCTGCTGAAGAGCTTCGCGAAGCCGGGCCCGGTGTTCGGCCAGAACCTCGTCTACGACTGTCACGCGGTCCACACCACGACCAAGCTGCGCGCGGACCTGGGCCTCCGGCCCCGCTACACGCTCCACGCCGGGCTCGTGCAGACCTGGCAGTGGTATCGCGCCCAGGGCCCGGCCGATCGCCCGATCGACTTCTCGTTCGAGGACCAGATCCTCTCCAAGATCGGCGCGTGACCCGCCGCATCCTCGTGTACCACCCGGAGCCGACGGATACCCGCGCCTACGCGGAGCTGATCCGGCTCCCCTCGCGGGAGTGGTCGGTCACCGCGGCGCTCACGCCCGAGGCCGCGGTCGCGGGCGCCCCCGAGGCCGAGGTCCTCTACTCCTGGCGCCCCCCGCGCGCGCTCCTGGCCGCCGCGACGCGCCTCCGGTGGATCCAGTGCATGGGCGCCGGTGTCGAGCAGCTCCTGGTGCCGGAGGTCTCTCCGCGCGTCACGATCACGCGCGTCGCCGGCATCTTCGGGCCGTGGATGGCCGAGTACGCGCTCGGCTGGTGTCTCTGGGTCACCCAGCGCATGGATCGTTTCCGGGCCGATCAGCGCGCGCGGCGCTGGGCGCCGGTCGACCCGATTCCGCTGCGCGGCCAGACCCTCTGCGTGGTGGGCCTGGGCGACATCGGCGCGCGCATCGCGCGCACCGGCCGGGCCTTGGGCCTGCGCGTGCTCGGTGTCTCCCGGAGCGGTCGCACCGTCCCGGGCGTGGAGCGCGTGTACCGCACGCGCGCGCTCCCGGCCGCGCTCCGCCTCGCCGACTTCGTCGTGCTGACCCTGCCGCTCAGCGCGGCCACCCGCGGCATGCTCGGGTCCCCCGGGCTCGCGGCCATGAAGCCCTCGGCGTGGCTGATCAACGTCGCGCGCGGACCGATCGTGGACGAGGCGGCCCTGCTCGACGCGCTCCGGTCCCGCCGGATCGGCGGCGCGATCCTCGATGTCTTCGACACCGAGCCCCTGCCCCCCGAGCACCCGCTGTGGGCGCTCGACAACGTGGTGATCACCCCGCACATCTCGGGACCCAGCACCCCGCGCGAGATCGCCCCGATCTTCGCCGACAATCTCCGCCGCTACCTGGCCGGGCGGCCCCTCCGGCACGTGGTCGCCCGCCGCCGCGGCTACTGATGGCGACGACGATCGAGGCGCTCTGGGCCGCCTGGGAGCAACCGGGCCTCGAGCACCTCCGCCTGCGGGTCGACGGAGGCGGCGCGCGGGCCGACAGCGTGATCATCGCGCTCGACGACGACGGCCGGCCCTTCCGGGCCCGCTTCGCGATCGAGACCGACGCGGACTGGCGGGTGCGCCACGCGCGGATCGAGCTGCTCGGCGACTCGGCGCGGGCCCTCGACCTCCACGCGGATGGGCTCGGCCGCTGGACCGACGCGGTCACCGGCGCCGCGCAGCCGCTCGACGGCTGCCTCGACATCGACGTGTACCCGTCGCCCTTCACCAACACGCTGCCGATCCGGCGGCTGCCCGCGCTCGCGCCGGGCGCTCCGGTGGCCATCGCGGTCGCCTACGTGACCCTGCCGGAGCTGACCGTGCGCCCGGCCCCTCAGGAGTACACGCTGCTCGAGCGGCAGCCCGACGGCGCGCGATGGCGGTTCCGCAGCCTCGACAGCGGCTTCACCGCGGAGCTCCCGGTGGACGCGGAGGGGCTGGTGCGCGACTACCCGGGGATCGCGCGCCGGCTGCGCTAGGCGCGCTCGATCCCGACCCGGATCACCTCGCCTTGCCGCGCCCCGCGGGCCAGGGGCAGCGTGAGCTCGAGCGCCAGCTTGAGCGCGCCCGCCCGCCTGCGCCGCCGCCCGCTCGAGGGTGGCCGGCGTGAAGTGCGACAGGTGCCGCGGCAGCTCGAGACCCGACCAGGCGCGGCCGAAGATCCGCGCGCCGAGCCCGCCCGCGTTCGGCACCTCGATCACGAGCAGGCCCCCCGGCGCGAGCCAGCCGAGCATCCGCCGCACCGCGCCCACCGGATCGGGCACGTGTTCGAGGACGTGGAGCGCGGTGATCAGGTCGAACTCGCCCGCCGCGAACGGCGCGGCCTGCAGGTCGCCGGTGTGCACCCGCGGGGTGAAGCGGCGCGCCTTCGCGGCCGCCGCCGCGTCCACCTCGACCCCGGCCACCTGCCAGCCGAGCGCGGCGGCGACCCCGAGCGCCCCGCCCGAGCCGCATCCCACGTCGAGGTAGCGCCCCCGGCCGCGCCATGCGGGACAGTCCCAGCGGAGGCGGCGCAGCAGCAGGCGCGCGCGCAGCCGGGTGAGGAGCCCGGCGCCGGCCGCCCGCCAGACCGTGTAGCCGAGCTCCGAGGCGAGCGCCCACCGCACCGCGCGCACGCGCGCCGAGCCGCCCTTGAACGGAATGCGCGGCGACGGCTCCTGGTGGCGCGGGTAGTGGTCGGGGTAGCAGTCGGCCAGGTGCTCGTCCCGCACCCGCGGCCGCTGATAGAGAAAGCCGCAGCGGCGGCAGCGCGCCACCGTGTACACCCCCGGCACCGCGAAGGCGCGATCGGGGGTGGCCCAGAGCGGCCGCGCGTCGGCGGCGCCACAGAGAAAGCACGGCGCCTCGACCGTGGGGAGGGCCGCGGCGCCGCCCGCCTCACCGGGCGCGCGGGCCAGCATTACTTCTTCGACAGGAGCCAGTGCCCGACCGCGACGTGCGGCAGGCCGGAGCGCTCGAACGTGTCGATCGCGTCGGCCGCGCTCCCCACGATCGGCTCGCCGTGGAGGTTGAACGAGGTGTTCAGCACCGCGCCCACGCCCGTCCGCCGCTCGAACTCGCGGATGACCGCATGGTACTCCGGGTTCCACTCCCGCTCGAGGATCTGCGGGCGCGCCGTCGCATCCTGGGGATGGAGGGCCGCCGCGAGCGCCTCCCGCGCCTCCGGCCGCGTGGGCATCGCCAGCATCATGTAGGGCGAGGCGAGGCCCTTGGGGTTGACCAGGTAGTCCCCCGCCCGCTCCGCCAGCACCGTCGGCGCGAACGGCATCCAGAAGTCGCGGTTCTTGATCATGCGGTTGATCAGGCCCACCACGCGATGATCCGACGGGTTGGCCAGGATCGAGCGGTTGCCGAGCGCGCGCGCGCCGAACTCCATGCGGCCGGCGCAGCGGGCCACCACCCCGTCGGAGACCAGCAGCTCGGCGATGCGCTCCTCGATGCGATCGTGATAGGCGACCTTGTACCGCCCCTCGAGCCCCCGCTCGCGGATGACCTGCTCGGCCTCCTCGTCGGTCACCGACGGGCCCAGGTAGGCGGGGCCGAAGGCCTGCGGGGCCGCGGTCACCCCGCGCCGGGCGCACTCCTGCAGGTAGCCCAGATAGGCCGCGCCCACCGCGTTGGACTCGTCGCCGCACGACGGGAACGCGAACAGCTCCTCGACCCATTCCTCCTGGCCGATGAGCATGTTGGCCTTCACGTTCATGAAGACCCCGCCCCCGAGCGCGAGCCGGCCCCCGCCGTAACGCGCCCGCATGAGGCGCGTCCACCGCAGCAGCACGTCTTCCAGGAGGCGCTGGGCCCCGCCCGCGACCCAGTCGAAGCGCAGGCCCACCATCGCGCGCAGCAGGAGCGGGTAGCGCTCCCCGGGTGCGCGCCACCGGAAGCGCGCGGGCCGGCCCTCATCCAGGTCGAAGACCGCCCGCAGCGCCTCCTCCGCGCGCCGGGCGTACTTGTCCGGGGCGTAGGGCGCCATCCCCATCACCTTGTACTCGTGCTCGCCGAACTTCATGCCGAGGGCCAGCGTGGCGAACGAGTAGAAGGCGCCCAGCGAGCCGGGGGCGCTCGGGGTGGCCTCGTGCCGGTCGAGGGTCAGGCCGGACCCGGTGGAGGCGGTGGCGCAGAGGCCGTCCCCCGAGTTGTCGTTGGTGAGCACGAGGGCCGGGCGGCCCGCGAAGCCCGAGCCCCAGTAGGCGGCGGCCGCGTGACAGGAGTGGTGGTCGAGGCACGCGATGCGGTCGGCGCCGAGCCCCAGGTGCCCGGTGACCGCGCCGAGGCGCTCCCGCTGCGAGATGCCGAACTTGCCCCGCGAGGCGTCGATCAGCCCGAACTTCGCGCCCCACTTCCGGACCTTCCTCTCGAAGGCCCGCCGCCGCGTGGGCCACGCCACGCCGTAATACTCCCGGGCATAGGCCTCGTCGTGCAGCACCCGGTTGAGCCACTCGCGCGAGGCGGCGCGCGCCCCGGCCAGGGCCACCAGGTCGATCTGGTCGGGCCGGATGTCGAGCTCGCGCAGCAGCGCGTCGATGGCCTGGCGCGGATAGCCCGCGTCGTTCTTGAGCCGGCTGAACCGCTCCTCGGAGGCGCACCCCACGATCTTGCCGTCGCGCAACACCGCCGCGGTCGCGCAGTGGGTCTCGGTGATGCCGAGCACGATCATGGCCGGCCCAGTATACCGCCCCACTCCGCCAGCCACCGCGCGGTACGGAGCAGCCGACCGTCCCCGTGGCGCGGCCCCACGAGCTGCACCCCGATCGGCAGGCCGTTGGCCCCCTGCAGCAGCGGCACGCTCACCGCCGGCAGCCCCAGCAGCGTCCACAGCGTGCAGAACGTCGGCTCGCCGGTCGACTCGAGCCCGGCGGGGGCGGTGCCCTCCGCGGCGGGCGTCAGGATCGCGTCGTAGCCTCGCTCGAACTGCTCGGCGAAGAGCGCGTGAAGCGGCGGCAACGCCGCGCGCGCCTGCAGGTACTCGAAGGCGCGGCCGGCCCGGCCGCTCTCGATGCGCGCGCGCAGCGAGGCCGACAGGCGGTCACGCCCCGTCTCCCACTCGCGCGCCAGGCTGATGGCGACCTCGGCGTCCATCACCACGCGGTGGCGCTCGGCCAGCTCGTCCGCTCCCACCGCGAGCTCGACCTCCTCGACCTGCGCGCCGAGGCGGTCGACCAGCCCCAGGAAGGCGGCCTGGGCGTCCTCGCCCACCCGGCTCCAGCGCCCGCTGCGGAAGAAGGCGAAGCGCGGCGCGCGGGGCGGCGGCGCGAGCGCGGCCTCCCGGTAGAGCACCCGCGCGCGCGGGTACGTGTCGGGGTCCCGCTCGTCGAAGCCGGCCAGCTCCTCGAGCAGCAGCGCGAGGTCGTCGACGCCGCGCGCGAACAGGCCCACGTGATCGAGGCTCCGCGAGAGCCGGAACATGCCCTGCCGCGAGATCAGCCCGAACGTGGGCTTGAGCGCGAACACCCCGCAGTAGGAGCCGGGCCGGATGATGGAGCCGCCGGTCTGGCTCCCGACCGCCAGCGGCACCATGCCGGCGGCCACCGCCGCCGCGGAGCCGCTCGAGGAGCCGCCCGGCGTGTGGCCGGGGTGGTGCGGGTTGCGTGTCTTGCCGGGTGTCCGGGTGGCGAACTCGGTGGTGACCGTTTTGCCCATGAGGATCGCCCCGGCGGCCCGCAGGCGCTCCGTCACCGCTGCGTCGCGGGACGGTGTCCGCCCGGCGTGCAGCACCGACCCGTTCTCGGTGGGCATGTCCGCGGTGTCGATGATGTCCTTGAGCGCGACCGGCACCCCGTGCAGCGCGCCGAGCGGCCGCCCCGACCGCCGCCACTCGTTTGCCGCGCGGGCCTGCGCCATCGCGTGGTCCGGATCGAGGAAGGTCCACGCCTGCACGTCCGGCTCGACCCGGGCCACGCGCTCGAGGCAGGCCAGCACGAGGTCGCCCGACTCGATCGTCCCCGCCCGGATCAGCCCGGCCGCCTCGGTCGCCGACAGCCGCCACAGCTCCGCTAAGTCCATGGGACTGCCGCCTCAGCGAGCCGCGGTGGGCTCGAGCGTCACCGCGATCCGCTCCTGGTCCCGGCGGACGATCAGCGGGAGCGGCCCCTCGGCTCCGGCGGCGAGCAGCGCCTCGCGGACCGCGTCGAGGCTCACGACGGGGCGCCCCGCGACCTCGGTGAGCACATCGCCCACCTGGAGGCCGGCCCGCTCCGCCGGGCTGCGCGGAATCACCGCGGCGACCGACGGTACCGCGCTCGGCCGGGCCCCGCCCAGCTCGGGCTGGCCCTCCGGATCGCGGACGAGGAAGCCGTACTCGGCGGCCACCCGGTCGGCCGCCATCGCCTCCGGCATCGCGCCCACCTTCACCTGGACCGGCCGCCGGCCTTCCTCGGGCCGCAGGACGGTGAGCCGCACGGTCTCGCCCACCGACGTGGAGCCGATCGCCCGCTGCAGACTCCGCGTGTCGACCACCGGCCGGTCGCGGAAGGCCACCACGAGATCGCCGTTGCGCAGGCCCGCAGCTGCGGCGGGCGTCTCCTTGATGACCTCCACGATCACCGCGCCGAAGCCCTCGCGCATGCCGAAGCGCTTGGAGATGTCCTCCATCTCCTGCTCGGAGAGGTCACGAATGCGCACCCCGAGCCAGCCCCACCGGGTCGCCGCGTCGGCGGACGGGGCGAGGAGGCCCACCAGCAGCGCGACCAGGAGGAGCGGGCGTCTCATGCGCGGCCGCCCTCGCCGGTGAGATGGCTCAGGAGATCGTCGAGCGCCGCCGCGAGGCGCTCCAGCCGCCGCTCCACGTGCAGCTCTTCCAGAAGGGCTTGCCGCGTGGAGGAACCGGGTATCAGCGTGGAGGCGACCAGGTCGCACAGCCGCCCGGGGTCGGTCAGCGCGTCCAGGGTCGCCTGCAGCTCCACGCCCGAGCGGCCCACGGTGGCCAGGATCCGGGCGGCTCGGCTCCTGACCCGGCTCGCCAGCGCCTCCACCCCGGGAGCGTCGACCCCGATGTCATCGAGCGGGGTGGCCGCGACCATGCGATAGAGCGTGTCCGCGGGCAGCTCGCGGTCGATCCGTGCGCGGCGCTCGCCCTGCAGGAGCAGGTTGAAGCGGCCGGTGGCCATCCGCTCCCACTGCACGATGCGGCCGACCCCCATGACGTCGTGGACCGCCGGCCGCCCCTCGTAGGATTCCTCGTAGCCCGGCCGCAGCCCCACCACCGCGAGCCGCCGGTCCCGCGAGAGGCAGTCCGTGATCATCGCGCGGTAGCGCGCCTCGAAGATGTGGAGGGGGAGCATCGTGTGCGGGAAGAAGGTGAGGTCCGGAAGGGGGAAGATCGGCAGCGAGATCTGAGCCGACACCCGGATCAGCGCAGATCGGGAAGCTTGAGCCCGGCCACCGCCTCCACGCGCGCGACGGCCGCGGCCGCGATGGTCCGGAACGCCTGCGCCTGCGCGGAATCGGGCTGGCCGACCGTGATCGGCACGCCCGCGTCGCCCCCCGCGCGCGTGTCCATCTCGAGCGGGATCTGTCCGAGCAGCGGCACCCCGAACTCCTCGGCCACCCGCAGGCCGCCGCCCTCGCCGAAGATGGAGTAGCGTCGGCCGGTGTCTGGGGCGACGAAGTAGCTCATGTTCTCGACGATGCCGAGGATCGGCACGTTCAGCTTGCGGAACATGCCGAGCGCCTTGCGCACGTCGAGCAGCGCCACCTCCTGCGGGGTCGTCACCATGACCACGCCGGAGAGCGGCACCACCTGCGAGAGCGAGAGCTGGGCGTCGCCGGTGCCGGGCGGCATGTCGAACACCAGGTAGTCGAGCGGTCCCCAGTTGACGTCGCGGAGGAACTGCTGCACCGCGGAGTGGATCATGGGCCCGCGCCAGACGAGGGCCTCCCGCTCGGCCACCAGCAGCCCGATCGACATGATCTTGATGCCGTGGGCCTCGACCGGGATGATCTTGTTGTCGAACATCCCCGGGCGCCCCTTGGCGCCCATCATCAGCGGCACGTCGGGTCCGTAGACGTCCACGTCGACCAGGCCGACCTGGGCTCCCGACTGCTTGAGCGCCAGCGCCAGGTTCACCGCCACCGTGGACTTGCCGACCCCACCCTTGCCGGAGGAGACCGCGATGGTGTGCTTGACCTCCGGGATGAACTCGGCGGCCTGGGCCTGCGGCGCTGCCTGCCCGTGGCCGTGGGCATGCGCCGGCGGCGCGCCCGCCTGCGGCCGGGCGGCGGCCGCGGAGCCCATCTTCACGCTCACCCGGCTGACCCCGGGCAATTGCGCGACGGCCTTCGAGGCGCTGCTGTGGAGCGCGGCCTTGGTCGCGGGCGCCTGGCCGGCGAACGCCAGCGTGAAGGACACTTCCGCGTCCTGGATGCGAATCTCCTTTACCAGGCCGAGCGAGACGATGTCCTGGCCCTGATCGGGATCGCGGATCGCGCGGAGGGCGTCGAGAACGATGTGCTCGGTCGGAGCGGTGGGCGTGGCCATGGTGTGGGCGCAGTATACTCGGCGCCTACTCGGGACGCCACCACCGGGACCGGATCATCGCGCCTCAGGCGCCGCCGAAGAAGGCGCCGAGGGCCTCGGCCGTCCGCTCGGGCGCCTCCTCCGGGAAGAAGTGGCCTGCTCCATGACCCTCACCATGTCGGCCGCCATGGCCCGCTTCGCGTACGGCGCGTGGTCCGGGGTCGAGGCCGGGCAGCCGCTGCGCCGGTAGCCCCGCAGGTCGGCGCAGACGACCGTGAAGCGGGGGACACCCCCGCCGGCACTCAGTCTACCGGTGCCGTCCAAGCCCTTGGGGAACTTGAAAAATCGAGCAGGAATTGCTACAACGGTCAGGTGCTCGGACCCGACGACTTCCGCCGTGCGATGAGTCATTTCGCCACCGGGGTGACCATCATCACCGCGTGGGACGCCGAGCGCCGCCCGACCGGGCTCACCGCCAGCTCCTTCACGTCGGTGTCGCTCCACCCGCCGCTCATCCTGGTCTGCGTGTCGCAGAAGGCGCAGAGCTATCCGGCGATCAAGTCCGCCGGCCAGTTCGCGGTGAACATCCTCTGCGCCGGACAGGAGACGGCCTCGCGCCGGTTCGCCACCGCGCCGACCGCCAGCGGCGACGAGAAGTTCGTGGGCTTGGGCTACCGCCCGGGCGCGTTCGGCCTGCCGATCCTGGACGAGGCCCTGGCCGCGATCGAGTGCACGGTGGTCCAGGCCCACCCGGCCGGCGATCACACGATCTTCGTGGCCCAGGTCGAGGCGGCCGACTGCCATGACGACACGGGCCGCGAGCCGCTCCTGTACTTCCGCGGCAAGTACTCCCGGCTCCACCCTTGACCGGAGGATCCCGCTGATGCCCGTCCCCCTGTCCCGCCCGCCGGTCGACGATGAGATCAAGGCCGCGGTGCTCGCGGCCATCGATTCGCGGCAGTACATCCTCGGGCCGGAGTGCAAGGCCTTCGAGCAGGAGTTCGCGCGCTACCTCGGCAGCAAGCACGCGGTGCTCACGAGTAGCGCCACCGCCGCGATCTGGATGGTGCTCAAGGCCCTCGGGGTCAAGGCCGACGACGAGGTGCTCGTGCCCTCGCACACCGCCTTCCCCACCGTGGAGGCGGTCTGCTTCGCGGGCGCGAAGCCGATCTTCGTCGACGTGGACGAGTCCTACACCGTCGATCTCGGGGACGCGGCCGCGAAGGTCTCGCCCCGGACGGTCGGGTTCGTCCCGGTGCACCTCTACGGCCACCCGGCCGACCTCGACGGCATCCGGCGCCTCTGCGCGGAGCGGAGCCTGTGGCTGCTCGAGGACTGCGCGCAGGCCCACGGGGCCGCCTGGCAGGGCCGCAAGGTCGGCACCTTCGGGCGCGCGGGGGTGTTCTCCTTCTACCCGTCCAAGAACCTCACCGTCATGGGCGACGGCGGCCTGCTCGTCACCGACGACGACGACGTCGCCGCGCGCTGCCGGCGTCTGCGCAACCACGGCCGGATCAACAAGGACGTGCACGCCGAGGTCGGCTTCAACCTGCGCTTCAACGACATCCAAGCCGCGGTCGGCCGCGTGCTGCTGCGCCGGCTCGACGCGATGAACGACCTCCGCCGCGCGCTCGCCGCACGCTACGCCGCGGGCCTGGCCGGCCTGCCGCTCGGGCTGCCGGTGGAGGCGCCGGGCGCCCGCCACGTCTACCACATGTACGTGGTGCGCACGCCCGAGCGCGACGCGCTCGCCCGGTTCCTCAAGGAGCGTGAGATCGCGACGGGCATCCACTACCCGGTGCCGAGCCACAAGCAGCCCGCGCTCGAGCCGTTCGACCCCCCGGTCCTGCCGGTGACCGAGCGTCTCGTCGGCGAGATCCTGACCCTGCCGATCTCGGCCGGCCACACCCCGGCCGAGATCGACGACGTGATCGCGGCGGTGAAGGAGTTCTTCCGTACCCGGTGACCGGCCGGCACTGAGGAACCGGGTGGGCCGCTCGTGAACATCCTCCAGATCTACCCCAAGGCGGACTACTTCACCGGCGCGGCGATGCAGCTCCGCGATCTGGCCGCGGGGCTCGCCGCCCGTGGCCATCACGTGGTGGTGGCCACCCGGCCGAGCGCGCAGTGGGAGCGTTCCTGCGCGGCGTCCCGGGTGCGCTACGCCGCGGTGCCCATGCGCGGGAGCCTCGATCTGCGCTCGGCGTGGACCCTGGCCCGGCTGATCCGCGACCAGCACGTCGAGGTCGTGCACTGCCAGAAGGGCCGCGCCCGCTCGCTCGCCCTCCTCGCCGGGCTCGTCACCACGATCCCGGTGATGATCCTGAACCGAGGGGTGAGCTTCCCGGTGGATCGCTGGACGCGCCTCGGCTACACCACCCCGCGGGTCGCCGCGATCGTGGCGGTGTGCGAATCGATCAAGCGGGGCCTGGTGGCCTCCGGGGTGCCGGCGGCCAAGATCGACGTCATCTACTCCGGCACCGATCTGGCGCGCTTCCATCCCGGGGTGGACGGCCGGCGCATCCGGGCCGAGCTGGGGCTCGCCCCCGACCACGCCCTCGTCACCCAGGTGGGCATCCGCTCGTGGCGCGGCAACGACGACGTGCTGGAGGCGATGGCCCGCGTCTGCCACGCCGCCCCGCACGCGCGCCTGCTCTTCGTGGGGGCGCCGCCGCCGCGCATCCCGACCCTGCGCGATCGCGCCTTCCGGCGCGGTATCGCCGATGCGGTCTCGGTGCTCGGTCATCGCGAGGACATCCCGGAGATCCTCGCCGCCAGCGACCTGGTGGTGGACGCCTCCTACGCCGGGCTCGGGCTGACCGGCTCGCTGCGCGAGGCCCTCGCGGTGGAGACCCCGGTGATCGGCACCGACATCGAGGGGCACCCCGAGCTGATCGTCGAGGGCGAGACCGGGCTGCTGGTGCCGCCCCGCAATCCGGACGCGCTGGCCCAGGCGATTCTCAGGGTGCTGGAGAACCCGACCCGCGCCAAGGCCATGGCCCGCGCCGGCCGCAAGCGCGTCGAGGCGCAGTTCTCGATGGCCCAGAAGGTCCAGCGCACCGAGGCGCTGTATCGTCGGCTGCTCACCGCGCGAGGATCGGCGTGACCGCGCGCTACGGGCTCCTCGCCCGCCTGCTGCCGTACCTGCGGCCCTACTGGCCGGTGCTGGTGCTGGGCGGCGTGCTGGCCCTGCTGGTGTCGGGCGCGGAGGCGTTCATCGCCTGGCTCGTGAAGCCCGCGATGGACGAGATCTTCCTCAAGCGCGACGAGACCATGCTCCGGATCATCCCGCTCGCGCTCTTGGGCGCGTACCTGCTCAAGGGCGCGGGCCGCTTCGGGCAGTCCTACCTGATGGCCTCGGTGGGCGAGCGGGTCATCGCGCGCATCCGCCGCGAGCTGTACGCCCACATCCAGTCCATGCCGCTCGCGTTCTTCGCCTCGCTCCACTCCGCGGAGCTGATGACCCGGGTGGTCACCGACGTCAACCGGCTGGCGCGCCTCTCCTCGACGGTGCTGGTGATGGCGGTCCGCCACGTGGGGACGATCGCGGCCCTGCTGATCGTCATGTTCCTGCGCGAGTGGGTGCTCGCCCTCATCGCGATCGCGGTCTTCCCCCTGGTGGGGGTCGCGGTGCGGACGATCGGCCGCAAGCTCTACAAGATCAACCGGCGGACCCAGCAGAAGATCGCGGAGCTGAACGTGGTGCTGCAGGAGTCGTTCACCGGGACCAAGATCGTGAAGGCTTTCGGGCGCGAGGGGCTCGAGCAGGAGCGGTTCAACTCGGTGAACGACCGCCTCCTCGGCCTGGCCCTGAAGGACCGCCGCATCGACGAGATGGCCGAGCCCCTGATGGAGGTGCTGGGCGCGCTGGCCATCATGGGCGCGCTCTGGTACGGCGGCTACCGCGTGATCTCGGGCGCGCTCACCCCCGGCGAGTTCTTCTCGTTCACCGCCGCGGTGGTGCTGCTCTACGGGCCGGTCCGCCAGCTCTCCCGCATGGTCAACACCGTGCAGCAGTCCATCGCCTCGGTGGAGCGCGTGTTCGAGATCCTGGACACCCCACCCGCGATCGTGGACGCGCCCGACGCGCACGTGCTTCCCGGCTTCGCGGGCTCCATCGTCTTCGAGGGCGCCGGGTTCCGCTATCCGGAGACCGAGGAATGGGCCCTCCGCGACGTCTCGATGTCGGTCCGCAAGGGGGAGCTGGTCGCCTTCGTCGGCATGTCGGGGGCGGGCAAGACCACGCTCATGGAGCTGCTCCCGCGCTTCCACGACGTCACCTCGGGCCGCATCACCCTCGACGGTCACGACCTCCGCGCGGTCACCGTGAGCTCGCTGCGCGGCCTGATCGGCATCGTGACCCAGGACACCTTCCTCTTCCACGACTCGGTCGAGTACAACATCGCCTACGGCCGGCCGGGCGCCACCGCGGCCGAGATCGAGCGAGCCGCCCGCCAGGCCCAGGCCCACGACTTCATCGCCGCCCTGCCCGAGGGCTACGCGACGTCGGTCGGCGAGCGCGGGGTCAAGCTGTCGGGGGGCCAGGCCCAGCGCCTGGCCATCGCCCGCGCGTTCCTGAAGGACCCGCCCATCCTGATCCTCGACGAGGCGACGTCGGATCTGGACGCGGAGAGTGAGTTTCTGGTGCAGCAGGCCCTCTCCGAGCTGATGCGGGGCCGCACCGTGCTGGTGATCGCCCACCGCCTCGCCACCGTGAAGCACGCCGACCGGGTGGTGGTGGTCCACGCCGGCCGCATTGCCGAGATGGGCACCCACGACGAGCTGATGGCGCGGCCCGACGGCATCTACCGCCGGCTCGCGACGCTACAGTCTCTGGACGCCCTGCCGACCCGCTAGCCGCGCCGCCGCCCGCGCGCCGGCCGCGAGCAGGGCCGGATAGACGACCCACTGCCGGAAGGGCTCGATGAGGGCCATGTAGCCGCGGCCGAGCGCGCCGTTGGGGCGAACGTACACCGCGAGCCGCGGGCGCCGCTCGACCAGCGAGACGTGCAAGAACGCGGTCACCGTGCGGTTGGTGAGCCGGGACAGGACCTCGTCCGGCTCCTGGTAAACGGGCACGAGGCCCGCGCTGCCGCGATCGAGGCCGAGGAGACGCCCGAAGGCCCGGCGGACGCCGAAGAGCGTTCGGGACGGCAACCCGCGCGGCTCCGTCCGCAACGCCTCCACCCAGCACGCGAGTGCCACTCCGGCCGGCAGTGGGATCGCGACCTCCCAGACGTCACGCAACGTGAGCCCCTCCGCCGCCGCGAGGGCGTGCACGCGCCACGGCCGGCGCAGGTGATCGGCGGGGTCCAGGCGCCCGCCCGCGGTGTCGGGCGCCATCCTAGGAAGGGCGCGGCGCGTACATCATGACCGCGACGCCGGCCAGGCAGAAGCACACGCCCGCGATGTCGTAGCGGTCCGGGCTCACCCGGTCGACGGCCCACCCCCAGAGCAGTGACAGCACCACGAACACGCCGCCGTAGGCCGCGTAGACGCGGCCGAAGTGGGCCGCCTGGTACGTCGGGATGAGCCCGTAGAGGACGAGGACGGCGGCTCCGACCAGGCCGAGCGGCCACGGCCGCCCCTCGCGCCACCAGAGCCACATGAGGTAGCCGCCTCCGATCTCGGCGAGGCCGGCCAGGACGAACAGGGCGACGGAGGAGAGCAGGCGCCTACTCGCGGAAGCGGTTCACGATCGGCAGGCGCCAGTCCTTGCCGAAGGCGCGCGGGGTGATCTTGATCCCGATCGGCCCCTGGCGGCGCTTGTACTCGTTGCGGTCGACCATCGCGATGACCCGCTTGACCGTCGGGGCATCGAAGCCGCGCGCCACGATGTCGGCCACGCCCTGGTCGCCCTCCACGTAGGCCTCGAGGATCGCGTCGAGGGTCGCGTAGGCCGGCAGGGTGTCCTGGTCGGTCTGGTCGGGCCGCAGCTCCGCGGACGGGGCCCGCTCGAAGACCGAGCGCGGGATGACCTCGCGGCCGGCGCGCCGGTTGACGTGCTCGGACACCTGGTAGACCAGCGTCTTCGGCACGTCCTTGATCACCGCGAAGCCGCCCGCCATGTCCCCGTAGAGCGTCGAGTAGCCCACCCCGATCTCGCTCTTGTTGCCGGTGGTGAGGATGAGCCACCCGAACTTGTTCGAGAGCGCCATGAGGTAGTTGCCGCGGATGCGGGCCTGCAGATTCTCCTCGGTCACGTCCTCCTTCAGCCCCTTGAACGGCCGGGCCAGCGCGCGGCGGTAGGCGTTGAGCACCGGGGTGATGGGCAGGCGCAGGAACTCGATGCCGAGGTTCCGGGCCAGGCGCGCCGCGTCCGCCCGCGTGCCCTTGGAGGAGAACTGCGAGGACATCGTGACCCCGGTGACGTTGGCCGGCCCCAGCGCGTCGCACGCGATGGCGGCCACGAGGGACGAGTCGATACCGCCCGAGAGGCCGAGCACCACGTGGCGGAACCCGTTCTTGGTGACGTAGTCGCGCGCGCCGAGGACGAGGGCCTGGTAGATCTCCTCCACCGGCTCGAGCACCGCCACCTCGTGGGCGGGCAGCCGGGGCCGCTCGGGCGCGGGCAGAGGCGGCAGGGTCACGCGCCGCGGCGGGGCCTCGGTCGCGCGCAGCTTCTCCTTCCGCCGCCGCGAGTCGTGCAGGCGCGCGCGGAAGACCTCGTCGAGGTCCAGGTCGGCCACCACGAAGTCCTCCTCGAAGGCCTTCCCGCGGGCCACGCACTCGCCCTTCTCGTTGAACATGAACGACTGGCCGTCGAAGATCAGCTCGTCCTGGCCGCCCACCGTGTTGACGAAGGCCAGGCACACGAGGTCGTCGGCGGCGCGGGTCGCGAGCATCTTCTCGCGGAACCGCCCCTTGCCCGCGTGATACGGCGAGGCGTTGATGCTCACCACCAGCTCCGCCCCGCCCAGGGCCTGCAGCGTGGTGGGCCCGGTCGGGTACCAGATGTCCTCGCAGATGTTGGCCGCGATCACGGTGTCGCCGATGGTGAACACGGGCGACTCGGTGCCGGACTGGAAGTAGCGGTTCTCGTCGAAGACGCCGTAGTTCGGCAGGTACTGCTTGTGATAGGTGCCGGCCAGGACCCCGTCGTGGAGGATGGCCGCCGCGTTGAAGATGTCGTCGCGCTTGTCCACGTAGCCGACGATGGCGGTGAGACCGCGGCTCGCCCGGGCCACCTCGGCGAGCGCCCGCAGGTTGGCCTCGATGAAGGCGGGCTTGAAGAGCAGGTCTTCCGGGGGGTACCCGGTCAGCACCAGCTCCGGGAAGGCCACGATGTCGCAGCCGAGGGCACGCGCGCGTTCCATGCCGGCGATCACCAGCCGGGCATTCGCCTCGACCGCGCCCACCGTCGGGTTCACCTGGCTGAGCCCCACCCGCACCCGCCGCATGCCGGTATTCTACCCTCTTCGGGCCCCGTTCACCGTCAGGTGCAGCCCGGCCACGATCAGCACGCCCCCCACCACCAGGAACGGGGTCAGCGGCTCGCGCAGCCACCACACCCCGAGCAGCGCGCCGGCCAGCGGCTGCACGTTGACGAACGCGGCCACGCGCGCGGCGCCCACCCGCTCGAGGCACCAGTTCCAGACCCCGTAGCCGAGCGCGGTGATGACCACCCCCAGGTAGACGGTGCCCGCGATCGCGCCGGCGGTCCACGCGGGCGGCGGGCCGACGTGCCACTCGTAGAGCGCCAGCGGCGCGATCGACACCGCGCCCCACACCACCGAATGGGCGGTGACGAGCGACACCGGGTGGCGGGTCAGCACGTCCCGGCCCAGGAGCGAGTACCCGGCGTAGGCGACGCCGGAGAGGATCAGCACCAGGTCGCCGCGCCAGTGCGGCATCAGGGATTGCGTCAGCCCCGGCACCCCGTTCACCACCACGACGACGGCGCCCAGCAGAGTGAGGGCGGCGCCAACCGTCTCTCGGCGCGACAGGCGCTCGCCCAGCAGCAGGGGGGCGAGCACGAGGAGCGTGGTCGGCTCGACCGTGATGAGGAGCGCGGCGTTGCTGGCGGTCGAGTGCGCGAGGCCCCAGTTGCCGAAGGCGAACGCGAGCGCGAAGCCCACCACGCCCATCAGGGCGACCCGCACGCGGTCGCCGCGCGTCCACGGGATGCGTGGGGGGACCCGCGGGCTCGCGCTCGATTGCCACGCGGCCCAGCCGAGGAGTAGCACCGCCCCGATCAGCACGCGGGCCAGACCGAGCGTGGCCGGCCCCACGTCGTTCAGCACGACGCGGGTGACCGCGTAGCCGGTGGAGAAGACGAGGTTCGCGACCAGGAGGACCAGGTAGGCGGCGGACACCGGGCGAGCTTAGCGTAGTATTCTGCTCGCGCGCGGCATGAACGAGAGCACGCTCTACTACACCTTCAGCACCGTCCCCCAGACCCTGGCCGGGGGCGGCGCGATCCTGGTCGCGGTGGTCCTCTACCGGCTCGGCGAGATCGATCGGATCATCGACACGGCCGCCGATCACCTCGAGACCGCGTGGCAGGCCTATCCGTTCCGGGAGCTGTGGCGCGCGCTCGAGCGCAACGGGTGGAAGGGGGTCGAGCGCGTCCTGCGTCGGCTGGACGCCGGCGCGGCCGGGGGTGGGGCTGCGGAGCAGGCGGCCTGCCGTCGCGCGTACCGGGCCATGCGGGCGCGGCGGCAGATCCTGTTCCTGCTCTACTCGGCGCTCGGCTTCACCGTGCTCGACATCCTGGTGTGCATCACCTCGATCCCGGTGACCCCGAACCTCCTGAAGTCGCCCGCGGACGCCTCCCAGGTCGTCGTCGGCACGATCGCCCTCACCGGCATCTGTCTCGGGTTCTACGCCCGGCTGGTCTGGGCGATGGTCCAGCGGGTCCGCCAGCGGTAGGCGCGCGCTCGCGGGCACGCTCTTGGCGTATAATCGCGCGCATGAAGCCCAAGATCCCGTGGCTCCCGCACGAGGTGCAGCCGGGTCAGCCGACCGAGGTGTGCCCGCGCTGCGGCGCCCGCAAGCTGATGCCGTGGACGCTGAGGCGCGATCCGAAGCGCGTCACCCTGCTCCGCACGTGGGTCTGCACCGCCTGCCAGACCACCGAGGAGCGCGAGGAGCCGGAGTAGGTCGGGGACGGCGGGCGCCGGTCAGGCCGGCGCGTTCACCACGTCGATCAGGCTCCGCAGCCGCGAGAAGCCCGAGCGGTTGAAGGGCAGCACCAGCCGCGGCAGATCGGGCAGCTCGTCTCCCTCGCCCGGCACCGGGCCCGGCGCCTGCACCGCGGGCCCGGTCATGATGTCGCCGAAGCACGCGTTCAGCTCGGCGAGGGTCTCGGCCGCCAGCGGGCGGCGCATCCGGAGCACCAGCGAGTCGCGCACGTAGCGCTGCGAGTGGTAGTTCCGGTAGAACGTCTCGACCTCCGCCGCGGCCGTCTCCACGTCATCGGTGACCCGGTAGAGGTCGGGATCGCTCGACCCGACCATGCCGCGGCCCACCATCTCGCGCCGCACAAAGGTGTCGAACGTCTTCCAGTAGGTGCCGCCCGGCTCGTCGAGCATCACCAGCGGCAGCACCGGCGACTTGCCGGTCTGGATCAGGGTCAACGCCTCGAAGGCCTCGTCGGCGGTCCCGAAGCCGCCGGGCAGGAACGCCATCGCGTGCGCCTCCCGCACCAGGAAGAGCTTGCGGGTGAAGAAGTACTTGAACGAGATCAGCTTGGGATCGGAGGCGATCCAGGGGTTCGCCTCCTGCTCGAACGGCAGACGGATGTTGAGGCCGAACGAGCGCTCGCCACCCGCGCCCTCCTGGGCCGAGCTCATCACCCCGCCCCCCGCGCCGGTCATCACCATCCACCCCGCGCCGGTGATGCGCTTGCCGAAGGCGTAGGCTTGCTCGGAGATCGGGTGCTCGCGCGGGGTGCGGGCCGAGCCGAACACGGTCACCTTCGGCACGTTCCGCCACGGGGCGAAGACCTTGAAGCCGTAGCGGATCTCCTTGAACGCGGCGTTCGCGATCTTGAGGTCGGCCACCCCGGTCCCGTCCTCGAACATCTTGAGCGCGGTGGTGAGCATCTCCGCGTAGAGCGGCCACGAGGCCTCCGGCACGCGCAGGTGCTCGAGGAGGGCGTCGAGGCGCCGGTTGGCGTCCTCGGACTGCAGCTGATAGCGACGATCCGCACTCACACTGGCAGTATACACGTCGCGGTCCTCAGGCCAGCGTGTGCCGGACCATCTTGCCTTCCACCAGGTACACCACCATCTCCGCGATGTTGGTGGCGTGGTCGGCGACCCGCTCCATGAAGCGGGAGATCAGGATCACCCGGATGGCGCGGGGGATCGTCCGGGGGTCTTCCATCATGAACGTGAGCAGCTCGCGGAAGATCTGCTCCTTGAGCGCGTCGACCTCGGCGTCCTCCCCGCACACCTGCCGGGCCAGCGCGGTGTCGCGGGCCACGAACGCGTCGAGGCTCTCCTTCACCATGCGCTGGGCCTTCTCGGCCATGCGGGGCAGGTCGATGTAGGGCTTGAGCTGGGGCTCCCGGTTCAGCTCGAGCACCCGCTGGGCGATGTTGACCGCCTGGTCGCCGATGCGCTCGAGATCGGTCACGATCTTCATGGCGGTGGTGATGAACCGGAGGTCCCCCGCGGCGGGCTGGTGCAGCGCGAGCAGGCTCACGCACTGCTCGTCCACCTCCACGTCGTAGGTGTTCACCTGCCGGTCGCGCTCGATGACCTCCTGGGCCATCGCGTCGTCGCGCTCGAGGAGGGCCCGCATGACCCGCCGGATCTGATCCTCCACCAGGCCCCCCATGGCGAGCAGGGTCTGCTTGAGGGCCTCCAGCTCTTCGTGGAAGTGTCGTGACATGGCGCTCTCCGCCCTTACCCGAACCGACCGGTGATGTAGTCTTCCGTCCGCTTGTCGCCGGGGGTCGTGAACATCTCCTTGGTGACCCCGAACTCTACCAGCTCGCCGAGCAGGAAGAAGCCCGTCCACTCCGAGACGCGCGCGGCCTGCTGCATGTTGTGGGTGACGATTGCGATCGTCAGCTCCTTCTTGAGATCGTGGATCAGCTCTTCGATCTTGGCGGTGGCGATGGGGTCGAGCGCCGAGCACGGCTCGTCCATCAGGAGGATCTGCGGATCCACCGCGAGGGCGCGGGCGATGCAGAGCCGCTGCTGCTGGCCACCCGAGAGGCTCACCCCGGACTTGTCCAGATCGTCCTTCACCTCGTCCCACAGGGCCGCGTGGCGGAGCGCCCGCTCCACCTCCTCCTGCAGCCGCGACTTCCGGCGCACCCCCGCGAGCCGGAGTCCGGCCGCCACGTTGTCGAAGACGGACATGGTGGGGAACGGGTTGGCCTTCTGGAAGACCATCCCGATCCGCCGGCGCACCTGCACCGGATCCACCCCCGGCGCGTACAGATCCTCGCTGTTGAGCAGGACCTGGCCGGACACCCGCGCTCCCGGCACCGTCTCGTGCATACGGTTGACACAGCGGATGAACGTGGACTTCCCGCAGCCCGACGGCCCGATGATGGCGGTCACCGCGTTCGGCGCGACCGTGAGGTCGACGCCCTTCAGGACCAGGGTCTCGCCGAACCAGGCCCGCAGCCCCTTGACGTAGATGCCGTCTCCCATGGTCACCTCAGCGGGCAACGATCCGGCCTCGCGTGGCCAGCCTCGCCGCCAGACTCGCCAGGAACACCAGCGTGATCAGTACGAGCGCCCCGGCCCAGGCCTGCCGGTGCCAGTCGTCGTAGGGCGCGATGGCGTACGCGTAGATCTGCAGCGGCAGCGCCGCGATGGGCTGGTCGAGCCCCTGGTGCCAGAACCGGTTGCCGAGCGCGGTGAACAGCAAG
>DATGBR010000026.1:0-3835 GCA_035312605.1 Candidatus Methylomirabilota bacterium
CAGCGCCTCGACCGAGCGGCGGAGCTTGTCCGGGGCCTGGTTGCGGTAGTAGCGCAGCGAGCAGCCGAGGGCGGAGCGATTCTTGACCAGGAGCCGGTTGGCCGGGATCTGCTGGACGCCGCCCACGAAGCCCACCAGCAACATGCGTCCGCCCCAGCCGAGGGCGGAGAGCGCCGCGTCGGCCAGCTCGCCGCCGATCGGGTCGAAGCAGACGTCCGCGCCCTTCTCCCCGGTCAGCGCCATCACCCGCTCGGTGAGGTTCTCGGCGGCGTAGTTCACGAGGTCGTCGGCGCCGTGCGCCCGGGCCACCGCGAGCTTCTCCGCGGTGCTGGCCCCCGCGATCACCCGCGCGCCCATCGCGTGACCGATCTCCACCGCGGTGAGACCGACGCCCCCGGCCGCGCCCAGCACCAGCAGGGTCTCGCCCGCCTCCAGGCGGCCCTGCCAGCGGATCGCCACGTCGCTCGAGATGTAGGCGATGGGGAACGCGCCGGCCTCCTCGAAGGACATGCCCTCGGGAATCGCGAAGGTCTCGCTCTCCTTGGCCACCGCCTGCTCGGCGAGCCCGCCCCAGCCGAGCGTGGCCATCACCCGGTCACCGGGCCGGAAGCGCGTCACCCGCGCGCCGCCGGCCGCGACCACGCCCGCGGTCTCGAGCCCCGGGCTGAACGGAAAAGGCGGGCGCGTCTGATACTTGCCGGCCACCATGATCGAGTCGGCGTAGTTCACCGACGTGGCCCGCACGTCGATCAGCACCTCGTCCGCGGCGGGAACCGGCGCGGGCACCTCCTCGACCTTCAGGCTCTCGACCGCTCCCCAGGCGTGACAGATCACCGCGCGCATGACGTCCTCCTCACGGCGCAGGAGTATACCGTGCTGCGGGAGGGCGGGCGCGCGGCTTTGCCGGGCTAGGCCCCCGGGGCCTCGGGCGCGGTGGAGTCGGCCGGGGCGAAGTCGGCGCGGGAGCCGATGCGGTCGGCGAGCGGGCGATTGCCCAGGACGCGCGCCAGCGCGGCCGCGTCCGTGATCGGTCCGTGCTCGGATCGGAACCGGACGATGGCCGCGGCCTCGGGCGCGCCGATGCCGGGCAGCTCCCGCAGCTCCTGCTCGTTGGCCAGATTGATCCGGATCTTGGTCGGCATGCCCATGAACCGGAGCAAGGCCCGTGCCCGCGGCCGCGCCTCACCGTGTCGACCGCATCGCGGCTTGCGCGCGGCAAATTGCGCGCGGCCGCGACGCGCCGGGAAGGAATCACCCGGGAGGAGTTACCGGCCTCGACCTCGATTGCCCGTGTCGCCGCGGCGGGCTATAGTAGGCGCCCCTCAGGAGGATCCATCATGAGACTCGCAGGAAAAGTCGCGATCATCACCGGCGGGGCGCACGGCATGGGAGAGAGCGAGGCGCTCATCTTCGCCCGCGAGGGAGCCACCGTGGTGGTGGCCGACGTGGACCAGGCGGCGGGCGCGCAGGTGGCCGGCAAGATCACCGGCGGCGGGGGCAAGGCGCGCTTCGCCAAGCTCGACGTCACCAGCGAGGCGGAGTGGCAGGACGTGATCCGATCCACCGCCGGCGCCTACGGCCGGCTCGACATCCTGGTGAACAACGCGGGAATCAGCGGCTCCTCGGACCCCGACACCACGAGCACCCAGTCGTGGGACAACATCATGGGGGTCAACGCCAAGGGCGTCTTCCTCGGCATGAAGCACGCGGTGCCCGCGATGCGCCAGTCGGGGGGCGGGGCCATCGTCAACATCTCGTCGATCTCGGGCTTCGTGGGCCAGGACCGGCTGCACATGGCCTACAACGCCTCCAAGGGCGCGGTGCGCATCATGACCAAGTCCGGCGCGGTCCAGTACGCCCGAGACGGCATCCGGGTGAACTCGGTGCACCCGGGCTTCATGCCCCCGATGCGGACCTCGAAGGTCTCGGCGGACCCGGCGTGGCGCCAGCCGTTCCTGGACACGGTGCCGATGAAGCGCGAGGGCCGGGTGGAGGAGGTCGCCCACGCGGTGCTGTTCCTCGCCTCCGACGAGGCCTCCTACATCACCGGCACCGAGCTGGTGGTCGACGGCGGCTTCCTCGCGGTGTGAGGCAGCGGCCATGAGCCCGTCCATCCGCGCGCTGCTGCGGGGGCCGCTGCCGGTCACCGCCCCCCTCGTCCTCAACCCGCTGATGGCCCGGATGGTGGAGGCGGCCGGCTTTCCGGCCGGCTACCTGGGCGGCGGCTCCACCGGCTACCAGAAGGTGGCGCTCGAGGCCAACCTCAACCTGACCGAGATGTGCCAGGCCGCGCTCGACATCGGGGCGGTGTCGTCCCTCCCGCTCATCCTCGACGGAGCGTGCGGCTACGGCGACCCGATGCACATGCGCCGCACCATCGGCATGAGCGAGGCGGCCGGCTTCGCGGGCATCGAGATCGAGGATCAGCTCGTGCCGAAGCGGGCGCACCACCACGTGGGGATCGAGCACATGATCCCGGCCGAGCTGATGGCGGCCAAGGTGGAGGCCGCGGTGGGGGCGCGCCGCAGCCCGGACTTCCTCATCATCGCGCGCACCAACGCCATGCGGGCGAGCACCCTGGACGACGCCCTGCGACGCGGGGAGATCTACCGGAAGGCGGGCGCCGACGTGCTGCTGCTCTCGATGGCCCACATCCCGGAGCAGCTTCGGGCGATCGCGGAGCGCCTCGGCGGACCGCTCATGTACCTCACCCGCCGCGGCGGGCTGGCCGGGCTCGGCATGACCCTCGCCGACCTAGGCGGGCTCGGCTACCGGATCGTGGCCGATCCCTCCACCCCGCTGCTCGCCGCGTACGAGGCGTGGAGGACGATCTACGCGGACCTGGGCGACGGCTTCGGGGCGGGCCGCCCGCGGCGCGACTGGGACCCGCTGGAGAAGAAGATGCTCGGCGTGATCGAGCTGGAAAAGCTCCTCGCCATCGAGCGCACCACGGTGGAAAAATAACGTATACTGGTTCCCTCGGTCGCAACGGCCGGGAGAAAAGGAACACCGTGCCCCGGACTCCCACGAAGTCGTACCAGTGCAGCGTCGTCTCCGAGACCGTCTCCATCTCGCTCCGCCGCCGTCAGTCACTGGGCGGCAACGGCAAGCTGTTCGTCCGCTGCAGCGAGCTCGAGTGCCAGCACATCGACACCAACGAGCCGCCCTGCCCGCTGACCCTGGCCCTCTTCGAGGCCGAGATCGCGGAGCGGATGGCCCAGCGCGCCGAGTAAGCCGGGCCCGGCCCCGCGGAAAGTTTTCCGTTTCCGCGGGGAGGGCGTGTATGCTGTAACCAACTTACCTGCATCTGCAGACCGCGTTTCCCGTCCGCTTCCGCATCGTGGGGCGCGTCAAGATCATCCGCGGAAGACTGGCCACGGGCCCAATTCCCTGCCCGCAAGAGGTTACCTGCTCCATGTCGTTTTCTGATTTCGGACTTCACCCCGACCTGCTCCGCGCCATCACGGCGCTGGGCTTCCAGGCGCCCACTCCCATCCAGCGCGACGCGATTCCGCCCGGGCTGGCCGGCCGCGACGTGCTCGCGTGCGCCATGACCGGCAGCGGCAAGACCGCCGCGTTCCTGCTGCCGATTCTGCAGCGCCTGTCCGCCCTGCCCCGCGGCACCACGCGCGCCCTCATCGTGGCGCCGACCCGCGAGCTGGCCGCGCAGATCGACGAGCACCGTCGCGAGCTCAGCCGCTTCACCCGGATCGACGGCGCGGCGGTGTTCGGCGGCGTCGGCATGGGCCCGCAGGAGCACGCCTTCCGGAAGAAGGTCGACATCCTGGTGGCGACCCCCGGGCGCCTGCTCGATCACATGCGGATGCCCTACGCG
>DATGBR010000027.1:0-3915 GCA_035312605.1 Candidatus Methylomirabilota bacterium
GGACAGTTCTGGACATGGCACCCTCCCAGAGACGGGGTTCGGCTCCAATATAAGACTGGGGGCCCGCCGGGGGGCCCTAGCTCCGGTCCCGCGTCAGCGGTCGGATCAGGCACGTCGGCCCGCCACCCCCCTTGAGACAAATCTCCCGCCCCGCAAACTCGTGCACCGTCACGCCGGCGCGCTCGAGCCGGGCCCGCGTCTCCAGATTGCCGGCGACCATCAGCACCTCACGCGGCGCGACCGCCAAGACGTTGCACCCCAGCGTTGCGAACTCGGAGTCCGGGATCTCGACGAGCTCGATGCCGCGGGCGATGAGCGCCTCGCGAAACGGCACGGGCATGAGGGGCGAGTAAACGAGGAACAAGTCCCGGTCGATCGGGCTCACGATCGACATGAGGTGAAAGACGTCCTCCGGTCCGTGCCAATGGGGCAGGGGCACCACGACAACCTCGTCCACGCAGTCCTGGACGAGGTCACGCAGCTGGCGGATCCCCGCGTCGTTAGTCCGGTAGCCCCGACCCACCGCCAGGGTGCGCTCGTCGATCCAGCACACGTCCCCGCCCTCCACGGTCCCGTCGCCGGTGATGCGACCGCGAATCGGGACCCCGGCGGCGCGGAAAGTGGCCTCCTGGACGGCTGGCTCGGTGCGCCGCTGCGGCTTGCCCATGTTGCAGAGGATGACGCCGCTCTCGCACACGATGGACGCGTCCCGCACATAAAGCGAGTCGAGGCCCACCGTGGGATCCGGCGGCAGGTGTAGCGTCTCGATGCCGGCCGTCTCGAGCAGCGCGAGGAAGCGCTCGTACTCGGCCGTCGCCGCCGTGACGTCCGGGCGGGCGGTGTAGCCCAGGTCGCGCCACTGGCGATCGACCGCGGCCGCGTCGCCGAATGCGTCGCGCGCGTGCTTCACCGCGACGCGGCGGAGCCTCCCTACGTCCGACTGCCCTCCGACTGTCTGCTGCATCGCTGGCCGTGAGTCCCGAGTGGCAGCAAGTTTAGCCCCGTTCCCGCCGCCTGTCATTTCCACGAGGAGACCGCCAATGAGCGATTGGACGATGGACCGCCGTGCGTTTCTCGAGCATGCCGCAGTGAGCGGGTCAGTTGCGGCGGTGGGTCCCACGCTCCCCGCGCTCGCGCGCGGGGTCAGTCGACCCACCGCGCGGGTCGCCGCGCCGTTCGAGCTCGAGGAGGCCACCATCGCCGGGCTGCAGGCGGGCCTTGAGTCGGGGAAATACACCGCGCGCTCGCTCGTAGCGGCCTATCTCCAGCGGATCGAAGAGCTGGACCGGAGAGGACCGACCCTGCGCGCGGTCCTCGAAGCCAATCCCGACGCGCTGGCGCAGGCCGCGGCGCTCGATGCCGAGCGCAAGGCCAAAGGCACGCGCGGGCCGCTGCACGGCATCCCGGTGCTCGTGAAGGACAACGTCGCGACGCGGGATCGGATGCAAAGCACGGCCGGCTCGCTCGCGCTCGCCGGGGTGACGCCGCCGCGCGATGCGTTCCTGGTCGAGCGGCTGCGGGCCGCGGGAGCGGTGCTCCTCGGTAAGGCGAACCTCTCCGAGTGGGCGAATTTCCGCTCGACCCATTCGTCGAGCGGCTGGAGCGGGCGGGGCGGTCAATGCCGCAACCCGTACGCGCTCGATCGCACGCCGTCCGGGTCGAGCTCCGGATCGGGCGTGGCCGTCGCCGCCAACCTCTGCGCGGTGGCGATCGGCACGGAGACCGACGGCTCGATCGTCTCGCCGTCCACCTGCTGCGGCATCGTGGGGATCAAGCCGACGCTCGGCCTGGTGAGCCGGAGCGGGGTCATCCCGATCGCCCACAACCAGGACACCGCCGGTCCCATGGCGCGAAGCGTGGCGGATGCGGCCATTCTGTTGGGCGCGATCGCGGGGGTCGACCCGCGCGACGAGGCGACCGCCGCGAGCGCCGGCCGGTCGCGGACCGACTACACGAGCGTCCTAGACCCCGCGGGATTGAAAGGAGCGCGCCTGGGCGTATGTCGCTCCCGGTTCATGGGCTACAGCCCGGCCACCGACGCCCTCATGGAGGGCGCGATCGACGCGCTCAAGCGGCTCGGCGCCGTGATCGTCGATCCGGCGGACATCGCGACCGCGGGGCAGTTCGACGACTCCGAGTTCGCGGTGCTCCTGTACGAGTTCAAGGCGGACCTGAGCAAGTACCTGGGCGAGTGGGCTCCCACGGCTGGCGCAAAGACGCTCGAGGACCTGATCGCGTTCAACGAGCGCACGAAGGACAAGGAGATGCCCTACTTCGGGCAGGAGATCTTCATCCAGGCGCAGGCCAAGGGGCCGCTCACCGACCAGGACTACCTGCGCGCGCTCGACAAGAACCATCTGCTCGCGCGCACCCAGGGGATCGACAGCGTGATGGCCGAGCACCAGCTCGACGCGCTGATCGCGCCCACGGGCGGACCGGCCGCGTTGATCGATCTCGTGAACGGCGATCCGGGCGGCGGCGGGAGCTTCTCGAGCCCTGCCGCGGTCGCGGGCTACCCGCACGTCACGGTGCCGATGGGGCAGGTGCGTGGGCTGCCCGTCGGGCTTTCGTTCGTGGGACGGCCGTGGACAGAGGCAACCCTGATCAAGCTCGCGTTTGCGTACGAGCAGGCGACGAAGGCTCGGCGCCCGCCGCGTTTCGCGGCATCGGCCGACCTAGCCTGAGGCGCGGCGCAGCGCGAGCGCGAGGGCCGCGCCCGCGAGCATGAGGACTCCGAAGGTGAGCAGCGCGCCGGCGTATCCACCGGTCGCGTCCTTGACGAGTCCGACCAGGTAGGGGCCCGCGAAGCCGGCCACGTTACCAAGCGAGTTGATGAGCGCGATGCCGCCGGCGGCCGCGGCCCCGCTCAGGAACGTCGTCGGGAGCGTCCAAAACGGCCCCAGCGCGCTGGTGAAGCCGATCGCCGAGAGTGAGAGCGCGGCGGTGGCGAGGAGGGGCGTCTCGAGGGTCGCCGCGGTCGCCGCGAAACCGATGGCGCCCGCCACGAGCGGCGCCGCCACGTGAAGGTGTCGCTCCCGGGTGCGGTCGGAATGTGCCGCGACGGCGACCATCGCAACGGCCGCGGCGAGCGCAGGTGCGGCCGAGAGCAGGCCGACGGCGAAATCGCTCAATTGCGATGAGCCCTTGATGATCTGCGGTAACCAGAGCCCCTGCCCGTACAAGCCGACGATAATAAGGAAGTACAGCAGTCCCAGCTGCCAGACGACCCCACTCAGCAGGGCCCGCCGCAGGCTCGTGCCGTGCATTCCCGCGGTGCGGCCCTGCTCCTGCTGCAGGCGCTCGGCCAGCCAGGCGCGTCCATCGGCGGGCAGCCAGGCCGCGTCCGCGGGGCGATCCGTCAGGTACCACAGGGCGGCTGCGCCCAGCAGCACCGAAGGCAGTCCTTCGAGCAAGAACAGCCACTGCCATCCGGCCAGCCCCGCCACGCCGTTCAACCCGAGCAGCGCCCCGGAGAGCGGCCCGCCGACCACCCCGGAGATGGGGATCGCGGTCATGAAACCGGCGACGGCGCGGGCCCGCTCGACGGCGGGGAACCAGTACGTGAGATAGAGGATCATCCCCGGAAAGAAGCCCGCTTCGACCACCCCGAGCAGGGCGCGCAGGGTGTAGAAGCTGCCGACGCCGCGCACCAGCACCATGGCGGAGGCAATCACGCCCCAGACGATCATGATGCCGCCGATCCAGCGGCGGGCCCCCACCCGCGCCAGCACGAGGTTGCTCGGGACCTGGAAGAGGCAGTATCCGAGGAAGAACACCCCGGCGCCGAGTCCGTACGCGGCGCTGCTGAAGCCCAAGTCACGATTCATCTGGAGCGCCGCGAAGCTGACGTTCACCCGGTCGAGGAAGTTCGCGATGTAGAGCACGAACATGAACGGGATGAGGCGACGGGTCACG
>DATGBR010000028.1:0-25718 GCA_035312605.1 Candidatus Methylomirabilota bacterium
GGCTGGGATCGCTGATCGTGCGCGCCCAGCGAGAGCTCCCCGTCGACACGCCGGCAGGGGTGCGACTCCGGCTCGGCGCCGATCTGGAGCGCGCGCTCCGAAACGTGGGCCCTGCGTCTCCCCTAAGTGATGTAGAACCAGTCCTCAAGCGGCAGATCGAGCAAGCAAAGCACCAGGTGCAGGAAGCTCAGGAGGAGGCCCAGCGACGTGAGATTAAAGATCAGATGCTCGAGTACGCGCAGGCATACCTGCGGCGGAGCATCAAAGATCTCCCCAGGCGCGTCGTTGGAGCGCCGGACAGCTTCAAGCGGCGGCATGTTCGCGCGACGCTCCGAGATCAACTTCACGACAGGCTGCAGAAACGCCTCAAAGGCAACGAGGACTGGAACGACGTCCGTGACCTCGTCGACGAACTCCTCGCCGCCTGGTATGTCGGGGAGACTCCCGGGCTGCGCATCCCGGACACGGTGAAGATCCTCGCCGCGGGCGTGACCGGGGTCGTCGGTGGCGCAGCGGCCGCTGCCACGCTCGATTCCCGGGTCCGAGCCGCGGCAGCCAAATTCAAGGACCCGTTCCTGTTGCTAGCCGTCAATTTCCTGAAACGCTTCAACGCCCCTCCCCCTTCGGCAACGCCAAACCCCACGAATCGGACCACGCCGCCCCCGTCTGGCCTTGTCGGTGTCTCGTGGCCTGCCTACCGACGAGCACCGACCGCGCGGCGTGGATACAGCGCTCCCGGTCGAATGATGGCATCGGCCCATCGAGGAGCCCCGTGCACACCCCAGAGAGGAGAATCGTAGTCATGGATCGCCTTCTATCCATCAAGCAAGCCGCTGAGCTCCTGTCCTGTAGCGAGGGAGCGATCAGGAAGTGGGTCTATCAGCGCCGACTCCCCTTTGTGAAGGTCGGTCGACTGACCCGTCTGCGACCCAGGGACTTGGAGGCACTCGTGGCCAAAGGCCTGCCGGGGCATCCTGGTGGCATGCGCTAGCACTTCGCTCAGCGCCAAGGCGCGGCGCCTCCAATCCGCTGGCCCTGCCCGGACCACGGGTTGGCCGTATTCTTACGCCCCTCAGTGCCTACCGCCCCGACGATCTACATCTTGACCACGTGGTGTCGTATATGATACCTGGTCTTGATGCCTGTCCTGCTCCGTCGCTGGCGAGAGCGTCGAGACTACTCGGTTCGCGAGCTGGCCCGGAGAGCTGGTGTCGGGTACGTGACCGTCGTACGGATCGAGAATGGGCACATGAGCCCGACCGTGGCGATGCTGGACAAGCTGGCGAAGGCCCTAGGGATCACGGTGCGAGACCTCTTCCCCGTGGAGCCGAGACCTTATCGTAGAAGGAGGCGCGTATGAAGCTCGCTCGTTCCGGAAGTCGAGGCGTCTATTGGCGGAAGAATGCTCGCGGCACCCAAGACCAGCGGACCCGTGACGGGCAGCGTGAGCGGGGAGACTGGTGGATTCGATGGAGCTGCCCCCACGGGCACCTTCACCGGGCGCGCGTGGGCCCCAAGAGCGTGGCCCAACGGGAGGTCGAGCGGCATCGGCTCGAGCGGCCCTGCCCCAAGCGAGCGCCGAAACCCACGGCATTTCTCCTCGCGGATGTGATCGGTGACTACCTCGCCGAGGCCGAAACCTACAAGCGCTCCTACCGCGACGATGCGCGCTACGGCCGCACGTGGACGGAGCGGTTCGGGGCCCGGTTGCTTGAAGACCTCACGCCGGCGGAGCTCGAGCGCGTCAAGACCGAGCGCGTCCAAGTGGTCGAGCCCGCTACCGTCAACCGAGAGCTCGCCTTCCTCAAACATGTCTACAACGTGGCTATCCGAGACAGCAAGACAGAGAAGAATCCGGTCAGCAAGGTCAAGCTGCTCCGGGAGCCGTCGGGCCGAGTACGCTACCTGACCGACGAGGAGGAAGCCCGACTCATGGCGGCCTTGCCGACCGACGCCGAGCGCCAGCGCGTGACGATCCTGCTCCAGACGGGCCTCCGCAAGTCCGAATTCCTCGGTCTCCGGTGGAAGGATGCGGATCTCCGAGCCGGGGTGCTCACGATCCCCCGCGCGAAGAACGGGGAGACGCGGCACGTCCCGATGACGTCGGACGTCCGGAACATCTTCTCCCGCCTCCCTCGGCCCCTGGACGGCACGGCGCTCGTGTTCCCCAACACCGTCGGGACGCGGGACTTCCGGTGGGCGAAAAAAACCTTCCTCGCGGCCGTGCGGGCCGCCAAGATCGACGATTTCCGCTTCCATGACCTCCGACACACCTTCGCCTCGCGGCTGGCGATGGAGGCCGTGGATCTCCTCGCGATCAAGGATCTCGGCGGGTGGAAGAGCCTCGCGATGGTCCAGCGCTATGCCCACCTCTCCCCGGCTCACCGACGCGAGGCGATTGAGCGGCTCGTGACTCGCGCGAAGGCGGCCGAAGCCGCCCCGGCGGCTGGAGCGGAGTAGCACCGTGATTCGCACTACAAAGACGGCGGGCACTCCCGCTGTTCTGGAAGTGCCCGTCGTGTTTGGTGGGCCGTCAAGGACTCGAACCTTGGACCCGCTGATTAAGAGTCAGCTGCTCTACCAACTGAGCTAACGGCCCGCGACGTAGCGGGTACGACTACAGCAGTAGCAATATCAGAAATGGTGCGCCCAAGAGGATTCGAACCTCTGACCTTTAGCTCCGGAGGCTAACGCTCTATCCAGCTGAGCTATGGGCGCCCAAATCTGCCTCGGCTTTCAGGAGTGGGGTGACCGAAGGGAATCGAACCCTCAACCCCTGGAGCCACAGTCCAGTGCTCTAACCAATTGAGCTACGGTCACCGTCCCGGGACGACAGCCAAGTTGTGACTCTACCGTATGTTTCCGGGCGGGTCAACGGCCGCTCCGTCCGTCACCGGGCCCGCGTCCAGCGCCGTCCGCATCGCACGCAGCCCTTCCTCCGCGCCTCGCAGCGGCGTCTTCAGGAGCCGGCGGGCCTTGCCGACGTCGAGCCCGCCGTCGAGCGGGCGGCCCGCCTTCTGCCCGAGCTCGGCGGTGGTCGCGGGCGTGAGGCGCGAGCCGTCCAGGTCGAAGACCCGGCAGACCAGGCGCGAGAAGGCCATGCGGTCGAGCGTGTCGGCGCCCGCCAGGTGCCAGATGCCCCGCTCCTCCCGCTCACAGCACTCGACGGTCGCGGTGGCCACGTCCACGTTGTAGGAGGGGCTCGCGCGCTGGTCCACCGCGGGGCGGAAGCCCTGGCCGCCGCGGCAGGCGCGGATGAGCTGGTAGACGAAGTTCTTCTCCTGGCGCTCCGGGCCGTAGACCACGCTGGTGCGGATCACCAGGACGCGGTCGAGCGCGCCCAGCACCGCCTGCTCGCCCTCCGCCTTGCTGCGCCCGTAGACGCCGAGCGGCCGCGGGGGCGCTTGCTCGGTGTAGGGGCCGCCGACACCGTCGAAGACGTAGTCCGACGAGTAGTAGACGAAGCCCGCGCCGGCCCGGGCCGCCGCCCGGGCCGCGGCGAGCGGGGCGTGCAGGTTCACCGCGAACGCCTCGTCGGGGTGGTCCTCGCAGTAGTCCACGTGGCTCAGCGCGGCGGGGCAGAGCACCCAGTCGGGACGATGGTCGGCGAGCAGGCGCTCGAGCGCGGCGCCGTCGGCCAGGTCGAGCGCCACGAGCCCCGGATAGGCGTGATGCGCCCAGGTGCCGACCGCGTCGTGGCCGCGCGCGCGCAGCACGCGCACGAGTGCCGCGCCCACCTGTCCCGAGCCGCCGATCACCAGCGCGCGCATGAATTCTAGGCTACCATCCCGCGGGGAGGAACCCACATCGATGGCTGCCGATCGCCCGCTGGTGCTGCTCTGGATCCCCGAAGCCGGACCCTATCGCCAGGCGATGGAGCGCGCCGGGCTCGACCGGCGCGTGGAGCTGGTCCACGTGCCGCCGACCGAGACGCCCGCGCCCGAGCTGCTCGCGCGCGCGCAGGCCATGCTCGCCTACCGCTCGGGGCCGGGCGTCCTCCCGCGCATGCCCGCGCTCCGCTGGATCCAGGCACTGACCGCCGGCATGGAAGGCTGGCTCGCGCTGCCCGATCTGCCGGAGCGTCTCATCCTCACGTCCGCCCGCGGCACGCATCGCGTGCAGATGCCCGAGAACATCCTGGGCGCACTCTTCCACCTGACCAAGCCCTATGCCGGCATCGCGCTCGACCAGAGAGAGCATCGCTGGCGGCGCCGCGTGTCGGAGACGCTGGCCGGCACCACGCTCGGCATCCTCGGCCTGGGGGTGATCGGTCAGGAGCTGGCGCGGAAGGCCGCGGCGCTCGAGATGCGCGTGATCGGCACGCGGCGGAGTCCGGCGCCCATCCCGCACGTCGACCGGGTCTACGGACCCGAAGGCACCGACGAGGTGCTGGCCGTGTCCGACTGGGTGCTGCTGCTCCTGCCGGTGACGCCCGAGACGCGCGGCTTCATGAGCGCGGCCCGGCTCAAGCGCATGAAACCCTCCGCCTACCTGCTCAACTTCGGGCGGGGCGAGCTGGTCGTGGACGCCGACCTCGTCGAGGCGGTGAAGGCGGGCACCATCAAGGGCGCGGTGCTGGACGTCTTCACCACCGAGCCCCTGCCCGCCGAGCACCCGTTCTGGGGCACGGAAGGCATCCTGGTGCTACCCCACATCGGCGGGCTCCACCCGGGGCGCGATCACATCGTGGCCAAGCTCTTCGTGGACAACGTCGAGCGCTTCCTCGCGGGCCAGCCCCTCCGGGAGACGGTGGATCTCGCCCGCGGATACTGAGCGGTGAGCCGCTCGCTCGGTCCTACGCTCCCCGCGGACCTGCTCGCGCAGCTCTCCCAGGCCGATCTCGAGTCCCAGCTCGGCCGCGCAATGCCCTTCGTCACCCAGGACGCCGACGGCACGCCGCACCCGATGCTCTGCTCCTACCTCGAGTGGCTCGCGGTCGACGCGACGACGCTCCGTCTCGCGATCGCGGCCGGAAGCCGGAGCGCGCGCAACCTGGAGGCCCGCCGGGTCGGCACCCTCCTGGTGATCGAGCCGGCCCGAACGGTCTACGTGAAGTGCCGCGCGCGGGGCGCCGCGCGTCGCGTGGGCGACCTCGCGCGCTTCACGCTCGCGGTGGAGGACGTGCTCGACGACCGGCCCGCGGAGGCGGAGGGCGACGCGCGGATCGCGAGCGGGATCACCTACCGCCCGCGGCCGTCGCTCGACGCGCCGTGGGCGCGCGGCGTGCTGGACGCGCTGCGCGCGGAGGGCTAGACCTCGAGGAGGTCGCTGCCCACCACCAGCGGTCCCGCGAAGTGCCGGCGCGCCGCGTGCTCGAGCGCGCGCGGCTCGGAGCCGGGCATCAGGTGGGTCACCGCGAGCTTCCTCGCGCGGGCGCTCTCGGCCACGCGGCCCAGGTCGTCGGGCTGGGTGTGGTAGGACGCCAGGTCGCGGATCTTCTCCTCGAGACTGGGCCACCCGCACCCCGGATACCACGCGGTCTTGGCCATCTCGCAGCACTCGTGGATCAGCACGTCGACGCCCTGGCTCCAGCGGATCAGGTTCTCGCAGGGCCGCGTGTCGCCCGAGATCACGACGCGGCGCCCGCCGCCCTCGAAGTGATAGCCGAAGGCGGGGCGCACCGGGTCGTGCTCGACCAGGAACGCGCTGACCGTGACGCCGCCCGCCTCCATGACGCGCCCCTCCTCGATCTCGGTGACCGTCACCGCGGGCGGCTTGCGGTCGACCATGTGCGAGCGGCGCACCTCGATGTCCCAGTGCAGGTAGTCGAGCAGCTTGTCGACCTGCCGCCGCGTGCCGGCTGGCCCCCAGATCTCGAGCGGCGCGTTCTGGCCCACGATCCATCGGGTGATCAGCATGTGGCCCAGGTCGATCACGTGATCGGAGTGATGGTGGGTGATGAAGACGCGCGGCCACTCGTAGGGGCGCACCCCCGCCTGCACGAGCTGGACGCCCACCCCCGAGCCCGCGTCCACCAGGAAGCGCTCCGCGCCCAGCGAGAGCAGCGTCGACGGGCCGCGCCGCTGGGGGTTGGGTGGCGGCGAGCCGGTGCCGAGCAGGACCGCCTTCACGTCAGGGCCTCGCGGCGGGCAGGCGGCCCGCGGTCTCGAACTGCGGGATCACCGCCTCGATCTGCCGGCCGCCGGAGAGGAAGAAGCGCGCCGCCTGCTCCTGCGCCGCGCGCCCGATGGCGTACACCTCGGGGAACGCAATCCAGCCGGTCCAGGTGAAGAAGGCGTGCGGGTCGCGGAAGCGATCCGGGAGGCCGGGCCCGAGCACGTCGTGACGATAGAGCGAAGAGACCGGCCAGAGCAAGCCCGCCTCGAGCAGCGCCCGCGTGGTCGGGTTGGGCACGGTCTGATCGCCCACCGCCCACTGGAACAGGACGCGGCGCGCCGGCACCCCGGGCAGCGGCGCCTGACGCAGGTACGGCGCGAAGGCGACCGGGTTGGCGCTCTGGGACAGCCACTCCGCGCGGGCGAGGTAGGCCTGGATGGCGAGCGCGCCCGGCGCCGGGTCGCGCACCGGGGCCTCGCCGGGCAGCGGCAGGGACTCGGTGAAGTCGTTCTCTCCGTTGGCCAGGGGGGGCTGCCGCTGGCGGAGCTGGTTCAGGGCCAGCCCGCGGAAGACCGGCGACTGCCGCGCGATCTCCACGATGGGCCCACCCGCCACGTTGAGCACGCCCATGCGCACCAGTGGGTCCACCGCCATCAGGAGGGTTCCGTAGATGCCGCCGAACGACTGGCCGAAGTACTGGATGCGCTCCCGGTCCAGGTCGATGCGGCCGTCGCCGTCCACGTCGACACCGCGGTGGATGGCGCGGACGAGCTGCATGAGGTCGGCGGTGGTCTGCCGGAGGCCGTCGCGCATGCTGATCAGCGCGAGCGGCGAGGCGGCGCGGGTCGCGACGCCCTCGGTCATGCCGATGCGCCCGTCGCCGTTCAGGTCCAGACCGCGCCCACCCGCGGGCAGCGTCACCGGCTCCCGGCCGGCGCGTGACACGGTGAGCGTGCCGGCGGGCCCACCGCCGTGGCCCACCACGTTGATCGCGACGGTGGCGAAGCCGGCGCGCGCCATGGTGCCGGCCACCACAATCGGCACCGCATGGCGATCGTTGCCGAAGCCGTGGCCGAAGATCGCGACCGGCCAGCCGTCCCGCGGCATCGTGCCGGCCGGCATGAAGACGGTGACGTCGACGTCTTCGGTCCCCTGCGGCGCCGGCGCCTCGCTGCGGGTGGCGGTGGCGGGCACGTGGCGATCGGCGGTGAGGAACGATCGCGCGCTGAAGCGGCCGAACGCGATCGCGCGGACGTCGGTCGGCGGCACCAGGCCCAGCGGCAGCTTCTCCGGCTCTTCGAGCGCCGCGGCCGGGTCGGACGCGACCTGGCGGCGCAGCTCGATCCCGTCGAGCTCGGCGCGCGCGTAGACCGAGCGGGCGCCGCCGGGGCCGAGCGTGAAGTGAATGACCGGCGCGGAGCCGAGCTCGACCGCGGCGCGCATCTGCTCGAGGCCCGCGGTCACGCTCTGGGTCGTGAAGACCGCCGCCGCGGCGAGATCGCGCCGCGCCACCCCGAGCGTCTTGAGCTGGTGGAAGACCATGCCCTGCGCGGAGACGCCCTGCGCCGCCTCGCTCACCAGCCCGCGGCCGGCGAGGGGCACCAGCGGCTGGCCAGCCTCGTCGAGGATCTTCGCGGTCAGCACCAGCGCGTAGCGCCGCGCCTGCAGGAGCGAGCGCTCCGGGCGGGCGTAGAGCGTGTTGTGCTCCGCGTCCCACACGAGCTGGGTGAGGCCCACCGGCGAGGGCAGCGGCTCCGCCCAGAGCGGCACGATGAACGCGGTGGCCCGCGTGACGCTGTCGAGCGCCACCGGCCCGGAGAATCGGATGGTGACCCGCGGGTTGACGCTCCAGCCGTCCAGCTCGTTGAGGAGTCGCACCTCGTCGCAGCCGGCGGCGTCGGCGCCGCAGTCGGGTGCCGGCAAGGCGATGCGGCGGCCGGTCGCCTGGCCGGGATCCGGCACGGTCAGCCGGTCGGACGGGAGGAGCGACTCGACCTGGGCCGCGGCCGCCGGGGCCGCCGGCGCCCAGGCGACCGCCGCCGCCAGTGACAGCCCGAGGATGAAGGGGGCGGCCGGGCGGCGGGCCGAGCGAAGCACCGGCCTCAGCGAGGCTGCTGAGGCGACGGCTGCGGTTGCGGCTGCCGGGGCGCCGGCACGGGCCCGGGACGGCGAGGCGTGCGGGTCGGGGCGGCCTGGTAGGCGCCCACGGTGACCGCGACCTCCTGCTCCTTGCCCTCCCGCATGAGTGAGATCTTCACGATCTGGCCGACCGGCGTGCTCGAGATGATCCGCTGCAGATCGCGCGGTCCTTCGACGCTGGCGCCGTCCACCGAGACCACCACGTCGTTGGCCTTGATCCCGCCCTGATCGGCGGGCTGGCCGACCACCACCTGGCGGATCAGCACGCCCTTCGGCTCCTTGAGCCCGAACTTGGCGGCGTCCTCGTCGGGCACCTCCGCGATGCTGACGCCGAGCCAGCCCCACTCGACCTTGCCCTTCTCGGCGAGCTGCGGGAGGAGCGCCTTCACCAGGTTCACCGGGATCGCGAAGCCGATCGAGCCATTGACCGCCGCCATGCTGTTGATCCCGACGACCTCGCCCGCCATGTTGACGAGCGGCCCGCCCGAGTTGCCTGGGTTCACCGCCGCGTCGGTCTGGATGAACTCGAAGCCGGGGGCCGCCACCTGGATGGGCGCGCCCTTGCGGCTCACGATGCCGAAGGACACGGTCTGCTCGAGCCCGAAGGGGTGGCCGAGCGCCAGCACGAACTCGCCGACGCGCGTGCGGTTGGAGTCGCCGAGCAGCGCGACCGGCAGGCCGCTTGCCTCGATCTTGAGCAGGGCCAGGTCCACGCGCTCGTCGAGCCCGATCAGCCGGCCGTCGAAGCGGCGGCCGTCGGAGAGCCGGACCTGGATGCGATCGGCGTCGCCCACCACGTGGGCGTTGGTCACCAGGTAGCCGTCCTCGCGGATGATGAAGCCCGAGCCCGCGCTGCGGCGCTCCTCGGGCGTCCCCGGCTGCTCCTGTCCCTCGGCCTGCGGCTCCGCGGCCCGGCGCACCCGCACCTGGACGAGCGGCGGCTTCATGCGCTCCGAGAGGTCGTGCATGAAGTCGTTGAGCCGGACGATGTCCGGGGGCGCGGCGACTCCCGGGCTGTCCCGCCACAACAGATCCGCGGCTCGGGCCGGAGCGACGGCCGCCGAGGCCACGACGAGCGACAGGACGAGCGCGAGGGGGAGCGGGGGACGACGCATCTGCAAGCCTCCTGGGGGTGTGGTGCTCGAGGACTGATCGATTATACCGCGATGGCGCGCAGCGGCGAGCCGGAGCCCATCACCGCCTGACCTCGCGCAGCACGTGCCCCAACTCGGGCAGGATCAGCTTCTCCAGCGCGAGCCGGCAGGCATTGGGCGAGCCGGGCAGCGAGAAGAGCGCCCGCCCCTGCACCACGCCGCCCTGAGCGCGGGAGAGCATGGCGGCCGCGCCCACCTCCGCGTAGGAGAGCATGCGGAACAGCTCGCCGAAGCCGGTGAGCCGCTTGTCCAGCAGCGCCTCCACCGCCTCGAACGTCGAGTCGCGCGAGGTGACCCCGGTGCCGCCGGTGAGGATGAAGGCCTCGACGGCGGGATCCGCGCAGCCCTTCCCGATCACCGTGGTCACCTGGGTCGGCTCGTCCCGCACGATCGCGTGGCCGACCACGCGGTGCCCCGCCGCGGTGAGGTGCTCGCGGATGAGCGCGCCGCTGGTGTCGGTCTCTGGCGTCTTCGAGTCGGAGATGGTCAGGACGAAGCAGCCGATGGCGCGTGGCGCGGTGGCCTTGTGCTCCTGCGGAACGCGGTCCGGGCGCTCCGGACTGCTCACTCGGCCTCCTCCAGGTAGATCGCGCCGTCCTCCACCGTCGCGGTGTAGCGCGGGACGCTCTCGCCGGGCACCGTCATGCAGGCGCCGGAGCGCAGATCGAACTCCCAGCCGTGCAGCGGGCAGATCACGATGTCGCCTTCCACCCAGCCGTCGCAGAGGCTGCCGCCCTGGTGCGGGCACTCGTTGCCGATGGCCAGGATCTCGTCGCCGCGGCGAATCACCGCCACATCGCGGTCATCAAGAGTTACCAGCGCGGGCTTGCCGGGTGACAGGTCCGCCACGTCGAGTACCTTCACGCTAGGCATTGCTCTCCCCTCACCGTGAGGGACCGCCGTAGGCCTGGTCGAGCAGCTCCACGATGTGGAGCACCTGGATGGGCGCGCCCTTGGCCGCGAGACCCTGCGCGATCTGGATGATGCAGCCGGGATTCGCGGTCACCACCGCGTCCGCGCCGGTGGCCTGCACGTGGGCGACCTTGCGCTCCTGCAGGCGGGTGGCCATCTCGGGCTGGGTCAGGTTGTACGTGCCGGCCGAGCCGCAGCACCAGTCGGCCTCCTTGAGCTCCACGACGCGCAGCCCGGGGATCTGGGCCAGCAGCGCGCGCGGCTCGGTGCGGATCTTCTGCCCGTGCACGACGTGACAGGGATCGTGATACGTGACGCTGCGCGCGACCGGCCGGAGCGGGCCGCGCAGGGGCTGCTCGGCCAGGATCTCGGAGACGTCGCGCACGCGCGCCGCGAAGCGGGCCGCGCGCTCGCGCCAGGCGGGGTCGTCGGCCAGCAGCGTGCCGTAGGCCTTCATGTGCGCGCCGCAGCCCGACGTGTTGACGACGATCTGCTCGACCCGGGCCTGCTCGAAGGCCTCGATGGTGCGCCGGGCGAGCGTGAGCGCGGTGGCGTGCTCCCCCGCGTGCGCGTGCTGGGCCCCGCAGCAGGCCTGCGCGCGCGGGGCCACGACCTCGAGGCCGTTGCGCGCTAGGACGCGCGCGGTCGCGCGGTTGTGCGGGCCGAAGACGGCCTGCTGGATGCAGCCGGTGAGGAGACCCACGCGGCCTCTCCGGGCGCCCTGGGCCGCGGTCACCTCGGGCAGCGGCGCCCGGTCCGCCGCGGGCGGCAGCTCGGGCAGCAGCGGCTCCCAGTGCCGGAGCGACGCGGGCAGGAGCGCGAGCAGCCCCGATCCACGCAGCAGGCGGCGCAGGCCGCTCGCCTGATAGAAGCGCAGGCCCGCCGCAGCCAGCCGCAGGAGGCGGGGGCTCGGCAGCAGCAGCGAGAAGTTCACCCAGCGGAAGAGCCGCCGCAGTGAGCTGCCCGGCCGCTGGCGCTCGATCTCTGCGCGCGCGGCCTCGATGAGCTGGCCGTAGGGCACGCCCGAGGGGCACACGGTCTCGCAGGCGCGGCAGCCGAGGCAGAGATCCAGGTGCGCGGTGGCGGAGTCGGTCAGGGCGATGCGTCCCTCGGCCAGCGACTTGATCAGCAAGATGCGGCCGCGCGGCGAATCCATCTCGGTGCCCAGCTCGGAGAAGGTCGGGCAGTAGGCGAGGCAGAGGCCGCAGTGCACGCAGCGGTCGACGCCCTCGACGCTCTGCCCATGCAGGGTGAGCGGGGCGTGCGGCGCCGCGGTGGTCGTCGGGGCGTGCGCCATGGTCTCAGATGCCTCCCACGAAGCGGCCCGGGTTCAGGATACCGCTCGGATCGAGTCGCTCCTTGATGCCCTTCATCAGGCGCAGCGTCGGGCCGGGATCATCCCACACCGGCACGCGCTCCTTCACCGCGAGCGGGGCCCACGCCACCGTGGCATGGCCGTTGGCGCCCACGACGAGGTCGCGCCAGTCGGTGAGCGTGGCCACCACCGGACCGGGGTCGGCACTCCCGGACAGGCTCGCGGTGACGATGCCAACCCCTGCGTGCGCGGTCATCTCCGCGCGGAGCCCGTTCCGCTGCGCGGCGGACGCGCCCTCGTCCATCAGCTCGGCCAGCTGCGTCGGCAGCACCGCCCACTTCATCACCGCCGCGACGGCGTCGTGGCCGGGGCGGCCCAGGGCCGCGCAGCCGCGCCAGGTCTCGTCGCGCAGCTCGCCATCGAGGACCCGGCTCTCGCGCAGGCCCAGCGGAGCCAGCAGCCGCTCCAGCTCCGCCACCTGCCACTCGACCTGCGGTGCGATGCCGTCGAGGCCGACCAGGAGCGCGGCGCCGGCGCCCGGGCTCAGCCGCTCGAGCGCCTGGTCGTCGACCAGCTCGAGCGCGGAGGGAATCAGGTCGGAGCCGAGCACCGCGCGCGCGCCCTGGCCCGCGTCCTTCAGCCGGTCGAAGCGCGCGACGACGAGCCGATCGACGTCCGCCCGCGGGCGGAGCTTGAAGGTGGCCTCCACCAGGATTCCGAGCGTGCCGAACGAGCCGATGTAGAGCTTCGGGAGATCGTAGCCCGCCACGTTCTTGACCACCTTGCCCCCGCCGCGCACCGCGCGGCCGTCGGCACCGATCACGGTGAGGCCGATCACCAGGTCGCGCGCGGTGCCGTAGAGATGCCGGCGCGGGCCCGAGGCGTCGCTGGCGAGGATGCCGCCGACCGTCGCCCGGTCGGACGCGGCCGGATCCAGCGAGAGCCACTGCCCCCGCTTGCCCAGCTCGACCTGCAGCCGATCGAACGTGAGGCCCGCCTCGACGGTGACGGTGAGATCGCCCGGTTCGTGCTCGAGGATGCGATCGAGCCGCTTGAGCGCCAGCACGAGGCCGATCCGGTTCGGTGGCGAGCCGATCCACATCTTGGTCCCCCCGCCCCACGGGGTGACCGGCAGCCCCTGCTCGGCGGCGAGGGTGACCACCGCCGCGACTTGCTCTCGCGTGCCCGGGAAGACCGCCGCCTCGGGCGCGCGGCCGTCCACCACGTAGGGCGAGCACTCCACCCCGGTCAGCACGTGAGGCGCGCCGACGATGCGGCGCAGCTGGTCGAGCAACCCTGAGGGCACCGCAGTCTCCGAAGGTCCCGCTAGAACCGCTGCGCGAGCCCCTTCTCTTCGATCGGATGCGGACGGTAGGCCGGCCCGACCTCGACACAGGCCTTGTTGCTCGGGAAGATCTTGCCCGGATTGCAGAGGCCGGTGGGGTTGAACGCGTCCTTCACCCGGTGCATGCAGGCCAGGTCCGCCTCCGAGAAGATGAACGGCATGTAGTCCACCTTCTCGAGGCCGATCCCGTGCTCACCCGAGATGGAGCCACCCACCTCGGCGCAGACCTTCAGGATCTCGGCGCCCGCCGCCACTACCCGCGCCTCTTCGCCCGGATTGCGCGGATCGTAGAGGATGTTCGGGTGGAGGTTGCCGTCGCCCGCGTGGAAGACGTTGCCGACGCGCAGGCCGTGGGCGGCCACGATCGCGTTCACGCGCCCCAGCACGTAGGGCAGCTTGGTGCGCGGGATCACTCCGTCCATCACCATGTAGGCGGGCGAGATGCGCCCGTAGGCGCCGAAGGCCGACTTGCGGCCCTTCCACAGCAGCGCGCGCTCGGCCTCGTCGCGCGCGGCGCGCACGTCACGGGCACCGCAGTCGCGGCAGGCCTGGACCACCCGCTCGGCCTGCGCCTCCATGCCGGCCGCGAGACCGTCCAGCTCGATCAGCAGCGCGGCCGCCGCGTCGCGCGGGTAGCCGCAGCCGAACGCGTCCTCCACCGCCTCGATGGTGAGCTGGTCGATCATCTCCATCGCGGCGGGCACGAGGCCGCGCGCGATGATGGCGGAGACGGCTTCGGACGCCTGGTCGACCTGGTCGAAGACCGCCAGCACCGTTTTCACCGCCTGGGGCTTCTTGAGGATGCGGACGACGATCTTGGTCGCGATGCCGAAGGTGCCCTCCGAGCCCACGAAGAGGCCGACAAGGTCGTAGCCCTGAGCGTCGCGCGTCTTGCCGCCGATCCACATCAGCTCGCCGTCCGGCAGCACCACCTCGAGGCCCAGCACGTGGTTGGTCGTCACCCCGTACTTCAGCGTGTGCGGGCCGCCCGAGTTGTTGGCGATGTTGCCGCCGATGGTGCACGCCTGCTGGCTCGAGGGGTCGGGAGCGTAGTAGAAGCCCTGCGGGCCGACCGCCCAGGAGAGATGCAGGTTCACCAGCCCCGGCTCCACCACCGCCATCTGGTTCTCGTAGTCCACTTCGAGCACCCGGTTCATCCGCATGAGCGAGATGACGAGGCCGCCTTCGGTGGGCAGGCAGCCCCCGGAGAGCCCGGTGCCGGCGCCACGGGCCACGAACGGGATCCCCTCGCGGTTGGCCAGCCTGACCAGGAGCGACACGTCCTCGGCGGTGCGGGGGAACACCACGAAGTCGGCCAGGGCCCGGAAGAGGGTGAGCCCGTCAGACTCGTAGACCATCAGCTCGTCGGGGTCGGAGAGGACCCCGCCCGCGCCGAGGAGCGCTTCCATCTCGCGACGGAGGGACTTCTTGCGAGCGTCGGTCAGGGGGGGCACGGGGCGATTATAGCATCCGGAGGAGGAGTGGCTCCCCGAGCAGGACTCGAACCTGCAACCCTCCGGTTAACAGCCGGATGCTCTACCATTGAGCTATCGGGGAATCCAGGAGGGAACCGTCCGGTCCATTTCTACCACAGGGCCGGACGCCCGCCAAGCGCCGCTACCCCATCTCGCGCCGGCCTTCCATGGCCTTGGAGAGCGTCACCTCGTCGGCGTACTCGAGGTCGCCGCCCACCGGCAGCCCTCGCGCGATGCGGGTGATCCGCATGCCGAGCGGCTTCAGCAGCCGGGCCAGGTAGATCGCGGTGGCCTCGCCCTCCACGCTCGGGTTGGTGGCCAGGATCACTTCCTCGACGTGGTCGTTGTCGAGCCGCGCCAGCAGCTCACGCACCCGGAGATCCTCGGGGCCGATGCCGTCGAGGGGGGAGAGCGCGCCCAGCAACACGTGGTAGCGGCCGCGGAACTCGCCGGTGCGCTCGAGCGCGAGCAGGTCGTTGGGCTCCTCCACCACGCAGAGTGTCCGCTGGTCGCGCTGCGGCTCGGTGCAGATGCGACAGGGATCCTGCTCGGTCACGTTGAAGCAGACCGAACAGTGCACGATCCGCTGCTTGAGCTGGGTGAGCGCCTCCCCGAGCGCGGCCACCTCGGGGGCCGGCCGCTTGAGGAGGAAGAAGGTCAGACGCTGGGCGGTCTTGGGCCCGATGCCGGGCAGGCGCTGGAGCGCCTCGATGAGGCGCGCCACCGGCTCCGGGTAGTAGGCCATTACATCCCGAGCCCGGGGATCTTGAGCCCGGCGGTGATCTTGCTCATCTCCCCCTGCACCATCTCCTTCGACTTGCGCAGCGCCTCGTTGGTGGCCGCGAGCACCAGGTCCTCGAGCATCTGCGCGTCCTCGGGGTTGATGACCTCGCGATCGATCTTGATCGACACCACCTCCTGCTTGCCGTTGGCCACCACCGTGACCATCCCGCCCCCCGCGGTGGCCTCCACCGTCTTCTTGGCCGCCTCCGCCTGGAGCTGCTCCATCTGGGCCTGGAGCTTCTGCGCCTCCTTCATGATGTTGCCGAAGCCTTTCACCGTGACTCTCCTTCCTCCGGGGTCCGGGGCCGCACCGCGACCACCTCTCCCTGGAATGCGCTGAGCGCGGCCTGCACGGCCGGGTGGTTCCGGGCCCCGCCGCCGGCGGCCGGCGCGACGCCATTGGGATCGAGCTCGAACCGGCGCGCCGACGCCACGTGGCGCTGCACCGCTTCGTTGATCAGCTCCTTGTTGCCGCGATCGTTCAGCATCTCGCGGTGGAAGCCGCTCGCCTGGAGCGCGAGCGTGAGCACGCCGTCCTCCACGCGGAGCGGCGTCGCGTGCTGCAGCACCGAGCCGAGCAGGGCCTTGCGCTTCATCACGTCGGTGACCACGCGCTCCCACGCCGTGTCGAGGCTGCTCGCGGAGACCGGTATCGCCGCGGCCGCCTCGATGTCGGCCGCGGCGGTCTCGACCAGGGGCTCGTCCTCGGGCGGCCGGGAGCTGCGGGCCGGCGCGGCGGGCACGGGGGCGGCCGCGGGCGGCGGCGCGGTCGCGGCGCGGGGCGGCGGGCTCGCGCCGGGAGCCGGCCGGGCGTCGAGCAGCGTCGTCTGCACCACCACCGGGCGGGCGGGCGCGGAGCCGCCCGTCGACGTGGGCATCTGCCGCAGCCGCGCCTCCGCCTCCTCGAGCTTGGTGATCAGCGTCTCGATGGCCTGCGGCTGCGGGCGCCGCGTCGCGCGCACCGCCGCGATCTCGAGCTCGACCCGCGGATGGGGCGAGCGGCGCATCTCCCCGTCGGCGTCGAGGAACGCGCGCAGCACGTAGATCAGCTCGTCGGCGCTCACCGGCTCCGCGGCGGCCCGCAGCTCGGCGGCCTCGGCGGGAGTCAGATCGGCGAAGGGCGCGCCGGTGGCGACCTTCAGCACCAGGAGCCGGCGGGCCATCTCGATGGCCTCGCGGCAGAGCGCGCCCAGGTCCTCGCCGCCGGTGGCCGCGCGATCGATCGCCTCCAGGGCGGCGGCGCCGTCGCGGGAGAGCAGCGCGGCCACGAAGCCGCGCACGTGCACCGGCGAGGAGGAGCCGAGCAGGCGGGCCACGCCCGCCTCGTCGAGCTTCCCCTCGCCGTAGGCGATCGCGGTGTCGAGCAGCGAGAGCGCATCGCGCAGGCTCCCCTCGGCGGCCCGGATCAGCACCGGCAGCGCGCCCGGCTCGAAGGGCACGCCCTCCTGCTCGAGGATGCGGGTGAGGCTCAGGGTGAGCTGCTCGGGGGCGATCGGCCGGAAGTCGAAGCGCTGGCAGCGCGACAGCACGGTGGCCGGGATCTTCTTCGGATCCGTCGTGGCCAGGATGAACACCACGTGGGCAGGCGGCTCTTCCAGGGTCTTCAGGAAGGCGTTGAACGCCGCCCCGGAGAGCATGTGCACCTCGTCCACGATGTAGACCTTGAAGCGGCCTCGAGCGGGCGCGTACTTCACGTTCTCGCGGAGCGTCCGGATGTCGTCCACGCTCGTGTTGGAGGCCGCGTCGATCTCCATCACGTCGACCGGCGCCCCCGAGACGAAGTCCTGGCAGGGGGGGCACGCGCCGCATGCCTCGGGCCCGGTGCGCGCGGTGCAGGCGAGCGCCTTGGCGAGCAACCGCGCGGTGGTGGTCTTGCCGACGCCGCGCGGGCCGGTGAAGAGGTAGGCGTGGGCCACCCGGCCCGAGCTGAGCGCGTTGCGGAGCGTGCGGGTGACCGGGTCTTGCCCCACGACCGCGTCGAACTCCTGCGGCCGCCACTTCCGCGCCAGGACCTGATACGTCAAAGACCGTGCACCCTCAATCGAACCGCCCGTCCCGCGATCGCCGCACGAAACCTGCTCCGGTCAGGTACTCCCACGGCACACGAGAGGAGCGCCTTACCGTTGCTCCCTTCCGGGCCTGGCGGGGTTCGACGCATCCCGTTGCGTGGGGCCCAACCCTCAACGCCGTCCCGTACGGCTCATTCGACACGACCGGCCCTCGAGAGGGAATTCAACCCCGCTATAGCGGATTGCGGGTTACAGGGCACCGCTACCTCCCCGTCTAGCACGGCCAACCGAAAAGATATGGCGGAGGGGGTGGGATTCGAACCCACGGTACAGTTGCCCGTACACGGCATTTCCAGTGCCGCACCTTCGGCCACTCGGCCACCCCTCCGCGTCACTATCGGGCACTCCTGAAGGTGCGATCAATTTGGCGGAGGGGAGAGGATTTGAACCCCCGAGGGACTTGCGCCCCTATCCGATTTCGAGTCGGACGCCTTCAACCGGGCTCGGCCACCCCTCCGCGACTGATGTCACGGTCACTTCATCAAGGGCCCAAGTGTAGCCGCTGGGCGCGGGAGAGTCCATCCCTACCCGAGCGCGCGCTCCGGCAAGCCTTGCCGCGTTCCGTCGACCCCAGCGGGAAGCGGATCACGTCCGCTTCGCCCGGAAGAACTCGCCGAGCCGGGCCCCGCACTCGGCCGCGCGGACTCCGGCGGTGACCTCGATGTGGTGGTTGAGGCGCGCGTCGTCGAGCAGCCGATGAACGCTGCGCACCGCGCCCGCCTTGACGTCGTCCGCGCCGTAGACGAGCCGCGCGACGCGCGCATGCAGCGCCGCGCCGCAGCACATCACGCAGGGCTCGATGGTGGTGTAGAGCGTCACCCCGGGGAGCCGGTAGTTCCCGGCTGCCCGCGCCGCCGCGCGCAGAGCCACGATCTCGGCGTGCGCGGTGGGATCCTGGCGGGCGATCGGCGCGTTGTGGCCGGAGGCGAGGAGCCGGTCATCCACAACGACTACCGCGCCGACCGGGACCTCGCCAGTCTGGGCCGCGCGCACCGCTTCCTCGAGGGCCAGCCCCATCCAGTGGTCGTCATCCATGGTGTGTGAATCGGCGGGGGACGACGCCCTCTGCCCTACCCTCTCCCCGAGAGGTCGAGGATAAGGCAGAGATGCGTCGTGAAATGGTGCGCCCTAGAGGAATCGAACCTCTGGCCTTCGGATTCGTAGTCCGACGCTCTATCCATCTGAGCTAAGGGCGCGCATGGCGGAGAGGCCGGGATTCGAACCCGGGATAGAGGTTTTGCCCCTATAACCGCTTAGCAGGCGGCTGCCTTCGGCCGACTCGGCCACCTCTCCTAACGTCAAGCCCACAGAGTATATGCCATTCGCGCCGCGCGGACTACCGCTAAGGGTCCGGTGGGCTATGCTGTGTTTCCAGGAGGCCCTGTCATGACCCGCCTGCGTGAGATGCTCCGCGACGCCTGGACGCTGATCCGCCCCTACTGGTTCTCGGAGGACCGCTGGGCGGGCCGCGGGCTCTTGCTCGTCGTCGTCGTCCTGAACCTCTTCATCGTCTACATCAACGTCCTGCTGAGCAAGTGGTACAACCTCTTCTACAACTCGCTCCAGGACAAGGATTTCGCCGCCTTTAGCAGCCTGCTGATCCGTTTCTCGTGGCTCGCCGGCCTCTTCATCGTGGCGGCGGTCTATCAGATCTACCTCAACCAGATGCTGCAGATCCGCTGGCGGCGCTGGCTCACCGAGCGGTACCTGGGGGCGTGGCTGACCGACGGCGCCTACTACCGCATGCAGCTCACGTCCGGGGAGACCGACAACCCGGATCAGCGCATCTCCGATGACCTGCGCCTGTTCGTCACGGGCGCGCTTTCCCTGAGCATCGGCGGCATGCGGGCGGTGGTGACGCTCGTCTCCTTCCTCGGCATCCTGTGGGGACTCTCCGGCTCGGTCACGTTGCCGATCGGCGCGGGTGTGACCCTGCCCGGCTACATGGTGTGGGCGGCGCTGGCCTACGCCATCGCCGGGACATGGCTCACCAACTTGATCGGCCGGCCGCTGGTGCGGCTCAACTTCAACCAGCAGCGCTACGAGGCCGACTTCCGCTTCAGCCTCGTGCGCTTCCGGGAGAACACGGAAGGCGTGGCCCTCTACAAGGGCGAGGCGGACGAGATGCGGAGCTTCCGCGAGCGCTTCGGCTCGGTGGTCCGGAACTGGTGGGACATCATGCGCCAGCAGAAGCGACTCACCTGGTTTACCTCCGGGTACGGCCAGGCCGCCATCATCTTCCCGATCCTGGTGGCCGCGCCGCGCTACTTCCGCGGCGAGATTCCCCTCGGCGCGCTGATGCAGACCTCGCAGGCCTTCGGCCAGGTCCAGGACTCGCTGTCGTTCATCATCACCTCGTACACCGACATCGCGGAGTGGCGCGCGGTGGTGTTACGGCTCCTGGGCTTCGAGCGCGCACTCGCCCGGGTGCGCGCGGAGGCCGCGGTCGAAGGCGTGCGCCACGGGACCGACGCGGCCGGCGCCCTCAGCCTGGACCGGGTGAACCTTGCGCTGCCGGGCGGCCGCTCCCTGATGGAAGACGTCTCCTTCGATATCCAGCCGGGAGACACCACGCTCATCAGCGGCCCGTCCGGGGCCGGCAAGAGCACGCTCTTCCGGGCCATCGCGGGCATCTGGCCGTTCGGCCGCGGCGAGATCCGGCTGCCGCGCGACGGCCGCGTGCTCTTCCTGCCCCAGAAGCCCTACTTGCCGATCGGCACGCTCCGCGAGGTCGTGAGCTATCCGACGCCGCCCGCCGGTGTCGCGGACGGGGCGCTCCGCGAGGCCCTGCAGGTCGTGGGGCTGCCGGAGCTGGCCGCCCGCCTCGACGAGACGGCCCACTGGGCCCAGGCCCTCTCGCCGGGCGAGCAGCAGCGCATCGCCTTCGCCCGCGCGCTGGTGCAGCGGCCCGACTGGCTCTTCCTCGACGAGGCCACCTCGGCGGTGGACGAGGAGACTGAGGCGAGACTCTACTCGCTGCTGCGAGACCGCCTGCCGGGCACCACCGTGGTCAGCGTGGGCCACCGGAGCACCCTGCGCGCCTTCCACGCCCGCCGGCTCACGGTCACGCCCGATGGAACGGGCCCGGCCCGTGTCGAGGAAGCCGCGCCCGCCGCGTGACGCGGGCGCCAAATATTTGGCGGAGGGGGAGGGATTCGAACCCCCGATCCCTTGCGGGATTCCGGTTTTCAAGACCGGCGCCTTCAACCGGACTCGGCCACCCCTCCGCGTCTGACTAGTGTCCCGCCCCCGTTGGCCCGATGCGCTCGAGGCCGCCCGTGTACGGGCGGAGCGCGGCCGGTACCGTCACGGACCCGTCGGCTTCCTGGTAGTTCTCGAGCACCGCGATCAGCGTGCGCCCGACCGCGAGCCCCGATCCGTTGAGGGTGTGGCAGAGCTCCACACGCCCGCCGCCCGCCGGGCGGTACTTGAGGTCGAGCCGGCGCGCCTGGTAGCCCTCGCAGTTCGAGCACGAGGAAATCTCGCGGTACTTGCCCTGACCCGGTAGCCACACCTCGAGGTCGTAGGTCTTGGCGGAGTGAAACCCCATGTCGCCGGTGCAGAGCGCCATCACTCGGTACGGCAGCTCGAGCCGCTGCAGGACCACCTCCGCGCTCCGCACCATGGACTCGAGCTCGTCGTAGGACTGGCCGGGCGCGACGACCTTCACCATCTCGACCTTGTCGAACTGGTGCTGGCGGATCATGCCCTTGGTGTCCTGGCCGTAGGTGCCCGCCTCGCGGCGATAGCAGGGCGTGAACGCGCAGTACCGCTTCGGCAGCTCGGCCTCGGGCAGGATCTCGGCCCCGTGAAGCGCGGTGAGCGCGACCTCCGCGGTCGGGATCAGGTAGAGCGTGCGGCCCGCGTCCGGCTCCACCGTCCGGAACATCTGCTCCTCGAACTTGGGCAGCATCGCCACGCCGACCATGGTCTCCGGGTTCACCAGGTGCGGCACCCAGACCTCGGTGAATCCGTGCTCGCGGGTGTGGAGATCCAGCATGAGCTGCACGAGCGCCCGGTTGAGCCGCGACGCCGCGCCCCACATCACGGTGAAGCGCGACTTGGCGATCTTGCTCGCCCGGTCGAAGTCGAGGATGCCGAGGGCCTCGCCGATCTCGAAGTGCTGCTTCGGCTCGAAGGCGAACTGCCGCGGCGCGCCCCAGCGGCGCACCTCGACGTTGTCGTCGGCCGAGCGGCCCACCGTCACGCTCGCGTGCGGCAGGTTCGGCACCTCGAGGAGCAGGCCCTCGAGCCGCGCGTCGGCCTCCTTCACGAGCCCGTCGAGGGCCTTGATGCGATCCGAGACTTCGCGCATCCGCGCCGGCGCACCCTGCGGATCCTCGCCGCGCCGCTTGGCCTGCCCGATGGCCTCGGAGGCGCGGTTACGCTCGGCCTTGAGGTCCTCGGCCTCGGTCACCAGCCGGCGACGCTCGGTGTCCGCGGCGAGCACCGGCGCGAGCGCGATCTCGGCGCCGCGCGTCGCGAGGGCGCGCTCCACCGTCGTCGGGTCTTCGCGGATCAGTTTGATGTCGAGCATCGCCAAAAGAGGCCGCAGCTGCGCGGCCTCCGTCCCCTCGCCGGGCTCCCGCCGCGGCGAGGTCTACTCTGACGGCACCTCGGGGGCGGCCTGCTCGGCTTCCACCCGGGCCAGGTTGCCCACTTGATCGTCCGCGTCGAGATCGATGATGCGGACGCCCATCGTGTTCCGTCCCTGGCTCGTCACCTCGTCGGCGTGCACGCGGATGATCTTGCCCTTGGTGGTGACCACCAGGATATCGTCCCCCTCGCGAACCTGGAGCATCCCGACCACCGTCCCGTTGCGCCCGGCGGTCTTGATGTCGATGATGCCCTTGCCCGCCCGCCCCTGCAGCCGGTACTCGTCGAGCGGGGTGCGCTTGCCGTAGCCGCGCTCGGTCACGGTCAGGATCGTCACGCCTTCCTTGAGGGTCTCCGCCGCGATGACCTGATCGCCCTCGTCCACGTCGATCCCGCGGACGCCGGCGGCGGTGCGGCCCATCGGGCGGACCTCGTCCTCCGGGAACCGGATGATCATGCCCTGCTTGGTGGAGAGCAGGACCTCGCGCTGGCCGTCGGTGCGCCGCGCCCCCATGACCTCGTCGCCGTCCTCGAGGGTGATGGCCTGGATGCCGCCCGCGCGCGGGTGAGAGAAGGCGGACAGCTCGGTCTTCTTCACCTTGCCCTGCTTGGTGGCGAAGAGCACGTAGCCGCCCGACTCGAAGTCGCGCACCGGGACGCAGGTGGCCACCCGCTCGTTCTCGGCGAGGGACAACACGTTGGCCATCGCCTTGCCCTTGGCCTGGCGCCCGCCCTCCGGGATCTCGTGCACCTTGAGCCAGTGCACCTTGCCCTTGTTGGTGAAGAACAGGAGGAAGGAGTGGGTCGAGGCCACGAACAGGTCCTCGACGATGTCCTCTTCCTTGGTCTCCATCCCGGTCACGCCCTTGCCGCCGCGCTTCTGGCTGCGGTAGGCCTCCACGTGGGTCCGCTTGATGTAGCCGGAGCGCGTGATGGTGACCACCATGTCCTCGTCCGCGAGCAGGTCCTCGATGGTGAGGTCGGTGGTCTCGGCCAGGATCTCGGTGCGGCGCTCGTCGCCGAACTCCTCGCGGAGCGCGGCGAGCTCGGCCTTGATGATCCCGAGCAGGCGCGCCTCGGACGCCAGGATGCCCTTGAGGTCCGCGATGAGGGCCAGCGTCTGCTCGTGCTCCTCGACGATCTTGTGGCGCTCGAGCTGGGTCAGGCGCTGCAGCCGCATGTCGAGGATGGCCTTCGCCTGGATCTCCGAGAGATCCAGCTGGCGCATCAGGGCGTCCTTGGCCGCGTCCGGGCTCTCCGCCTGGCGGATGAGGCGGATGACGAGGTCGAGCTGGTCGACCGCCTTGCGCAGGCCCTCGAGGATGTGGGCCCGCTCCTCCGCGCGCGCGAGGTCGTACCGGGTCCGGCGGGTGACGACCTCTCGACGAAACGCGATGAACTCCTGGAGCATCTGCTTGAGATTGACGACCTGCGGGCGGCGGCCCACGAGGGCCAGCATGATCACCCCGAAGGTGGTCTGCATCTGGGTGTGCTTGTAGAGCTGGTTGATCACGATCTGGGCCATCTCGCCGCGGCCCAGCTCCAGCACGATGCGGATGCCCTCGCGACTCGACTCGTCGCGGCGCTCGCTGATGCCCTCGATCCGCTTGTCGCGCACGAGCTCGCCGATCTTCTCCATCAGCGAGGCCTTGTTCACCTGGTAGGGCAGCTCGGTGACGATGATCGCCTCGCGCCCGCCCCGCATCTTCTCCACGTGGGCCTTGGCTCGCAGGGTGATGATGCCGCGCCCGGTGGTGTAGGCCTCCCGGATGCCGCCGCGGCCGTAGATGTAGCCGCGGGTGGGAAAGTCCGGTCCCGGGATCAGCTTGATCAGCTCGTCGATGCTGACCTCGGGATCGTCGATCACCCGCACGAGCCCGTCCACCACCTCCCGCAGGTTGTGGGGCGGGATGTTGGTGGCCATCCCCACCGCGATCCCGGAGGAGCCGTTGACGAGCAGGTTCGGCACCTTGGTCGGGAGCACCACCGGCTCCTGGAGCGACTCGTCGAAGTTCGGCGTGAAGTCCACCGTCTCCTTGTCGATGTCGGCCAGCAGCTCGTGGGCGATCTTGGCGAGGCGCGTCTCGGTGTACCGCATCGCGGCGGGCGGATCGCCGTCGATCGAGCCGAAGTTGCCCTGCCCGTCCACCAGCGGGTAGCGCAGGGAGAACTCCTGCACCATGCGGACGAGGGCCTCGTACACCGGGGCGTCGCCGTGCGGATGATACTTGCCGAGCACCTCGCCGACCACCCGTGCCGACTTCTTGTAGGCTCGATTCCAGTTGAGCCCGAGCTCGTGCATCGCGAAGAGCACCCGCCGGTGCACCGGCTTGAGGCCGTCGCGGATGTCGGGCAGCGCCCGGCCGACGATGACGGACATGGCGTAGTCGAGATACGACTTCCGCATCTCCTCTTCGATCGGAACCGGGGTTTGGCGCTCTGGGCTCATGGAACGGGTCCGGATCTCCTAGATGTCGAGGTTGACGACGTCGAGGGCGAACTTCTCGATGAACTCGCGGCGCGGCTCCACCGCGTCGCCCATCAGGACGGTGAACATCTCGTCGGCGCCGACCGCGTCTTCCATGGTCACGCGGAGGAGGGTGCGCGTCTCCGGGTTCATGGTCGTTTCCCACAGCTGCTCGGGGTTCATCTCGCCGAGACCCTTGTAGCGCTGGAGCGTGGCCCCGTCCTTGGCCTGCTCCATGACCGCGCCCATCAGCCCGTCGAGGCTCTTGGTCTGGGTCTCCTTCCCGGCCGCGTCCACGATCGTGCACGGACCCTTGTGCAGGCCCGCGATGTCCCCGTGCAGCTCGAGGAGCTGGGCGTAGTCGGGCGACTTGAGCACGTCGACGCTGAACTGCGCCACGTGCGGCCCCGCGACCTGGATGGCGCCCGCGTCGCCGTTGTCGCCGCCGGTGAGCTGCGCGGACCAGCCGGGGAGCTCGCCCGCCACCTCGGCCACCGCGGCCGCGATCTCGGCGTCGCCCACCCCGCGCTTGCTGGCGCGGAACTTCTTGCGGAGCAGCCCGTCCAGGATCGCCCCCGGGATCCCGCGCCGGACGATCTTGGCGAAGAGGGCGCGGAACTCCAGCACGCGCTTGAGCGCCTCCAGCAGTGCCTCGGCCCGGAGCGGGGCCGCTTTGCCGGGTACCTTGATGCTCGCCTTCTCCACCCACTGCTCGAGCAGGAACTCCTCCATCTCCCGCTCGCTCATCAGGTACCGCTCGGCCCGGCCCTTCTTCACCTTGAAGAGCGGCGGCTGCGCGATGAACAGGTGGCCGGCCTCGATCACCTGGACCATGTGCCGGAAGAAGAAGGTCAGGAGGAGCGTCCGGATGTGGGCGCCGTCCACGTCGGCGTCCGTCATCAGGATGACCTTGTGGTAGCGCAGCTTGCTGACGTCGAACTCCTCGGGGCCGATCCCGGTGCCGAGCGCCGAGATCAGCAGCCGGATTTCATTGTGGGACAGGACCTTGTCGTAGCGCGCCTTCTCCGCGTTGATGATCTTGCCCCGCAGCGGCAGGACCGCCTGGACCTTCCGGTCGCGGCCCTGCTTGGCCGAGCCCCCGGCGGAATCGCCCTCGACCAGGAAGATCTCGCGGAACTGCGGCTCGCGCTCCGAGCAGTCGGCGAGCTTCGCCGCGAGCCCTTCGTCGTCGCGCCCGCCCTTGCGGGTGAGCTCGCGCGCCTTGCGGGCCGCCTCGCGCGCCTGCGCCGCTCGCACGCACTTGTCGGCGATCTTCCGGGCCGTCGCCGGGTCTTCCTCGAAGGCTTCGGCGAGCTTGTCGTTCACGATCTGCTGGACGAGCCCTTTGATGTCGCTGTTGCCGAGCTTCGCCTTCGTCTGACCCTCGAACTGCGGCTCCGGCAGCC